>NZ_AP028067.1:1904038-2221377 GCF_030297155.1 Vibrio sp. FE10 | reverse complement strand
AACGAACCGTTTTTTCCGTTGTTTTTTCAAGGTGGCTCAAAAACTCGCTCCACACATCAGCGTATACTGCTGGATCTTCAACTGGCGTGTAAGCAAAAATTAGCGTGTTTGGGTCCACCCATTGTGATTTATCTTGAGGTACATCGGCGACCAAGTTACCAGAGCGGTCTTCGTATCGCGTATCCATCGCTAATGCAGAACCAGAAAAAATCAGCGCAGCAGTAATAGCGCTTTTAAGCGTGAGATTTGTTTTTGTCGGTTTCATTATGTCAGTCCAATTGAGTGATTTGTTGGAAGGAAGTATAGGAATCGAGGATGACAGAACCGATGCTTTTTGATGACGGATTTATGAATGGTGTAACATAATGTTTCTAGCAGAGTGGAATTAGATACTTTCTAAGTGTTTGATTAGGCGACTAAATTAATAGCCTGTGATTCGTTTGGATTTTACTCAATTGGCTGTAGGTTGAAATACTGTTATAGTGATCCTTAAATAATACATAAACATAACATATAAAATAAGTGAACTTATGGTTACCACTTTTAATTCAATTTCGGGCTCGAAGCGCAGCCTGCACGTGCAAGTAGCTCGTGAAATCGCTCGTGGAATCTTGTCTGGCGAACTGCCACAAGGTTCTATTATTCCTGGTGAAATGGCGTTGTGTGAACAGTTTGGTATCAGCCGAACGGCACTTCGCGAAGCTGTTAAACTATTGACCTCTAAAGGTCTGTTAGAGTCCCGCCCGAAAATCGGTACTCGTGTAGTCGACCGCGCATACTGGAACTTCCTTGATCCTCAACTGATTGAATGGATGGACGGTCTAACCGACGTAGACCAATTCTGTTCACAGTTCTTAGGTCTTCGCCGTGCGATTGAACCTGAAGCGTGTGCACTGGCGGCAAAATTTGCGACGGCTGAGCAACGTATCGAGCTTTCAGAGATCTTCCAAAAAATGGTAGAAGTGGATGAAGCAGAAGTGTTTGACCAAGAGCGTTGGACAGACATTGATACTCGTTTCCATAGCTTGATCTTCAACGCGACCGGTAACGACTTCTACTTGCCATTTGGCAACATTCTGACAACCATGTTCATTAACTTCATTGTGCACTCTTCTGAAGAGGGAAGCACATGTATCAATGAACACCGTAGAATCTATGAAGCTATCATGGCGGGTGACAGTGACAAGGCGAGAGTCGTGTCTGCAGCTCACTTGCAAGATGCTAACCACCGTTTGGCGACTGCGTAATAGAAACGATTTAAAGTACATCTGAGCCATCTCACATTGAGATGAACAGCCTCACGTTCAGATAAACGACTTAAAAAGGTATGCCAAGTGCATGCCTTTTTTATTGTCTGTCTTTTACAGAAATTGATTGTTTATTGTGTACGAAAAAGCCAGAGACTTAGGTCTCTGGCTTTGGTTTTTTAAGGTTACAGGTTACAGGTTACAGGTTACAGGTTACAGGTTATAGCTAATAAGCTAAATGCTGTGCCTTAACCGCTATCCATTGAACAAGCCGTCAACTATGGACATTGTTCAGTTTCCTTTTGTTTCTGCTTCTTCTTCATTTTTAACGTTGAATAAACAGAGAATACAGCCAACACGATAAACGCGAGTGCAATAGGGCGCTCATAAAGGAAAGACCAACTGCCATCGTACATCAGCAGTGATTTCCTCAGATTTGTTTCTGCCATTGGCCCTAAAATGATCGCAAGCAGAATTGGCGAAGACGGAATATCCAGTTTAGTTAAGATAAAGCCCAACAGACCGAAACCGATCGCAATACCCACATCAAACATCGAGTTGTTAATCGCGTAAGCACCAACGATCGACAAGAAGACAATAATTGGGATCATGATGATCTTGGGTACTTCAATGATGCGGCAGAAGAAACGAATACCCAATAAGCCAATCACTAGCATCACAAGGTTAGCAACCAACATCGAGCTGAATACGCCATAAACCACTTCTGGGTTTTGGGCAAACAGCAGAGGCCCCGGTGTTAAACCTTGAACAATCAGTGCGCCCAGAAGAACCGCTGCCACAGCATCCCCCGGAACGCCAAGTGTTAACAATGGAACTAACGAACCACCCGTTACACCGTTGTTTCCAGATTCGGCTGCTGCTAGACCTCGAACTGATCCTTTACCAAACTCTTCTGGTTTTTTCGATGAACGCTTGGCTTCGTTGTAACAAACGAATGCTGAAATATCAGCACCAGCCCCCGGTACAGAACCGATGGTTGTTCCCATCAAACCACTTTTTATTGCGGTTGGTAGCATTTCTTTAAGGTCGCCTTTGCTCAATAATTTGTGGTCAAACTTCGGCGCGACGACTTTTTTCTCAGAGAACAGTTTCTCTAGTTGGTTTAATGCTTCAGATAGAGCGAACAGACCAATCAAAACAGGGATGACGTTGATTCCGCTGTAGAGATCCATGATGTCAAAAGTAAATCTTGGCACACTGCTGATTGGGTCGAGCCCAACGGTCGATACCAGTAGTCCAATCGTACCCGCAAGTAACCCTTTAAAGATGTTGTTCGAAGAAACGCTCGCAATGATAGTTAAACCAAACAGAGCAAGTGCGAAGTACTCTGGTGCATTAAAACGCAGTGCAAAGGTTGCCAGTTTAGGTGCAATGGCAATAAGGACGATAGTACTGAGTAACCCGCCAATAAATGAAGCAACAGCCGAAATACTTAATGCTCTTGCTGCTTGCCCTCTAACAGCCATGGTGTGGCCGTCGAGTACACTTGCTGCAGACGCTGGTGTTCCTGGCGTTTTAAGCAGTATTGCGGCAATTGAACCACCGTAAATGCCACCAATGTATACACCAATTAACATCACGAGGGCTGACGTCGGTTCCATGCCAAAGGTAAACGGCAGGAGAATCGCGACGCCCATCGTCGCCGTTAGGCCGGGTAGTGCGCCTAAAATAACGCCGCCCAGTACGCCAAAAACAAGGACAGGAAGCACTGCAAAACTAACAGCGGTAGCGAGACCATCGATTAGATATTCAAACATTATGACCTCCTATGACCAGGTTGCTTCAGGAAGCGCGATGTAGAACACCTCGCCAAACAAATAGTAAACCGCAAAAACAAAGACAACGGCGACAACGTAGTAGATTGGCTTCTTAACTTTGAAGTAAACGAGGTAGAACATAAATGCAATCAAACTCGCGTAAAGGTAGCCAACCACACTGATGAGTAATGCGTATCCGATAAGAAAAGCAACGCCGAAGATAGACATCTTGCTTATCATCGGTTCTTGTTGTTCTGAGACGCCTTTGAGTTTGTGTTGAATGATGAGAACAATGCAGATAGCAATCTGAGCAATCACAATCATCATCGGGAAGAATTTTGCATCAACACTTGCATCTTGATACATCGGACGATCAAACTGAGTAATCAACGCGAGTGCTATTGCGCTCAATATGATGATTATGGAAGGGAAAACGACATTCCGATTTAAGTTGGCGTTAGACATAGAATTTACCCCTAAAAAGTAAAGCAAGGGAAAGGTACAGACCGATAAAAAAGGCACAACTGATCGTTGTGCCTCTGGATGAATGTTATTGAATGAGTTCAGTAAGCGATTTTGTATCTTCTGCAACGAATGCAGTGAAGGCTTTATCGTCAAGGTTGTGGATAGTCATTGCGCCTTTTGCCATGAAAGACTTGAACTCTTCACTTGCCATTGCTTCATCAAATGCAGCACCCAGTTTCTCGATGACTGCATCCGGCGTATCTTTTGGAGCGCCGATACCACGCCATGTTCCTGTGACTACATCAATACCTTGCTCTTTCAAAGTAGGGACATCGGGAATGTATTGAATACGTTCTTCTGACATGACACCTAATGCTTTTAGTTGGCCTGAACGAAGCTGAGCGATGGCTTCACCCGGTGTCACCATGGTTACGTCTGTGTGGTGGCCGAGTACTGCAGGAATTGCTTCAGATGCACCGTTGTAAGGGATAGCGTTGAGTTTAATATCTTGGTCTTTTTCAAGAGACATTAAGTAGAAGTTTGGCGCAGCGGTTGAAGCAAATTTCACGCTGCCTGGTTTTTCTTTGGCTTCTTTAATCAGATCATTGATGGTGTTGTATGGGCTATCGGCTGCAACCAATACGACCGCTGGGTCGAGGTTAACTAAGCGAATGAGTCTAAAATCGTCTGCGGTATGGCGCATCAAACCCATTTGAGGAAGCGAAGCGATTTCACGTGTTACTACTGTTAATGTGTAACCATCAGCACGCTGCTGAGCTCCAAAGCTCATACCAACGGCGCCAGCACCACCCGTACGGTTCATGATTGAAATGTTTTGTCCTAGAATGTCTTTCGCACTATTTGCAAGGGTACGGCCAACGGCATCGGTACCGCCGCCCGCGCCAAATGGGACAACTAAGCGAATGTTTTTGCTCGGGTAGTCTGCTGCAATCGACGTTGCAGAAACAAGTATGCCGGCTGCCAACATGATGGATTTCAATAATTTACTCATAGTAAGTTCCTTCTGTTTCTAATTATTAGCGATATGTTTTTGTAGGGTTTTCTGCTTTTTCTGTTTGGTATTCGTGCATTGCTAGCTGTTCAATAGCTACCGCTATCCAGCCACTGATCAGCATGTCATACCATTGTTGTACGCCACTGCAGGCAACAACCACGTTTCCGTAAACAAACGAACCATAAAACAGTAAGTCTTCGTCACGTAATGAAGATGGATGTTGGGAATGAAGTGTTAGGTTGCTTGTCGATTCTCGCCATGCTTGCTGAGCTTTCTTACGAGCAAGGTGATCAAACTTGATAGTCCAGTTATCAGGGGTTCCTAAAGACTCTTCATAAAGAATGGCATCTTCAAAAGAGGCTTCCCAAGGCTTGAGATGTGGATTCATAACGACAATATGCAGTTCTTTTCTATTGGTTCTTTCAAACAGCTTGTCGATAGAGGGTTTAACGATATCGATAGCGTCTTGAGTGATATCTTTCATTGAGCGCATGCCACATGTCCTTATGTCTGGTTAGATATATAGAATATTGTATGACAATAATTCTTCAATTAACGAAAGCTTGGAAGCGCGGAGCGATCACAACCGGAAGTCTTCTAACTAGACTTCGATCTTGTTTTAACCGTATTGTTTCAAAAATAGTGTGATTCTGGTCTTTTATTGAGCTGGAAATAAATGCACTCAGCGCCAGCTTATTTTGTCTGATTTATTAGATATAAACTCATCATCATATGGTCACCGTTCTATTCATTCATATGGGCGAAAATTTTGGCGTGATAATAGAGCATCCTATAAAACAATGGGGTACATACGAACATGTAAGCGAACCAATCTGTTTGTTTTTAGGAAGTGTGTTGCACTGTTTTGGTTCAATCATTTTCCCATATTTCTTAAGCTATTCAGGTTGCTCAATACCCCCTAATCTTTGCACGCTCTCTTTATCACTCTCAGAGACAGCATGTTAAATTTCCTCTCCTAACTCATCAGGATATGGTCAAAATAATCATTCGATTGAGGTGATTTCTCATCCATTTGTATTTAGATCTAAAGATAAGAGCACTACACAAATTTGAATTGAATTCTAACTAGATTAACTTGTCAATTTTTTAAAAAACACTGGTTTATTGTGTGATTAATGGTCTTGATTGTCCTTTAGCTTGGCTTTGATTATTTTTGAGGATTTTATATTTATATGTATTTGGTTGCATTTTTAATTTAGTGCGTAAAGTCTCACTGTTTAGTGTAAGTGTCTGATTTTAAATCATTATTTTGTTTGTTTTTTTTAGGTGTGAAATTTTTATCTAAAATATCAGTAATTGCCTTGATGAATTGGCCATATTCCATCCTATGTCATATATATAATTAACTTAATCAATCAAAATAAGATCACCATCACTTATTTGGATTATTGTACTACAAATAAATAGTCGAATTTCCTATAGTCCTCGTAACAAATTATAACGGACAAAGGATACACGATGGAACTCAACACGATTATTGTCGGCATTTATTTCCTATTCTTGATTGCGATAGGTTGGATGTTTAGAACATTTACAAGTACTACTAGTGACTACTTCCGCGGGGGCGGTAACATGTTGTGGTGGATGGTTGGTGCAACCGCCTTTATGACCCAGTTTAGTGCATGGACATTCACCGGTGCGGCAGGTAAAGCGTATAACGATGGTTTTGCTGTTGCGGTCATTTTCGTAGCCAACGCATTTGGTTACTTCATGAACTACGCATACTTCGCGCCGAAATTCCGCCAACTTCGTGTTGTTACCGTAATTGAAGCGATTCGTATGCGTTTCGGCGCAACCAACGAACAAGTATTCACTTGGTCTTCAATGCCGAACTCAGTGGTATCTGCGGGTGTGTGGTTAAACGCATTGGCAATCATCGCTTCGGGTATCTTCGGTTTCGACATGAACATGACTATCTGGGTGACTGGCCTAGTGGTATTGGCAATGTCGGTAACAGGTGGTTCATGGGCGGTAATCGCATCTGACTTCATGCAGATGGTTATCATCATGGCGGTAACGGTAACTTGTGCGGTTGTAGCGGTTGTTCAAGGTGGCGGTGTTGGTGAGATTGTTAACAACTTCCCAGTACAAGATGGTGGTTCGTTCCTTTGGGGCAACAACATCAACTACCTAAGCATCTTCACGATTTGGGCATTCTTCATCTTCGTTAAGCAGTTCTCTATTACTAACAACATGCTTAACTCTTACCGTTACCTAGCGGCTAAAGACTCAAAGAACGCTAAGAAAGCTGCACTGCTTGCTTGTGTGTTGATGTTGTGTGGCGTGTTTATTTGGTTCATGCCTTCTTGGTTCATTGCAGGCCAAGGTGTTGATTTATCAGCGGCTTACCCGAATGCAGGTAAAAAAGCGGGTGACTTTGCTTACCTATACTTTGTACAAGAATACATGCCAGCAGGTATGGTTGGTCTATTAGTTGCCGCGATGTTTGCCGCGACAATGTCTTCAATGGATTCTGGTCTAAACCGTAACTCAGGTATCTTCGTTAAGAACTTCTACGAAACAATCGTTCGTAAAGGTCAAGCATCTGAGAAAGAGCTAGTAACCGTATCTAAAATTACTTCAGCGGTATTTGGCTTCGCTATTATCCTTATCGCACAGTTCATCAACTCGCTTAAAGGTTTGAGCCTGTTTGATACGATGATGTACGTAGGTGCGTTAATCGGTTTCCCTATGACGATTCCTGCATTCCTTGGCTTCTTTATTAAGAAGACTCCGGACTGGGCTGGTTGGGGTACGCTAGTTGTTGGTGGTATCGTATCTTATGTAGTTGGTTTTGTTATCGACGCAGAGATGGTAGCAGCGGTGTTTGGTCTTGATACTCTAACAGGACGTGAATGGTCTGATGTTAAAGTTGCGATAGGTCTCATTGCTCACATCACGCTAACCGGTGGCTTCTTCGTACTATCTACAATGTTCTACAAGCCTCTATCAAAAGAACGTCAAGCGGATGTTGATAAGTTCTTTGGCAACTTAGAAACACCATTAGTCGCTGAATCGGCAGAGCAAAAAGTGTTGGATAACAAACAACGTCAAATGCTTGGTAAACTGATTGCGGTAGCGGGTGTTGGTATTATGCTGATGGCTCTTCTGACTAACCCAATGTGGGGGCGTTTAGTCTTCATCCTATGTGGTGTGATAGTGGGTGGTGTCGGTATTCTACTTGTGAAAGCGGTCGATGACGGCGGCAAGCAAGCTAAAGTTGTAACTGAAAGCTAATATATAGCGAACACTTAGATAGAATGCGACGACTCGAAAGGGCGTCGCATTTTTGCTTTGTGAAGCGAGTAAACGTGTCAGCCTTACAACATCAGACCTAAATCACGAAAACTGTAAAAAATTGTACGATTGAATCGAAATACATTCAATTGTCCTACAATAAGACGTATATTATTGCTAATTCCTTTCAATCAACTTGAAAAATAAGTGAGTTAGAATGAGCGACCAAAAATCTCTTGATGCAATCAGGAAGATGAAGCTGGAAAACGATACTTCAGCAGGTAATCTTGTAGACCTACTCCCTATCGAAGTTCAAACACGTGACTTCGACCTATCATTCCTAGACACCTTGAGCGAAGCACGTCCGCGTCTTCTTGTTCAAGCTGATCAGTTAGAAGAATTCAAAGCGAAAGTGAAAGCTGATGAAGCTCACTGCATGTTTGACGATTTCTACAACAACTCTACAGTTAAGTTCCTTGAGACAGCTCCTTTTGAAGAGCCTCAAGCGTACCCAGCTGAGACGGTAGGTAAAGCTTCTTTATGGCGTCCTTACTGGCGTCAAATGTACGTTGATTGCCAAATGGCACTGAACGCGACACGTAACCTAGCGATTGCTGGTGTTGTAAAAGAAGACGAAGCGCTAATTGCTAAAGCAAAAGCTTGGACTCTAAAACTGTCTACGTACGATCCAGAAGGCGTGACTTCTCGTGGTTATAACGATGAAGCGGCTTTCCGTGTCATCGCTGCTATGGCTTGGGGTTACGACTGGCTACACGGCTACTTCACAGATGAAGAACGTCAGCAAGTTCAAGATGCTTTGATTGAACGTCTAGACGAAATCATGCACCACCTGAAAGTGACGGTTGATCTATTGAACAACCCACTAAACAGCCACGGTGTTCGTTCTATCTCTTCTGCTATCATCCCAACGTGTATCGCGCTTTACCACGATCACCCGAAAGCAGGCGAGTACATTGCTTACGCGCTAGAATACTACGCAGTACACTACCCACCATGGGGCGGTGTAGACGGCGGTTGGGCTGAAGGTCCAGACTACTGGAACACACAAACTGCATTCCTAGGCGAAGCATTCGATCTATTGAAAGCATACTGTGGCGTAGACATGTTCAACAAAACATTCTACGAAAACACAGGTGACTTCCCACTTTACTGTATGCCTGTTCACTCTAAGCGCGCGAGCTTCTGTGACCAGTCTTCAATCGGTGATTTCCCAGGTTTAAAACTGGCTTACAACATCAAGCATTACGCGGGTGTTAATCAGAAGCCTGAGTACGTTTGGTACTACAATCAACTGAAAGGCCGTGACACTGAAGCACACACCAAATTCTACAACTTTGGTTGGTGGGACTTCGGTTACGACGATCTTCGTTTTAACTTCCTTTGGGATGCACCTGAAGAGAAAGCACCATCGAACGATCCACTTTTGAAAGTATTCCCAATCACGGGTTGGGCTGCATTCCATAACAAGATGACTGAGCGTGATAACCATATTCACATGGTATTCAAATGTTCTCCGTTTGGCTCAATCAGTCACTCTCACGGTGACCAAAACGCATTTACGTTGCACGCATTCGGTGAAACGCTAGCGTCAGTAACAGGTTACTACGGTGGTTTCGGTGTAGACATGCACACTAAGTGGCGTCGTCAAACGTTCTCTAAAAACCTTCCACTATTTGGTGGTAAAGGTCAGTACGGAGAGAACAAGAACACAGGCTACGAAAACCACCAAGATCGCTTCTGTATCGAAGCGGGCGGCACTATCTCTGACTTCGACACTGAATCTGATGTGAAGATGGTTGAAGGTGATGCAACGGCATCTTACAAGTACTTCGTTCCTGAAATTGAATATTACAAGCGTAAAGTCTGGTTCGTTCAAGGTAAAGTATTCGTAATGCAAGACAAAGCAACGCTTTCTGAAGAGAAAGACATGACTTGGCTAATGCACACAACTTTCGCAAACGAAGTGGCAGACAAGTCTTTCACTATCCGTGGCGAAGTTGCTCACCTAGACGTAAACTTCATCAACGAGTCTGCTGATAACATCACTTCAGTTAAGAACGTTGAAGGCTTCGGCGAAGTTGACCCATACGAGTTTAAAGATCTTGAGATCCACCGTCATGTTGAAGTGGAATTCAAGCCATCGAAAGAGCACAACATCTTGACGCTTCTCGTTCCTAATAAGAATGAAGGCGAGCAAGTTGAAGTGTCTCATAAGCTTGAAGGCAACACGCTACTGCTCAATGTTGACGGTGAAACGGTTTCAATCGAACTGTAATCCGCTGAAGTAACAGAAGCTAGATATTAAAACTCCGAGTGAAAGCTCGGAGTTTTTTTGTTTGTCTAGTTAGTTGGTTGGAAGAGTTAGATAAGTTAGCAAACCCATCAGGTTGAAAGAAAACTTGATTGGCCAGAGATAAATAGCTTCTCGATGCTAAGTCAGTGGCTCAGGGCTGAATTTGAACACTGATGCACACAAAGACCGGGTATGTACTTAGCCACTATGCTGAATGACATGTGCGGGAGTCGTATAAGAGACTCGCATGTATCGCTCTGTTAGAAGAATAGGGCGCCAACGCCTGTTTCCTAGAAATTGTTATAACTTACTTTTCCGTGAACAGTCTTATCACTGGCTGAGTAAGGGAGTAGTGAACTATACATAGGTAATGAACTATACATAGGTAAAGGCGTAGCTTGTTCTTACTAATCGTATGACATTTAACGTACGTTATTTCATCAATAGACGGTTTTTAAAGTGGCAAATAGTTCCTGTAAGTACAAAGCGTGACCCATATTTTCTCGTAAAGTGAACCCCCGTCACAACTTGCATCGAACCATCAAATCAATGCCCTAAAACTATTGCGTAACGAGAAAGACGTAGTTATTATAATGAGTATATAATCATACAATACTATATTTGGAGTTTGAACATGACTAAACCTGTAATCGGTTTCATTGGCCTAGGTCTTATGGGCGGCAACATGGTTGAAAACCTACAAAAGCGCGGCTACCACGTAAACGTAATGGATCTAAGCGCTGAAGCTGTTGCTCGCGTTACAGATCGCGGCAATGCGACTGCATTCACTTCTGCTAAAGAACTAGCTGCTGCAAGTGACATCGTTCAGTTTTGTCTTACGACTTCAGCTGTTGTTGAAAAAATCGTTTACGGCGAAGACGGCGTTCTAGCGGGCATCAAAGAAGGCGCAGTACTAGTAGACTTCGGTACTTCTATCCCAGCTTCTACTAAGAAAATCGGCGCAGCTCTTGCTGAAAAAGGCGCGGGCATGATCGACGCACCTCTAGGTCGTACTCCTGCACATGCTAAAGATGGTCTTCTGAACATCATGGCTGCTGGCGACATGGAAACTTTCAACAAAGTTAAACCTGTTCTTGAAGAGCAAGGCGAAAACGTATTCCACCTAGGCGCTCTAGGTTCTGGTCACGTAACTAAGCTTGTAAACAACTTCATGGGCATGACGACTGTTGCAACTATGTCTCAAGCTTTCGCTGTTGCTCAACGCGCTGGTGTTGATGGCCAACAACTGTTTGACATCATGTCTGCAGGTCCATCTAACTCTCCGTTCATGCAATTCTGTAAGTTCTACGCAGTAGACGGCGAAGAGAAGCTAGGTTTCTCTGTTGCTAACGCTAACAAAGACCTTGGTTACTTCCTTGCTCTTTGTGAAGAGCTAGGTACTGAGTCTCTAATCGCTCAAGGTACTGCAACAAGCCTACAAGCTGCTGTTGATGCAGGCATGGGTAACAACGATGTACCAGTAATCTTCGACTACTTCGCTAAACTAGAGAAGTAATCGACGTACGACCTCGCTAGGGTATTGCCTGTCTTTTAGGCGGCGATACCTCAGCGAGGTTCGTTTTTATCTACACCAGGTCTTATTTACAAGCCCGTTTTATCTCAAATTCCGCTTTATCTGCAACTACAATTCCCAGCTTACTCCCACAGTTTCACTCTTTTTCGTAAAGCCGCAACCATCTGTATTATTCTTCTAGCTCTACTTTTTTGCTTCCTGTTGTTCTATCTAATCAAAACTCTACCTGTTTCGACTTTCATTTAATCTCGATTTTCAATGCTGCAAAGCTGCTTGCTAACACTCAACGCCTCCAGAAATTCTTTGTTCTAGACGCGCTTTGTTAGGCATCAGCTGATTCTCTATGCTCAAATCTCTAATACCGTCACTACTGCGCGATAGTTTGTAGCGTAGATCGATAACCAAAATCCGAAGCAATAATCACAAAGCAAAAAAAAGCCCATACAGCTGGTGACTGTGTGGGCGTATTCGGACTAGCCGTCTGGAAAAACCAATGAACAAGATAAGTGAAATAACGATTAACGAGATCCCCCGACAGTTTCTGCATTAAACGTGTTCAATGACCTTAAAGCGAGTTGCTTCAATTACCACTTTGAATTGCACAAAAGCATCCAGAAAGAACTTAAGTTATGATTCAAATACACCATACATTAGGGGTTATTGTATTACAAATAAATCTAGAGATTGAATGCCTTTAGTGAATGGTTGGTTAGTGAAAATGTGATTTAATGCTCACTTTTCTAGTCAGCGAATCGAGATTGATATGAATAATTTAAGTAGAGGCATTATCGGCGAAGTTGTTGTTCTGTTATTCAAAAGTCGATCATTTTTAGTGATTTACTTATTCTTTCCCAATCGCGTTAAAAGTCCAGACTCATAAATGATACCTATGTCACAGGGTGGTTTTAGCCAGTTTTCATATATCAATATCGCTCACAGAAAGCGCAGTTAATTAAACATACAATATTAATTAAATCGATGGTTGTGACGATGGATCGGCATGAACAAGTTTCGCTTCCCGTATCTTCGAAAATCTTAAAAATGACCATTTCATTCGGATGAAAATAATAGATATAGGTTGATATGGATGATGAGTTTTATGAATTCAAAATTGTCTCTAGGGTTTAAAGGAAAATTGATTTTAATGGTAGCGATCGTCAGTTCTAGTGCATTGGCATTTACGAACTGGTTTACGCTTGACTTAGCAACAGACCAGGTAAACCAAACGATTTATAACGAGATTGACCACTCGCTAACGATAGAAATTAATCAAATAGAAAGTACCGTCCAGCGCACCATAGATACCGTCAATTCCGTTGCACAAGAGTTCATGAAATCCCCATATCAAGTGCCTAATGAAGCGCTTATGCATTACGCCGCCAAGCTCGGTGGCATTGATAAAATTGTAGTGGGTTTTGACGACGGCCGTTCTTATACTTCTCGTCCGTCAGAATCTTTCCCTAACGGTGTTGGAATCAAAGAAAAATACAACCCAACAACTCGCCCTTGGTATCAACAGGCAAAATTGAAATCAGGTTTATCTTTTAGTGATCTGTTTTTCACTAAGAGTACTCAAGTGCCTATGATTGGTGTGACGTACTCATACCAAGATCGCGTGATCATGGCCGATATTCGCTTTGATGATTTGGAAGCACAGCTTAAACAGTTAGATAGCATCTACGAAGCAAAAGGTATCATCGTGGATGAGAGAGGAATGGTTGTTGCTTCCACAATAGAGAACGTGCTTCCGCAAACCAATATCTTCTCTGCTGATGCCTTGATGAAACTAAGCAGTGCAATTGAACTGCCTGACCAGTTCATTGAAGGTGTGATTGATGGCAATCCAAGAATCTTGATGGCTAAGAAGGTGGATATTGGCAGTCAAAAAGAATGGTTCATGATTTCCAGTATCGATCCTGAGTTAGCGTTAAATCAGTTGAATGGTGTGATGTCGAATACGCGAATGCTGATTGTCGCCTGTGTATTCGGTTCGGTGATATTGATGATTTTACTTCTGAATCGTTTTTACCGCCCAATCGTGTCACTGCGCAAAATCGTTCATGACCTTTCTCAAGGTAATGGCGATTTGACTCAAAGGCTTGCTGAGAAAGGCAATGACGACCTAGGACACATCGCCAAAGACATCAATTTGTTTATCATTGGCCTGCAAGAAATGGTTAAAGATGTAAAATTCAAGAACTCGGATCTCGATACCAAGGTATTAAGCATTCGAGAAGGTTGTAAAGAAACCAGCGATGTATTGAAAGTCCATACTGATGAAACCGTTCAAGTGGTCTCAGCGATTAATGGTTTGTCTGAAGCATCAAATGAAGTGGAAAAGAACTCACAGTCAGCGGCAGATGCAGCACGAGATGCCGCTGTGTTTAGCGATGAGACTAAGCAAATCAATACAGTGACAGAAACGTACATCAGTGATCTTGAGAAGCAAGTCGGTACGACGTCTGATGATATTCGCTCTATGGCCAACGAAACACAGAGCATACAGTCGATTGTGTCTGTGATTGGCGGCATTGCTGAACAAACCAACTTACTGGCATTGAATGCATCTATAGAGGCGGCAAGAGCAGGCGAGCATGGTCGAGGTTTTGCTGTGGTGGCTGATGAAGTCCGTGCGCTAGCAAACCGAACTCAAATCAGTACCTCTGAAATAGAAGAGGCGCTATCTGGGTTGCAGTCTAAATCGGATGGCTTGGTTAAATCGATTGAGTTAACGAAGAGCAATTGCGAGATGACTCGTGCTCAAGTGGTTCAAGCCGTTAACATGCTGGCGAAGCTAACGGAACAGATGGAAACCGTGAGTCGTTTCAATAATGATATTTCTGGCTCTTCTGTCGAGCAGAATGCCCTCATTCAAAGTATCGCTAAGAACATGCACAAGATTGAAAGCTTCGTCGAAGAGCTCAATAAGCTAAGCCAAGATCAACTGACAGAGTCGGCAGAGATCAAAACACTGAATGGCAGCGTCAGTGAACTGATGAGCAGTTTTAAAGTTTAATTGCTTCCATAAATAATATTTAAAAATCAGTATTTTAAATTTTATTTTTAGTCAAAGAGCCACTCAATAACTTTCGAGTTTGGAGTGGCCTTTCTGCGTTGTTTTTGTCTCAAACCCTACGTGAAATCTACTCATATAACTTCATCTGTCGCATCTCACATTCTGATAAACTCACAATTGACATAAAATAGTACAAATATACATTATCACTCTACTCTTATGGATAAGTGAGATAAATGTGAATAAGCCAATCATCATCGTTGCGCTCGCTTCGCTCACATACGGCTGCGGTGGAAGCAGCTCAAGTGATAGTAGTGAATCTTCTGATAACACCAATCCAGGATCGTCCTATGGCGTTGTTGCGCCTTATGATATTGCTAAGTATCAAAACATCCTCTCGAGTTCTGACCTTCAGGTATCGGATCCTAACGGCACACAGGGTAATAAAACTTCTGAAGTTAAAGATGGGGATTTCGATGGCTACATCAGTGATTATTTTTACGCGGATAAAGAGACGGAAAACCTAATTTTCAAAATGGCGAACTATAAGATGCGTTCAGAGGTTCGTGAGGGAGAAAACTTTGATATCAATGAAACTGGTGTAAGACGAAGCCTGTATGCGGAAATAAGCTTACCTGATATCGAACATGCAATGGCGAGTTCACCCGCTGATCACGATGAAGTTACGTTGCTACAGATACACAATAAGGGCACTGACGCGAATGGCACAGGTTACATTCCTCATCCGTTATTACGTGTGGTGTGGGAGCAAGAGAGGGAAGGCCTCACGGGACATTATTGGGCGGTCATGAAGAACAATGCGATTGACTGTAGCAGTGCTGCTGACTCTACGGATTGTTATGCCACTTCGTACGATCGCTACGATTTAGGAGAGGCGGAACTGGATAGTTTTACCAAGTTTGATCTTTCTGTTTATGAAAACACACTGTCGATCAAAGTGAATGACGAAATAAAAGTGAATCAAGATGTCGCGTATTGGCAGCAACTATTGAGTTACTTCAAAGCGGGTATCTACAACCAGTTCGAAAATGGTGAAGCGACCGCTTACTATCAGGCCTTGAGATACACCACGACTCAAATTAATGGTTCAAACGATTGGGACATTAATGATTGGAAGCTGACCATTCCCGCGAGTAAAGACACTTGGTATGGATCTGGTGGTGACAGTGCTGCTGAATTAGAACCGGAGCGTTGTGAATCGAGCAAAGATCTTCTTTCAAATGACAGCGATGTGTACCACAGCGATATCAACCTTTCTTACTTCAACACAGATGAAGGAAGAATGCACTTTAGAGCGGATATGGGATATGGCACTTCTACCCAAAACTCTAGCTATATTCGCTCTGAGTTCAGGGAGTTGTATCAAAGCAGTGCTCAACCGGATTGCAGTACTAGCGATGAAGATACAAGTTGGTATTTGAACGACACTAGAACGAACGCTACCAGTCACGAGCTAACCGCAAGTTTACGAATTGAAGACTACCCGAATATCAATAACCAAGACCCGAAAGTGGTGCTTGGGCAAATTCACGGTTGGAAGATCAATCAAGCCTTGGTCAAGTTGCTGTGGGAAGGAGAGGGTAAGCCAGTGCGAGTCATATTGAACTCGGACTTTGAGCGTAATAATCAAGACTGCGATTATTGTGAACCGTTCAGTGTTGAGTTAGGTACTTACTCGGCCAGCGAAGAGTGGCGATATACGATTCGCGCTAACCAAAATGGTGTTTATCTGGCGACTCATGATTCAGATGGAACTAATACGGTATCGCACATGATTGCTTGGGGGGAAGACTATCAAGACAAAGATGGAGAGACGGTTTTATTGACGTCAGATTGGACATCGACAGACATTGCATTCTATTTCAAAGCGGGTATCTACCCTCAATTTAAGCCTGATAGCGATTATGCCGGTGAGGTGTTTGATGTGAGCTTTAGCGCTCTTAGATCCACACACTATTGAGTATCCCGGAACTTGAATACCATCACTGATGCTTGAATAGTTATAACTGATATCTAAAGGCCACATTTGTTTCTAACAAGGTGGTCTTTTTGTTTTCTGGAAGGGGAGGTGATTGCTTGTTTTTATTGATGAAAAATCGGGTTCATTGAGTTCAAAACTTGTCGTTTCAACGTGGTTGTTCTTCGGCTTGCTAGCCTATTTTGTATTCCTAATTTATATATATTGTCTTTTATCAATAGGAAGTGTGATCCAGTTAAAGTATGGCAGATCGGAAAGTGTTCCTAGTCTCATTTATTCAATGAAATGTTTTATTTGTATTATAAGATTACGTAATATTTTTGTGTTATCGCAAATACTGAGAGAGGAATTGCCTTATAGCTCGTGTTTGCTGATTTAGCTTTCACTTACGAACGCTGTCTTTGTATTATAATAATGGATTAAATATGAAACAAATCACTCTAAAAACCTTACTCGCTTCTTCTATTTTACTTGCGGTTGGCTGTGCAAGCACAAGCACGCCTACAGCAGATTTTCCAAATAACAAAGAGACCGGTGAAGCTATCCTAACACCGGTTGCTATGACCGCTAGTAGCCACGATGGTAACGGCCCTGATCGTTTGTTTGACCAAGACTTAACAACCCGTTGGTCTTCTGCAGGTGACGGCGAATGGGCCATGTTGGATTATGGTTCAGTGCAAGAGTTTGACGCTGTTCAAGCATCATTTAGCAAAGGTAATGAGCGTCAATCTAAATTTGATATTCAAGTTAGTGTTGACGGTGAAAACTGGACAACCGTACTTGAAAACCAAATGAGTTCAGGTAAAGCGATTGGCCTAGAGCGTTTTCAGTTTGAGCCTGCGGTTAAAGCACGTTACGTGAGATACGTTGGTCACGGCAACACCAAAAATGGTTGGAACAGTGTGACTGAACTAGCGGCGGTTAACTGTAATGTTAACGCTTGTCCGGCTAGTCATATCATTACTTCAGATGTTGTTGCTGCAGAAGCCGTAATGATCGCTGAAATGAAAGCAGCAGAGAAAGCCCACAAGGCCGCACGAAAAGATCTTCGTTCTGGTAACTTCGGTGTCGCAGCGGTTTACCCTTGTAAAACTTCAGTTGAATGTGACACTCGTAGTGCGCTACCAGTACCAACAGGTCTACCAGCAACACCTGTTGCGGCTAATGCACCGAGCGAAAACTTTGATATGACTCACTGGTACCTATCTCAACCATTCGATCATGACAAAAATGGCAAGCCTGATGATGTGTCTGAGTGGAACCTTGCAAACGGTTACCAACACCCAGAAATCTTCTACACAGCAGACGACGGCGGCCTAGTATTCAAGGCTTACGTGAAAGGTGTACGTACATCTAAAAACACTAAGTACGCGCGTACTGAACTTCGTGAGATGATGCGTCGTGGTGACCAGTCTATCAGCACTAAAGGTGTTAATAAGAACAACTGGGTATTCTCAAGCGCACCTGAGTCTGACCTAGAAGCTGCCGCAGGTATTGACGGCGTTCTAGAAGCGACATTGAAAATCGACCACGCAACAACAACGGGTAATGCGAATGAAGTAGGTCGTTTTATCATCGGTCAGATTCACGATCAAAACGATGAGCCGATTCGTTTGTACTACCGTAAATTGCCAAACCAAGCAACGGGCGCAGTTTACTTTGCACACGAAAGCCAAGACGCGACCAAAGAGGACTTCTACCCTCTAGTGGGCGACATGACGGCTGAAGTGGGTGAAGATGGTATCGCGCTTGGCGAAGTGTTCAGCTACCGCATTGACGTTAAAGGCAACACGATGACTGTTAGCTTAATGCGTGAAGGCAAAGACGACGTTGTACAAGTGGTTGATATGAGCGAAAGCGGCTACGACGTTGGCGGCAAATACATGTACTTCAAAGCGGGTGTTTACAACCAAAACATCAGCGGCGACCTAGACGATTACTCACAAGCGACTTTCTACCAGCTAGACGTATCGCACGATCAATACAAAAAGTAATCTAACCAAATAAACAATAGCCTCCAACTCCTAGAGTTCGGAGGCTTTTTTGTGTCTGGTATTTGGGCTTAAGCGTATAATTTAATTGAGTAGAAGAGGGGGTAGTTATCAGTTACACAGAGTTTAAGAAATTATCATTAAGCTCATTCAGTATTAACTTTAGTCATTATCAGTTTCAGTCACCATTAACCTCGCTCATGATTATCTCAGTTACTAATAGACAAATTTGTCGCGGATTCAAACCCAAATAATGTCGTGATGTTTATCGAAATCACCATAGCTCGAAAACTTTGACCTCGTTCTCAAGGCTTTGCCAATGCACGAACGTATTATTGTGCGTGGTCTACTTATAAACGTTAGCTCGGCTGACTACTCCCGTACTGTTCTTGAAACCGTCACTCTTGGGTTGTTGAGTAAGACTCCTAGCAACCGCCATAAATAGTGCTTTAACTCTTTCATAATTAGAAGGGCAGGGTTAGCCATCATTCTATTAGCTCTTATGCTCTATGAAATACATAGGTAGGTTAAAGTCGATAATCAAACGACTCTATCAGCTCAAGGTTGTGTGCTTTAGCGTTAGTTACTTGCAGGTCATAAATGCCCTGATTGTAGTTGTACGATGACGCTGAATAATAATTTGTAGGTATTAGTATAACTGAGAGACTTTGTCTATCTATGATAGATACAGGGCTTTGAGAGGGCTAGAACAGTAGAAAGACAGAATGACAATTAGCGCAAGAGTTATTCTGGTTTTTCATTAGAGTTAATAAAATAGATATTTGGCTTGTTAGATTTAATCGTGTCATAAGCTCTGTGTTTTAAAAAATAAAAAAGCCATAGCAGTTGCTATGGCTTTGGATAAATCAGGTTCCATGATAAGAAAACAGCATGTCAACTAGCCTATTTTGATATTCTTAGTCTTAGTCTTAGTCTTAGTTCAAGATATTTTCTTTACCTGCCTCAGTGTTAATTGCAGATGGTTGTGCGTAAATAGCTGTATTTCTAAAATCGCTAGTGTTGTCTGCTGAAAGTAGGGTTTTATAACCATTGAACGTATTACTTTCGACAGTTACATTACAGGTGTTGTTATTATCGTTATCCTTTATTTCCGCACCGCTAGAATCACCAACTTTAATTCCGCCAACATCACTACCACCAGATTTAATAGTGAATGTATTATTTGTGATTTGTGAACCAAATCGCGCGTTGTTACTACTACAGTTAATACGAATTGCATTATTTTGGATACTGCCACTTAAACCGAAAAATTCGCTATTGTCTAATGTAAAGTAACCTCGAGAGAATAACCAACTTGCTTTTTTAGTACCTAGATCATCTTCGGTAATTCCGTTTGCATCGAACTTTAGGTTTTCAAGTGCTACAGGATCTGAATCTTTACCAATTTTACCAATGATGATCGCACCAGTTTCATTATCTGAAGTACCTGCTGACTCTCTACCAAAACATCCGGCCAAATTATCATTGGCAAAAGTCATGTTTTTGATACTAGCACCGGGTGCAGTGACATCAATACAAGCATCTCCGGTAATTGTTACCAAACTAGCACCATCAAGTATAACGGCTTTGTTTAACTCGATAACGCCAGTATCAAATGTACCTTGAGATGATAGTTCAATAATCGCGCCATCTTCTGCTGATGCAATCGCAGCGTTCACATCATCGACTGATTTAGGTTTTCCATCATCGGCATTTTCTAATGCAGTTATAACAGATTCATCTGTAATCTCTGTTGCTGAGTAAGCTGTTTCTACGTCATCTTTTTCACATGTCATATCTAGCTGTTGCTCAGTCACTGTGTAAGTACAGTCCTTACCTTCAAAGGAAACAACACCTTCTTCTTCAGCAGTATATATTGAACTCTCAAAAGTGAAGCCATTAGCTACGTCTCCACTGTAAATGCTTAGAGCACGAGTACCTTCCTCATCATTATCAAAGCGATATGGTGAAGTTCCGCTGAGTGACTGTGCAGCAACAGCACCACCTGTCAGATCCCAATAGACGTTTTCTATAGAGTAAACTTCAACAGGTTCAACAGGTTCAACAGGGTCAGTTCCGCCTGGGTCTGTTGGAATTGGTAAACCATCACTGTTACAACCAAATAATAAACCTGTCGAAAGGGCGACAGCAGTAGCGATTTTAGAAATCTGCATAAAATATTCTCTTTATGATATTAAATCCATATGTAAACCACATAAGAAATAGATAATGAATAGTCGTTAAATATTTTATTAGGATAAAACTAATATTAATTAGAACATCCTATTCTTTAAAATAAAGTAATTAAATATGCCCCAAAATTTTACAAGAGGAGAGGGGTGCTTTAATAAGTTGACTATTTTCTAATTAGAATGAGTAAGCAACGCCAACACGGTATTTTGCTTCACGATCTTTAGAAGATGAGCTGATATCAGATGACCAGATTTCAGCAAAAGGTTTCCAAGAACCGAACTTGTAGTTAACTTTTAAACCTGCATCCCATTCCCAGTCATCACTGTTGTAAAGGAGTACGTTATCCAAAGATTTTACATAGTTTGCTTCGTAAGAAAGGCCAAGCTTGGGAATCGATTCAATTTTGTAAGAACCGGTTAATGTAACTTTTGATTTCTGTGCGGACTCTAAACGCTCGCCGGTCTCTGAATCTTTGTCACCAAATTGAGTATGGTTACGGAAATCTGCGTATTCGTGACGGTAACGAATGGCAGTCGTAAGGCCCATATCTGCTTTATAACCAACGCGGAACTGAGGTTTGAACGTAACCTTCTTCATCTTCCAGTCGCCATCGTTAGCATTAGGCTCATCCCAATCCCAGGCAATAGGCATCCCCATTTGTAGATACCAATTGTTGTCTATTTTGTATGTAGCTGTGTTATCAATTTCCATACCATAGATGTACCAATTTCCATCATAGAAGCTTCTACTGTTCGCTGATTTAACAGAGCCTGAATCTTCATCGTAGTAAGAGTCATCACCGTGGAACTTAAGTTCTAGACCAGTAGAGTGCTTCCACTTGTCTGACAGCTTAAAGCTTTCACCTAGCTTAACTCGGTGTTGATGGCGAGCGTCAACATGCGCTTCGTCACCGTTAGTTTTTGTATAGTCAGTCGCTGCACGATACTCATAACGGTAATCAAGTGTTGTAGCAGTCGCTGTGCCCGCTAAAAGAGTACAAGCAACAGCTGCAGCAATTTTTGTAACAGAATTCATACCTTTGTCTCACTATTATTTTTTTATTCTGGATACATCCAATGTACCCCTGGCTCACAAACCAATACCTTACATGGTATTAAATTAATGTATGACAAATATGGTATTTATTCTTGGGCTATATTTCTGTGAGATCTATCAAAAGTTCCGACTAATGGCCTATTTATATAGCTAAATGTTATGAATATCCCAATTTAAAGCTGATCAATCAAATCAATCATGACTCAGTTCTCATATTAACAAACCTTGTAAGCTCAGTTAGATGTATGTGTTAAAATAATACAAATGTAAGGATACTCCCACGATTTCATATCGATGTTCTAGTTATTGTGGTTTAAACATAGCGGAGCATGTTGAGGGATATAGATATAAACCACCGTCAAATGTTTGGTAAAAGTTAAAAGATGGCGAAATGTAAATTCTATTTATTGGTTGGTTTATTTAAGTCGAAGAGAAAATATTTAGTACTAATTCGTGTTCAAAGTAGTTTCTGTGCTGAGAGTGTACTCAGTATCTGTTAACAATAAAGGATGAGTCATGTTTAAGAAAAACATATTAGCAGTGGCGTTATTAGCGACTGTGCCAATGGTTACTTTCGCAAATAACGGTGTTTCCTACCCCGTACCTGCCGATAAATTCGATATGCGTAATTGGAAAATAACGATCCCTTCAGATATTAATGAAGATGGACGTGTTGATGAAATCGAAGGGGTGGCAATGATGAGCTACTCACACAGCGATTTCTTCCATCTTGATAAAGACGGTAATCTCGTCTTTGAAGTACAAAACCAAGCGATTACGACGAAGAACTCGAAAAATGCACGCTCTGAGTTACGTCAGATGCCGCGCGGAGCCGATTTCTCGATTGATACGGCTGATAAAGGAAACCAGTGGGCATTGTCGAGCCACCCTGAAGCTAGTGAGTACAGTGCGGTTGGCGGAACGCTAGAAGCGACACTAAAAGTGAATCACGTTGCGATAAACGCTAAGCACCCAGAAAGATACCCAGCTCACTCGGTGGTTGTTGGTCAGATACACGCGAAGAAACACGATGCTTTGATCAAAGCTAAAACAGGTTATGGGCATGGTAATGAACCACTAAAGATCTTCTATAAGAAGTTTCCTGATCAAGAGATGGGCTCAGTGTTCTGGAACTATGAACGTAACCTAGAGAAGAAAGATCCTAACCGTGCAGATATTGCTTACCCAGTATGGGGTAATACTTGGGAAAACCCAGCAGAGCCCGGTGAAGCTGGGATAGCGTTAGGTGAAGAGTTCAGCTACAAAGTGGAAGTGAAGGGTACAATGATGTACCTAACATTTGAAACTGCTCGTCACGATACCGTTAACTATGAAATCGACCTGAGTAAGGGCATCGATGAACTTGATTCACCAACGGGTTATGCGGAAGATGATTTTTACTACAAAGCGGGCGCGTACGGCCAATGTAGCGTAAACGACTCTCACCCTATTTGGGGCCCTGGTTGTGCAGGTACTGGCGACTTCGCTGTTGATAAAAAGAATGGCGATTACAACAGTGTGACTTTCTCAGCACTTAAGCTGAATGGAAAATAGTTAGCAGTTAGCAGTTAGCAGTTAGCAGTTAGCAATTAGCAGCTAGAGCTAAATAAATAGATAGATAACAGAGTAGGGTGAGCAACACGCTAGCCTCAAAGAACATGTTCAAAGGCCACTTAACACAACGTTAAGTGGCCTTTTTTGTCAGTCGAGTTAGCCACACCGTTTCTAGTGATGTGTTGACGGTGAACCCTATCCAATGCTTAAACGTGGTTAACTCATATCAACCAAACCTCCAGTCACTACTACTTACCACTAAAGATTTACCATTTAGTTGGACCCCAAAGTCAGGCTCCTAAAACGAAACAACCTCGCCAAAGGGCAAGGTTGTTTTAGGAAGCTCAGGTAAAGCTCTGGAGTGAATCAGATACGGCGACTAGTCATACATCAGTTCATTCGCTTTGTTGGCATCAAATTCCTTTAAAGACTTACGCGCCAAGTGTCGGAATGGGAACGCTTTAACTATCTCTTCGAATGGTTGGATAGCAAACGCCCAAAAGATAGAACCGTCTAATCCAAAGATGATCAATGCACACAATGGAATTGAAATTACCCATTGACCAGTAAAGTTGATTTTGAAGACTGCGGTCGTTTTTCCTAGTGCTCTTAATACATTCCCATGAACCGTGTTGTAGCCACGAACAATCGGTAAGAAGATGTAGAGTGGGGCGATAACGGCCAATGCTTGATAGGTAGACTCATCCAAGTTCGGGTAAATGTCACCAATGACGAGACTTAATCCTGCGAACAAGATTGCACACACAAAAGAAATGACTACCGCAATATCAATACTGGTATCGACGTTTTTGACTAGGTCATCCATCTTTTTAGAGCCAATCGCTTGGCTGATAGTAATCGCGGAAGAGTGAGCCCAAGCAGTAATAAATTGAGAGACAGCCCTGATCCAAGGCATCACCAAAGTAATCGCAACATATGCGTTGATGTTAAGTTGCGAATACAGTAACTGATAAATCGTTGCGCCAATCAATAGCATGGTTACATTTGCTGCGACAGGGAATATCTCGATAAAGTGACGACGAACGTTTGTCATGAACTCAGATCGCTGGGCGTCTAATTTGAGTGAAATTGCTGAGCTCAAATACACGCAAAGAACCAGATACACAAGGCGAAGGGTGATAGCAATAACACTGCCTAGCGCGGCGCCTTGAACACCAATACCTTCGAAATTCGAAAAGCCGTGAATGAGTCCATAAGAAAGTACAGCGTTGATCGGCAATTCAATCAAATACCCTTTAAACGGTATTTTGGTTCTTCCTAATGCATTAAATAGGGCGATAATCACTTGCGTTAATGCTGTGAAAATGACGAGATACTTTGAGATATCAAGGTAGTAGCTGATCTCAAGGTGAAGAGTTTTATCGTCGGTTAAGGCTTGGATGAGAGGCTGTTCGAAAAAGGTGAGGACAAACCAAAATATTGTCGCGATACCTAAGTTGATGAACAGGCCTGCCCAAAATGCTTTTGACAAAGAGGTTGCAATACCAGAACCCACAGCACGACTTAATACCAGTTGTGTGCCATTCGCCAATGCCATTTGTATCCCGAGTACAAACGCAACCATAGTCGTCGCAATGCCCATGGCAGCCAAAGGTATTTCACCAAGAGGAGAAACCAACAGCGTATCGATCATCAACATCGACTGCATCAATATACCGTTTAGGGCTAGGGGCCAAGCGAGAGAGAAATTTTTCCTTACATACGATTGTGTAGACACAAACAACACCTTATGTGTATAACCGTAAGTTTTCTCTGAGAGGACCCGAGTTCGCCATTTAAAGGTGAAACACTACGGTATGGATGGTTAAAAAAATGGGCGCTAAAACGTGACTGACTCGTGTATTGGGAAACACGAGTCAGTCAGGTAAATCTTAATTATGCGATGGCTAGTTCAACTCTAGACAGCTTTTGGTTTTCATCATCAAGTAAAGCTTGAGAGGCGATTCGAGCTTGATTCGCATTGCCTGACATAATCGCATCATATATTGCTTTATGCTCTTCTAGACAGAAGCGACCGCCTTCGGCTGAATGGTCGATAAACTGCTTGAAGATTGTCGAGAGAATGTTGGCGAACGGAATGTAAAATTGGTTACCCGTCGATAGGAAAATCGTTTGGTGAAACAGATGATCGTTCGTTGTCCACTCTTCATAATCAAAGCCGTTTGCCGCGATGGTCATCTTTTGGAAAAGAATCGAAAGCTCTTTGCGTTGCTCTACCGTAGCGTTGGATGCCGCAAGCGCACACGCTTCTGGGTCAATCGCTTTTCTTAACCCTAAGAATTGAGATAAGAAGGGCTTGGTGTCTTCTAAGTCTTGAATCCAATACAGTAATTGGGGATCTAAAAAGTGCCATTGCGTTCTTGGCTTGATACGAGTGCCCACTTTAGGCTTCGATTCAATCAACCCTTTTGCTGAAAGCAGCTTAGTGGATTCTCGAAGAGCAGTTCTGCTGACTCCAAAGATCTCGCACAACTCCATTTCGCTGGGTAACTTCTGATTTTCTTCTAACTCGCCAGACAAGATCTTGCGAGCAATTTGTCTTGCTACTTGAACATGAATTCGGCGGCTTGAATCTTCCACCAATGTAAATATTGACATTTAAACCACCTGAAATTGAAACTTTAAAAACAAAAAAAGCCAGACGAATCTGGCGTTTTGGTGTCAGTGTATACGTCTAATATAGTGTGAGGTTTTCCCTCATCTACTAGTACCTGTTAACCAGGTTTTATGTATCGAACTTAGCTACCGACTAGGGCGCTATTTGTCCGCCGTTAACATCTAGGATTTGTCCTGTGATGTAACCGCTACAAGCGTGTGATGCAAAGAAAGCAAAAGTAGGGGCGACTTCTTCGATACTGCCAAAGCGTCCCATTGGGATGTTGCTAGCAATGTTCGATTTCAGCTCGTCGCTTTTACCATCGTGAAATGCGGTGTCGATAGTGCCAGGAGAAACAATGTTGAAACGGATATTGTCTTTCGCAAACTCTTTCACCCAGTTACGGTGAATATCGTGTAACCACGCTTTTGAAGCGGCATAAATACCAGCACCCACACCACCACCTTCGCGAGCGGCAATAGAACCCGTGCTGATAACACACGATGTTTGTCCCGACTCAGCTGCAGAAGCGCGCAAGTGGGGGATAGAGAACTTGGTTGTCATCAATGCAGAGCGAACGTTTAGATTCATGACTCGCTCATAAAACTCATCATCGATGTCTTCGAGATTTGCACGCCCGCCTAAGCCACCTGCGTTATTGATCAACACATCCATGCCACCAAAATGTTCGGTGAACTCTTTAACTAATCTTTCGCACTCTAATGTGTCCATTAGGTTTGCTGGAAAAAACGCAACATCGCCGCCAAGTGCAGTCAGTTCTGTTAGAACCTCATCCACTTTTGGGCTGAAAGCACGACTATTGATGCCAATCTTTGCGCCGTACTTTGCAAAAATACGTGCGGTAGCTAAGCCCATACCAGCAGTAGAGCCAGTAATTAGAATGCGTTTGCCTTTTAAATCGTTAAACATCAGAGTCGCCTATATTGTAGATTATTTGCGTTAATAAATCATACAATAACACTTGCTATATTCAAGGATGTTCATCTCAAAACTGATCATTAACGGCATAAATAGTGAGAGTAAGAGTGGTTTTGTGAGTTCACGCATACAAAAAATGTGTAAATAAGAACTATTTGTATGAATAAATAGCTAGGTTTAGTTTTGTGCGCTCAATACGTATAAGGTAGGTTGAATATTGCTCTAGGCTATATCGGTAGTGACCTCACGTTATTCTTACACTAAGTTGGTGCAGATATAAATCAGTGCTATAGTCCGGGTTAAATAATACATATCTAATAAGTAAGTAGACACATGGCTGGCTCTTTCAATTCTATTTCAGGCTCTAAGCGAAGCCTTCATGTGCAAGTTGCACGTGAAATCGCTCGTGGTATTTTGTCGGGCAATTTGCCTCAAGGTTCAATCATCCCTGGTGAAATGGCTCTGTGTGAGCAGTTTGGTATTAGTCGAACTGCATTAAGAGAAGCGGTAAAGCTTCTGACTTCAAAAGGGCTATTAGAATCTCGTCCTAAAATCGGTACACGTGTTGTCGACCGCGCATACTGGAACTTCTTAGACCCACAACTTATCGAATGGATGGATGGACTGGCGGATACAGACCAATTCTGTCACCAGTTTTTGGGTTTGCGTCGTGCTATTGAGCCTGAAGCTTGCGCATTGGCCGCTAAATTTGCAACTGCCGATCAACGAATTGAATTATCAGAAATTTTCCAAAAAATGGTGGAAATATCGAGCGAAGAGACTCTTGATAAAGAGCGTTGGCTAGATATTGATATGAAGTTCCATAGCCTGATTTTTAACGCAACGGGTAACGACTTCTACCTACCGTTCGGTAATATTTTAACGACCATGTTTGTTAACTTTATTTCTCACTCTTCGGAAGAGGGAAGTACATGCATTAATGAGCATCGCGCTATTTACGAAGCGATTATGGCTGGAAATAGTGACAAAGCACGTCAAGTATCAGCAAGTCATCTATTAGAAACAAATCATAGATTACCAATTGCTAGTTAATTGTTTTCGCTAATATTTTAGTGATGAGTTTTGAGTTCACTCTTTAGGGTGTCAATCTCAAAAAGTTAAGATAATTAAAGTTAACATCGCACGGTTACCAAACCGGACGATAAGAAAGCACGTTTGATACGTGCTTTTTTTGTATTCAAATTTGATGAAAACCTGACCAGTGTCCAATATTTAATCTATTATTTGTCGTTTTATTAAAATCACTAGTAACCAGTATTTTAAGTTATATAATAATACTAATTAAATTATTGCGAGTGTGATTATGCCCCAGTCTCTGCTGCCAAATATTCTTCAATTTATCGGTCAGATAGACCCTTTCGATAAGATCCCTAAAGAAGCGCTTCGTGAACTTGCCTCTAATGTTCAGATCACTTATCTCGGCAAAGGGGATGTGGTTGATCTGTGTGAGTCGGGTAAAGAAAAGTCGCTCTACATCATTCGAACCGGCTCTATGGAACAAAGAAAGTCAGACGGTGTACTTCGTGCGCGTTTAGGCAGTGAAGATTTGTTCGGCTTTACGTTCTTAGACTCTGAAGTTAACGACGAGAAAGGCTATAGAGCGATCGCAATCGAAAACACCTTACTTTATGTGATTCCACACTCGGCACTTCAAGCGTTGTTCAAGGCATTTCCAAGCTGCGCAGAACACTTTGCATCACAGGCTCAGGTTCGTTTGAAGTCGGCACTTGATGTGGTGTGGTCAAATAAAGAGAAAGGCTTGTTCATTCGTAAGGTCGAAGAAGTGGCAAGCGGGCAGGTGGCCATCGTTAAATCTGAGCAAACTATTCAATCGGTCGCGGTTGAAATGCTGCATCAACGCTCACCCTGTGCAGTGATTTACGAAGGTGAAACGATTGTTGGCTTGATCACCGACCGTGATATGACTAAGCGAGTGATCGCTCATGGTGTCAGTACCGATAACCTGATCTCTGAGGTGATGACGCATTCTCCACTGACGGTTAAGCCGGATGATCTTGTGTTGCATGCCGCGTCTATCATGATGCAATTCAACATCCGTAACTTGCCTGTCGTGAAAGAGAACAAAGTTGTTGGTCTGCTTACGACGTCTCACTTGGTTCAAAATCACCGTGTTCAAGCGATCTTCTTAATCGAGAAAATCAAATACGCGGGCAGCGTAAAAACCATGTCTTCATTTACTTCAGAACGACAAGCCATTTTTGAAGCGCTGGTGGAAGGCAAAGTGGCACCTGAAACGGTGGGTAAGGTAATGACCATGATTATGGATGCCTACACGCGCCGATTGATTCAGATAGCGATTGATAAGTTAGGCCCGCCACCTTGCGACTTTTCTTGGATTGTTGCGGGCTCGCACGCGCGTAATGAAGTTCATATGTTGTCGGACCAAGACAGCGCGATTGTACTGGCTGACGATGCAACCGACAGTGACCGAATTTACTTTAAGCACCTAGCAATGATGGTGACTAACGGATTGGCGAGC
The DNA here is from genome assembly GCF_030297155.1 of Vibrio sp. FE10. NCBI lineage: Bacteria > Pseudomonadati > Pseudomonadota > Gammaproteobacteria > Vibrionales > Vibrionaceae > Vibrio > Vibrio apostichopi. The sequence goes on along the minus strand of NZ_AP028067.1, from coordinate 2,191,880 downwards.
TGTGATTACCCATTGTGTCCGGGTAAATTCATGGCGGCGACACCAAAATGGTGTCAGCCACTCGGTGTTTGGAAGCACTACTACAAAAAGTGGGTCGCAAACCCTGAGTACGAACGCTTACTCAACATCAGTGTGTTCCTAGAGATTCGTACTATCTATGGCAACAGTGAGTTCGAAGGCATTCTTCGTGATGAGCTGCATTCCAATATTCGCGGTAACCGTGAGTTCTTAAGCACACTAGTGAAAGATGCGGTGAACACCAACCCGCCACTGGGTATCTTCAACAGTTTGGTTCTAGAGAAGTCGGGTGAGAATAAGAAAACACTCAATGTGAAGAAGTACGCCATCAACTTGATTATCGATCTTGCGCGTATTTACGGATTAGCGGTGGAATGTGATTTGTCAGCAACCGATGAACGCTTTGCTGCAGCCAATGAAAAAGGCATGCTGAGTGATGACGCGTTCAAGAACATCCTTGGTGCGTATCAGTTCATTCTGTCTTTCCGTTTCGGCCATCAGCTCGAAGCCCTGAAGAACGGTGAAGTGCCAGACAACAACATCAACCCAGACAGCTTTGGTAGCTTTGAACGTAAGCACTTGAAAGACGCCTTTAGGATCATTGCCGACCTTCAAGAAGCGGCGAAAATTCGTTTCGGAGCGCGTTAATGAAAGCCTTGTTGAACTACTTTCACCCGCTTGAGCGAATTAAACGTAAGCGTAAGCAATATCTGGGTACGGTTAAGCTGCCAGAAGCGTTACATGATCTGGTAGAACAGCCTTGTCCTGAAATGACGGACTTGGCCAAAGACAGCGACTACATCGTGTTGGATCTTGAGACTACAGGCTTAGACAGCGAACAAGATCTGATTTTGTCCATGGGGTGGGTCGATGTGGTCAAGGGGCGAATCGATTTGGCTTCTGCCAAGCATATCTATCTCAATAACGATTCGCAGATCAATGCTGAAACGGCGGTGATTAACCACATCACACCTCAAATGCTGGAAGAGGGGGCTTCAATTCATGATGCGATGCTCACTTTCTTCGAAGCAGCGAAAGGCAAGATCATCGTCGCGCACGCTTGTGTGGTCGAAGAGAAGTTCATTAGCCAGTATCTACTAAGATGCTATGGCTTAAGGCAGCTACCTTTACTTTGGCTAGATACACTCTGTATTGAAAAGAGCATGGAGAAAGCGATCAGCAACCATGAAGAGGTGGATTTAACTCTAGCGGGCACGCGACACAGGTATGGGCTTCCCGAGTACAACAGCCACAATGCGTTAGCGGATGCAGTCTCAACAGCTGAACTGCTATTAGCTCAGCAGAAGCGAGTAGTGCCTAACGATGAAGTGACGCTTTCCTTTTTATATCGGATCAGTCACTAGGGCAGTAGCTTCTTGTAAGTGAATCATCGTTGAATGACCTGATTTAAAACATAAAAAGCCAGCGATTAAGCTGGCTTTTGTTTAGGTCTTAGAAAATTAGGACAGTAATTATCTTAGATTCTTCATGTACCGTGCAGCTTAGAAGCTGTAAGTAATACCTACACGGCTACGTAGTTGACGGTCACGGCTGTCTTGAACGTTACCGAACTCAACGTATGGACGCCAGCTCCAGTCAGCCTCTTTGTAACCAACTTTAACGTTGTAATCCCACTCGTTGTCAGCACCGCCGCCGCCAGTCCACTCATTATCAATGAAGTCTTCTGCGTAGTTAGCTTCGAAGCCGAACTGCCAAGCATTCCAGTTGTAATCGATGTTACCTGTTACTTTACTGCGGTTCTTATTCTCGTTTGAAGAGTCAGATGTGTAGTCACGGAACTCGTGACGGTAGCGAAGCTTCGCTTTCACACCTGAATCGAAAGAGTATTGAACACGTACTTGTGGTTTGTAGGTTACGCTATCAGAACCAAATGTTACTGGCATACTTGGTTGGATTAACCAGTGATCGCTGATTTTGAATTTGTAGCCGTATTCAAACTCGTTATCCGCCGCTTCCCATTCAGAGAAAGGCTTACCTTTTTGCTTCATTTCAGCGCCAAAGAAGTGGTTGTCTACAGAACCGCTCATTTTGATACGGCTTGCCCAGTCTTCAGAACCATGTTTGTACTCTTGGCGTGCGTCAAGTGAAGCGGCAGAAACACTGCCAGCAAAAAGAGTTGCTACGATCGCTAAAGTAATCTTATTGTTTTTTATCATTTTATTTTTTCCACTGTATCTAAATAAAAAATGGTTGTTTAAGGGGCTGACATTGAGCCCCTTGTCGTATTGGGATTAAAGTTGTGGGTAAAGCAGTTCTACGTCTCGTTGAGCCCAAACTTCCGCTAGGTTTTTCTTAACCGTGAACTGGCTGAAGTCAGTCTCTGTTGCCACTTTCACCCACTCAGGGTTTTCCATAGCAACACCGGCTTTCAGGTAAAGCGGAGTCATGCGTTCAACGCGACGACGTTCATCTTTTTGTGTGTATGGCCACTCTTTGGATAGGTCGTTGTAGTCAGCCATTAGCTGAATACCTGTGTCTAAAGAGCCACCTTTTTTGTTTGTGTAGTTCCAAAGGTCGATACCGACTTTGTCACCAATCTGAGCCATACCGACCAATGGATCTAGGCTGAAGTAATGGTAGTGGTAAGCACGTGTACGTTCGATTTCGTGAGGCTGAGAGCCGTCTTTCTCGAATTGTGTGTCGATACGCATTTTGCCTTTTTGAACCATCTGCTTTGCCAGTGCGTCGTTACCAATAAAGTAAGAAACGCCTGCTACTTGATAGTCGTACCAAGTGCCGTGGTTGTTTTCTGCGTAAGCTTCGCCTTTAGGGCCACCAGACAGATCATCGATGATCAACCAATCTAGATATTCGCTGTACCACTGAGTGATTTGCGTTTCATCAGACTCAGTCCACGTTGGGGATTGAGACAGAATGGCGATTGAATCTAGCATGCGATCAGTCAGTGTTCTGGTATCGATGATTCCACCGCGGCGACCTTCAGCAACGCCAGGTACACCTTGTCCGTAGTTCACGTTCGGGTTCATCTTCGTATCTTCATTAAAGAACCAAGTTCTTACATATTCGATACCTTGCTGAGCGTATTTTTCGTCTTGGCTAAAGTAGTAGGCGATCGCTAATGCGCGAACAGAACGGGTGAAGTGGCCAATACGTTTTGAGTCAGTTTCGTCAGTTTTTGATGCTGGGTTGGTTTTTCCGTCATGGCGTACCCACGGAAGCCCATCTTCTTTTGATTCATCAGGCCACCAGTAAGGGCTGATACTCATGTAATCGTTTTTGCTGCCGCTTGGTGGAACCATGCCTTTATCAGCAACGCTGAAAGGACCATCGTTCATAGCTAGTTCTGCTTCTTCAATCAGCTTGGTGTAAGCATCTTTCATTGAATCAGAAGCTTTATCTGACTGAAGAAGAGTGCGGTTCGCTTCTAATGTTGCTTCATCGAGGAAAACGAATTCAGCGGCCATAGCTTGTGAACCGAAAGTGATAGCACCAATACAGGCAGCCAGATGTAGGAGTCGGGGGGCTTTCATATTTACGCCTTTTATTTTGAATTAAAATAATACAAATATGGTAACGATTGGGGGCGTGATGATCTGTGAATTAGATCGTGTTGTCGTGACAAAACCCTTATTTACAAAGGGTTACAAAGTTAAGTTAAAATGCAACTCATTGTTTTTATTTGATATTGTTTTGCGGTATCTCGGTTTATAAACTTCTTGTTTGGCAATAAATGTGCGCTACAGCAAAAAATTGAATCTTTAGATGTTATTTTTATTTGTAATACATTATTATTTACTAACTTTATGTAGCAGCACTTATCTTTCGTTCGTTGAATATATGTACATTCAACAAAGAGGCGTTAAGTGGTGAAGTAAAGTCGATAGATGAACGGATAGTTCAAAGGACGAGGCATTTGCTTGAGGTGATTAAAGCTTCAATCAGAGCAGGTTTGAAATGTAGTAGGCAAGGCAGTGACATAGCCTGCTATATAGAATCGAATTTAGTTAAGACGGTTAACGTCTCTCAAAATCGATGAAAAGAAGAAATCGTTGAAGTGCTTGTAAGAGCATTTTGATTATTGCTCCCAACTATTCTAATTATAACTTCTGCTTTCGTATAGAAAGGTAGGAGATGGTAGTGAAGATCTGCCTTTACGCTCATGTTGATACAGGCAACATGAGCGTTTTTTTTGCTTAAAATTTGAGTTGAGGGTTGTTTTGAGCGTCTATCCAGACGATTAAGCTTTCAGATGGATGACCGCACGTTCAAGTGAATCCGTTTGTTTTACCACAGACGTTGCAGAAGCAGCGTTTTTCGATGCTCCAGTCACATTCGCCAGTGTGAGCTGTTTAATTGTACTCACGTTTTCAATGATCTCTGAGGTGACAGCGCTTTGTTCTTTCATCGCATTCGTCACTTCCAAACTGTTGTTTAGAATCGTTTCCATATCGGCAATAACTGAAGTGATTCTTGAATGCGCATTTTCACAAGAGTCGACACTGCTGTTGCCTTTCTCACAACAGTTTTGAATGGTATTTACTACCGTTTGGGTCTGGTCTTGAACGCCTTGAATAATCGTCGAAATCTCTTCGGTTGAAAGCTGAGTTCTGCCCGCTAGGGTTCTTACTTCGTCAGCAACCACCGCAAAGCCACGACCTTGTTCGCCAGCGCGCGCCGCTTCTATCGCAGCATTCAGAGCAAGCAGGTTGGTTTGATCTGCAATGCCTTTAATCACTTCTAATACGGTATTAATTTTCTCGGAGTGAGCAGAGAGGCGATTCACTTCTTCACTCGCGCTCACTAGGTCAGTCGAAAGTGTATTGATGGTATCTCTGGTGAATGCCACGTCGTTAAGGCCATCGTTCGCCGTGGCGAAGCTGGTTTGTGCATTGGATGAGGCATTTTCACTGTTGGTTGCCACATTTTGAATATTGCTGCCCATCTGGTTTATCGCGGTCGCAATATTCTCGGTTTGTCGCTGTTGTTTGTTTAAAGCACTTTCAACTTCCATGCCATCGTGTTGAAGCTGGTTAGAGATGTTACCGAGCTCTTGAATAGAGCCCTGAACTTGACCGACCAACTGACGAATATCGGTGAGTACGGTATTAAACGCTTTTGCAATATCGGCTATCTCGTCCGTTCCGCTGTCTTCCGCTTTTACGGTAAAGTCACGTTGTTGTGCGACCAGCAACATGGTTGAGTTCAACGAGGCTATTTTCTTCGCGACACGAGATGAAATGCCAAAAGATAGTGCCATCAATAATGCAGCGATGGTAATAATAGAACCAACAATAAAGGTCGTAATGGTTTGTTGAATTGATTCGACCTGTTGTTCCAAGCGGCCTTCAAGGCTGATGAATATCGAGATGATGTCTTCAAACAGCATCTTCATTTCAGATTTCAGTTCCGCGACCTTTGCCGGATTTCGATCAATCGCGTCCACCATCAAAGAGAAGTCTTTGTCGTATTGCTTTACTTCAAGTGTCAGTTTTTCCAGCTCAGGGACGGCAATGTCAGACTCTTTGAGCAAGATGGAAAAGCTACCCATCAACTGTTGAAAGTGTGAGTACTCTTTGGCGAATACTGGCTTGAGCGCTTTCTCGTGGCTTATTAGAAACTCTAATTCCGTTCGATTGAGCTGAAGCATAGAGACTTCGAGTGACTTTACTTTGATCAGCGTTTTTTCAAGCTTGATCAATTTCAGGTTGGCCAGTTCAGTGAATGACACAACAACCAACAAAGACACGATGGATAAGCAAGCTAGGCTAAAAAGGGAGGTTTTAATTTTCATAGGTGGGCACCAAAGCAAAACAATATGACTCAACAACGTATTTAGAATTGTGTTTCTCTATTTGCGTGACAAGTCGCTTACGAGCTTGATAATTGAGAACTCACTCGCAACGAAAACGTTTGCTTACATTATTTTATGAAAAGGTTATGCGCAAGTTAAATATTTATTATTTTCAATGGCTATTGATGATTGTTTTGTTATTAGTGATTATTTAGAGCGTAAAGGAAGAGGAAGAGGAAGAGGAAGAGGAAGAAGGGAGATGAGATCGATAGATCTTGTTAATGGAGAACGCGGTGCTTACCTGAGATTAAAGAAGATGAGTACTTGTGCTTTGTCACACGAGCACTCATCCGTTTGTATTTAGCTTTCTGTCGGCATCCAAACTTGTTTAGACGTGATTTTGTGGTCTTTAAAGGTCAGTTCTTCAACCTTGTCTCCGTTAAGGTTCCAGCGCGTTAGTTTTCCATTCGCCACTTCGCCTTCATTGAATTTCGCTTGGCTTGCCTTATTGCCGTTAGGGTAATAGTCCGTTACCAGACCATCTTTTTGTCCGTTGCTGTATTCAGCGGTTAGGCTTTGTTCGCCATTTGGATACCATCGAGAGGCAACACCCGATAGTTCGTTGTCTTTATAGTTGAGCTCGGCTTTCTTCTGGCCGTTGGGATACCAGGTTTCTGCTTTGCCTTGTAATTCACCTTTAACGTAATTCACTTTAGAGGCCACTTGGCCGTTCGGATACCAGTTGGTTTCTTGACCCAGTTCTAGGCCGTCAGCAAATTGAGCTTGGGTCGCGACTTGGCCGTTATCGAACTTCTCTTCAAACTGACCAGTAAAGGGTTTTGAGTGGTTTACTTGGTAAGCCACGCCTTTACGCATCTGTAAATAGTCGACAGCATCTTCACGCGGTGTAGCGGCATAACTCATAGAAGACATCGTACTAAGAGCAATCAATATAGGGATGTATTTCTTCATAATGACACCTTTTTATTGGACAGGGGGAAAGTGTAACCGGTGTGTTAAAAGCATTTCATTTCCATGAGCCACTGTCAGCACCTATTAGTGGTTTTCAAGTTTCCATTATTAGCGGTCTAATGAAGGGAACTTTTTAACGCAATTTCAGACTAAAACTTCATAATATTTGTAATACAAATATGTTGTGTTTATTCATTTTTATAAACTATATCTAACGAGGTTTTGGTTGTTCATCAGTGATCTCTATTCGTCACGATTAACTATTTTTAGCGATGCAGACTCGATTTTTAGCGATATAGACTCGATAATTAGCGGTGATAACTGGATTTTTAGTGACGTTGTTCATGTTTGTCGAGGTTTTTGGTGCGCTTACAGTACGGATGGTTGCACTAAGTTGATGAATTACGCTCGTGAGTGGTGCAAATTTGAACTCGATCACTTGTATGATTATTTGAGTGCTGGACTGTAAGATCACTGTCACGCATTTAAATTATTGTAGTACAAATATGATTACCATCTATCTATAGTGACCTTAACAAAAAAACATAAATAAAAGGTCTAAAGATGGAACTCAATACCCTGATAGTTGGCATCTACTTCCTATTCTTAATTGCGATAGGGTGGATGTTCAGAACGTTTACAAGTACGACAAGTGATTACTTCCGTGGGGGAGGTAACATGCTGTGGTGGATGGTAGGTGCAACGGCATTTATGACCCAGTTCAGTGCGTGGACATTTACGGGTGCAGCCGGTAAAGCCTTCACTGATGGCTTTGCAGTAGCGATTATCTTCATCGCTAACGCATTCGGTTACCTCATGAACTACCTTTACTTCGCTCCGAAGTTCCGCCAACTGCGTGTTGTTACGGTAATTGAAGCGATTCGTATGCGTTTTGGTAAAGTGAATGAGCAAGTATTCACTTGGTCTGGTATGCCAAACAGCGTTATCTCTGCAGGTATCTGGTTGAATGGTCTTGCGATCATCGCGTCGGGAATCTTCGGCTTTGATATGACAACAACAATCATCCTAACGGGTCTGGTTGTACTGGTGATGTCAGTAACGGGCGGCTCTTGGGCGGTTATCGCCTCTGACTTTATGCAGATGGTTATCATCATGGCAGTAACCGTGACGTGTGCAGTGGTTGCTATTTACCACGGTGGCGGCGTTACGCAGATCATCAATGACTTCCCAACGGACTCATTCATTACAGGTGACAACCTTAACTACCTAAGCATCTTCAGCATCTGGGCTGTGTTCATCTTCTTAAAGCAGTTCAGCATCACCAATAACATGCTGAACTCTTACCGTTACCTTGCAGCGAAAGATTCAAACAACGCACGTAAAGCCGCTTTACTTGCTTGTATCCTGATGACGCTTGGTCCAATCATCTGGTTTATGCCTTCTTGGTTCATGGCAGGTCAAGGTGTTGATTTAGCAGCCGCTTACCCTGAAGCTGGCAGCAAAGCTGCTGACTTCGCTTACCTTTACTTCGTTCAAGAGTACATGCCTGCAGGTATGGTTGGTCTTCTGATTGCCGCTATGTTCGCAGCAACCATGTCTTCAATGGATTCAGGTCTAAACCGTAACTCAGGTATCTTCGTTAAGAACTTCTACGAGCCGATTCTTCGCCCTAAAGCGACAGAGAAAGAGCTAATGGTCGTTTCTAAACTCACGTCTACTTTCTTCGGTATCGCTATCATCTTGGTTGCGCTGTTCATCAACTCGCTTAAAGGTCTGAGCCTTTTCGACACCATGATGTACGTGGGCGCGTTGATCGGCTTCCCAATGACAATTCCAGCATTCTGTGGCTTCTTCATCCGTAAAACACCGGATTGGGCAGGCTGGGGCACGCTAGTTGTCGGTGGTGTGGTTTCTTACTTCGTTGGTTTCGTTATCACTGCAGACATGATCCAAAACTGGTTCGGTCTAAATGAACTGACAGGCCGCGAATGGTCTGACCTAAAAGTAGCTATCGGTCTTATCGGTCACATCATATTTACTGCTGGCTTCTTTGTTCTTTCAACGCTGTTCTACAAGCCATTACCGGAGCACCGCGAGAAAGACGTAGACAAGTTCTTCAACAACCTAGCGACACCATTAGTTGCTGAAAGTAATGAACAGAAGAAATTGGATAACAAGCAACGTCGTATGTTGGGTTCACTTATCGCAGTCGCGGGTGTGGGCGTAATGACAATGTTCGTACTGCCTAACCCAATGTGGGGACGCATGGTGTTTGTTCTTTGTGGCTTGATTGTCTTCTCTGTTGGTTTGCTGCTTGTGAAAGCGGTCGATGACAAGGTTGAGCAACAAGACGAAGTAACGCCAGCTGAAGGTTAATTTAATACGCATTCAAAATAACATCACGGTCACCTGAATGGGTGGCCGTCAATTTTATAATCCAAACTTTAATGTGAGATGTAAGATGAAGAAAAAATTAATTTCGGTAAGCATTATTAGCGCGTTTACGTTAGCTTTCGCGACAGGCTGCACGACTCAAGAAAAAGCAGCACCCGTGATCAGCGCGGCTGAACAAGCGGTACCTTCGATTAACGAAATTGACCGTAGTTACTTACTAAGTAGTGACCGCTTAACAGAGGTTGATGGCAATACATTAGACGTTGCATCAGAAGAGCAAGTGGCCGCGCTTAAAGCACAATTTGAAAACCTAAAAGATGGCGATGAAGTTGTTATCCCTAACGGCAAATACGCGAATTTAGGTCAAGTGACGATTACGGCGAGTGACATCACTATCAAAGCTGAGCAAGCCGGTTCAGCTTGGATCACTGGCTTGATCCAGTTCGAACTGAAAGGTGATGACATCACGCTTGATGGCCTAGTGTTTACGGAAGGTGGTCCAAACGAACGTTTTGGCGCAATACGTATGATGGGTAATGGCAACACGCTTAAGAACTCAACATTCTACTACTTCAACCACGATTACACGTACGAGCCAGATGAACGTCGCTCTGAGTATCCAAAGTACCTTTGGGTTTCTCTATGGGGTAAAGACGGCAAAGTGATCAACAACCGTTTCGAAGGTAAGCAAAAGCGCGGTACTTTGATTGGTGTTCAAAAGGATGACACGTCAGACAACCACCTGATCGCTAACAACATCTTTATGGATCAAAAGCCGAACCAGTTTAATGAATTCGATATCAAAGAAGCGATTCGTTACAACGGCAACAGCTGGGAAGCGATTCGCATCGGCGATTCTAAATCTTCACAGTGGGATTCAAGTTCTAAGTTCGTAAATAACTTGATGATCGATATGGATGGCGAGCGCGAGCTTATCTCTATTAAGTCGGGCGACAACACGATTGCAGGCAACACCATCTTCCAAAGTTCAGCACTGATTTCACTACGTCACGGCAAAGGCAATACGGTTGAGAACAACATGATTCTGGGTAACGAGAAACGCCTAACCGGCGGTATGCGTATCTACGATGAAAACCATGTGATTCGTAATAACTATATTGCGAACACTCGTGGCCGCGATGGTGTGATTGAAGGTAACGCAGACCTGCGTGGCGGTATCGTTATTAACACCGGCATTATCGATGTTGCGAATGGCGAGCAGTTAGATCAATCGGTGAAGGGCAAAGAGCTGAACAAGCAGTGGACGCCGAAAAACATCACCATCGAAAACAACTCTCTAGTCGACACTGAGTGGGGCATTGTTTACGGTAACCAAAGTCATCGTGTAAGCCTGTTCAACAACGCAGAAGTTGAAGGTATTTACGCTGGTGTGGATGTGGCGTTCAAACACAACGTGGTTGATAACTCGCAATCACCTGAGTTTGTCAGTGTACGTGCAACACATGACTTCCCATTAGTGGGTGCAACCTACACAGACGAAACTTACGTGGGTCAAGTTACGGACTCAGAACTGATCGGAAGCTACTCGGTTGAGCTGCCAAAAATGACGGTCGAGAACGGCATCAACGCTTATCAAGGCGAAGGTGCAGACGTGTCTAAACTTGCGGTTGTGACGGCTGAAACGGTAGGTCCAGATTACGTGCTTGAAAATACAACTAAGTAACTTATTTATAACCGTTAAACGCTTAATGGTTTGAGCTATCAAATAAATTTACGATAGCTGTCTAGGTCATTAAAACTTAAAAAGCCTCAACGGGTAATGCCTGTTGAGGCTTTATCGATCTTACGTCGTGACTACCGTGATCTGTATTTATGCAGCAGATCCCAAGGGATATTGCATAAGTGGTGATCTTCAGGGAACTGACTTAGGTGATGCTGGTGGATCTCATCACTGGCAACGTATTTGGTCAAGGGCAACACCTCTAGAGCGATTCGGTCTGCATCATCACGAGAGGCAATGTAGCGCTCGGCTTCTGCTAAGTGTTGAGCGTCGGTGCTGTAAACACCGGTGCGATACTTTTCGCCTACATCAACCCCTTGTTTGTTTACGCTGTATGGGTCGATGATCTCAAACAGATGCTCCATCAGAACCGTGACAGATGTGATGCTCGGGTCAAACTCAATTTGGACACATTCTGCGTAGCCATCGTAAGCGTTTTGGGTGCCATCACTTTGTGTTGTGTCGTTTTCTGTTGGTTGGGCGCTACCATTGGCACGACCTGCTTCTGTGCTGATCACGCCGGGCACATACTTGATGAACTCTTGCACGCCCCACAAGCATCCGCCTGCTAAATAAATTTGTTCCATACTTCTCTTTGAGCTCTCTGTGTTTGTTGCTAGCTTCTAATTGATAACTGTAGATTACTGATAGGCAGCCTAAACTGTTGAGGCTTCAAGCATTCAATAGCTTGGAGCATGCTTAAATACGTGATAGAACCGTATATAAACAGGCTCATAAAAACAAGCGCTTAAGCATTGTAAAGCAGTGCCACTGAACAAACGCGCCACTGAATAAACGTAAGTTAAATGCGATGATGTGATTATATAAGTCATCGCATCTTGTCACCAACCCGAATCTCAACATCAAGTGAGCGTTAGTCTAACCATGTTTGATCAAATTAAAGATTTCATTAATCCGAGCAAGAACCCCGATCTGACGCAGGCTCATGAATATCAGCGTCAGCATCTACCGACGATATGGCTGTTGGGCAAAACGGGCGCAGGTAAGTCATCGTTTATTCAAGCGGTCACGGGGGACTCCTCTGTTGAAGTGGGCAATGGTTTTGCGCCATGCACCATGACGGCAATGTCGTATGCGTTTCCTCAAGACAAACCTGTAATGCGATTTCTCGATACCCGAGGCTTGGGTGAGGCCGATTATGATCCTACAGAGGATCTTAAAGAGATCGGTCAAGCGGGTAATGCGTTAGTCGTGGTGATGAAAGCCGATGAGCCTGAACAATCTGCCGTGCTTGCTGCTCTGAAACAGATTAAAAAGCAAAAGAAGATTAAGCACTTACTGCTTGTTCATACTGCGGTTTTGTCTTCCAATGAAGCAGACCGCGCAAGGCAAATTCAATTCAACACCAATCAAATAGAAAAGGTGTGGGGAAAGGGATTTGAATCGGTTGCAGTGGATTTTGAAACGGATGGATCTAGCAACAACAGTGGCGCAATCTACAACTATGACGTTTTGTTAGAGAAGCTGACTAGCATCCTTCCTGTGATTGGCATGATGGTGGTAGACAAAGAGCATTCTACTCAAGAAGAAGCCAACTTTGATCAAGTAGAAAACGAAGTGCTTTGGTATGCAGGAAGTGCAGCGGCCAGTGACTTGATTCCAGGTGTTGGTTTGGTGTCTGTGCCTGCAATTCAAGCGAAGATGCTCCACAGTTTGGCGAACCAATATGGGGTTGAATGGAATAAGAGAGTCTTCAGTGAATTGATAGGTACCTTGGGAAGCAGCTTTGCTCTGCAATACGGAATGAAATTGGGCACTCGACAGCTGATAAAGCTGATTCCAGTGTATGGTCAAACGGTGGGGGCAGTTGCTGCTGCGGCCATGAGTTTCGGAACCTCCTATGGTTTAGGTCGAGCAGCTTGTTTTTACTTCTATCATAAGAACAAAGGCGAAGAAGTCTCTGAACAAGAGATGCAAAAGATCTACAAAGAATCCCTGAAAAAAGGTAAGGCAGCGTCGGGCTATGAAGAAAATTAGAAACCTATTTCGATTACTGGCGGTTCTATCGAGTGGCCGCTGGGGTATTGCGCTGATTTCGGCCATCCTCCCAAGCATTATCATGATGGGCTTTGGTCTTTTCTTGGCGGTCAAATATGGCTACTTATTGGAAATGTCGATTGCCATTGCGGTAAGTACCTTGGTGTTCACCATTCCTTTATTCATTTCTAGTCGTTCTTCGCGTAAAGCTACTTATAGCGATACTTCTTTAAACTCAGCAAGCGAGGGTGAAACCGAATCACCGACAAAGAGTGCTGACATCAATGATGTGTTAGTAAATGATGCGTTAGTAAACGATGCGATGGTCAAAGCGTCTGATGAATGGTCGCAAGCTGAGCTATTGATTTGGAACGACTCGAAACACTACGTACGTCAGCAATTAAGTAACGAGGTAGAGTGGGGTAACCTCGACCAAACTGGTTTAGAGGTACTTGAGTTTGTCGCCAAAAAGTTTGATAAGAAAGCTCTCGATTTTTCGATTCCTGAAGGGCTTAAGTTATTTGAAGAGGTTAGCCGCCGTTACAAGTTGGTGGTGAAAGAACACATTCCGGGTATTGAATACCTTAAGGTTTCCTACATCAAAGCGGGCTACGAAGCCTATGATAAATACGGTGAGCTAGGGCAAAAGATCTTCAAAGCGGCTATCTGGGGAAATCACCTTAAAAACCTGTATTTGAATCCATTGAAGGTGATTTCCGATTTAGGTCGGGAGCAAGCCACATCGACCATGACCAAAGGCGTGGTCGATGACATGCAATATGCCGCTAAACAAGCCTTACTTGATGAAGTGGCTGCGGTAGCGATTGATCTTTATAGCGGGCGATTCAGCATTGAAGACGAAGCGTTAACAGCATCTGATGTGTCTGAAGTCGACGAGAAACGTTTTGCTCCTGAATTAGAGCCCGTGCGAATTGTGCTGGTGGGGCAAACAAGTTCGGGTAAATCCTCTCTGATTAATGCCCTTAAGCAAGAGCTGGTTGCCGAAGTCGATGTTCTGCCATCAACCGATACTTCAACCGTTTACAACGCGTTTGTCGATGACAATGACGTTCGGGTGGTTGATCTGCAAGGGCTTGATGGCAATGCCAAAACCGAAGCCTTGATGCTTAAAGAGATGACTCAAGCCGATGTGGTGCTTTGGGTGCTTAAAGCCAATCAATCGGCTCGTGAACTGGATAAACAGTTGAAGGATAAGTTTGACGCTTTCTATGACGATCCGAAGAACATCTCACGCAAGAAGCCAATACTTGTCACGGTTGTTAATCAGGTCGATCGACTAAAGCCTGTTGATGAATGGCAGCCGCCTTATGATTTGGATAACCCGACATCGGCCAAGGCTAAGATCATTGCCCAGGCGCTCGAATACAATCAAACACTGTTACAGCCGGACATTGCTTTGCCACTGGCGATTGCTCCTGAAAAGGCGCAGTTTGGTTTAGATGCTTTAAGGCAGACGTTGCTTGAGCGTATCGCTGACGCAAATAATGTGCAGAGAAATCGCCAACGTTTTGAAGCAATGAAAAGAGGGACGTCGGTTAAAGGACAGCTGAACAAAGCGGTAAAAGCCGGTAAGAAGGTGGCACCCAGTGCACTGAAAGCCGCGACACCGAAGTTAGCTGAAATGGCGATTAAACAAGTGGTTAAGAAGAAGTAACCCGATTTAATGGCAACAGCTATGGCAACAACAATAGCAACCAAGCTCTGATTAAGCTGAAGTTAACGGAACTCAGTGATTATCAGAGCTCGTTTTTATCGACCATTACTTATAATTAAACCTCTATTACCGCAACTCCGTATCACTACAGCTTTTTTTTCAACGATTGGTTAATTCCACGAACTAGTTTAATAGTATATAAAATGATGGTCTTCACAGTTTATATAACACGCTATCGTACTTAATTGTCATTCTAAATATTGATCACATTTATACTTTCTTTAACTGTATTTATAAAACAATTGCACTATATTTAAATTTCGGATCACCTTGATTTCAACGTAGGGATATATTGTGAACATGTATCTGAAATGGCAATCAACAACATGGCTAACCTTGTTAGCTTGGTATACTTTAGATCATCAGCTCTCGTTCCACCTTTCTTCAGAGTAGTACCCTCTAGGCGTCACGCGCCAGCAGAGCCTTGAGCTTTGCCCAATCCTGTTAATTTTGTCTTTAAGAAATGTCGTAACTCATGCGTTCGATTTTTGTGTTTTGGTGCATGCAGTTCTTATCTTCTAGTCATTATTAATTGGAACCTAATCAATCCGTATTGATTAAATAATCTATTTCTAGCTATTAATTTTTATCGTAATTATCACGAGAGTGATCGTGCGTGAAACTAAATTAATGGTGATGACTCGTGACATCTAAAATAATGAATTCAGATTTTTCGCTTTAAGGCTGAATTTGTTAAAAGGGACTATTATGGAAAACTTCAAACATCTACCAGAACCGTTTCGTATTCGCGTTGTAGAGCCAGTAAAAAGAACAACTCGCGCCTATCGTGAACAAGCCATTGTCGAAGCTGGTATGAACCCATTTTTGCTCGACAGTGATGACGTGTTTATCGACTTGCTGACAGACAGCGGTACGGGTTCAATCACACAGCGTATGCAAGCAGCGATGTTGATGGGTGATGAAGCTTACAGCGGCAGTCGCAGTTACTATGCACTGTCAAATGCGGTGAAAGATATCTTTGGCTATGAGCTGACTATTCCTACTCACCAAGGGCGTGGTGCAGAGCAGATTTACATCCCTGTACTGATTAAAAAGCGTGAAATGGAAAAGGGACTCGATCGCAGCAAAATGGTCGCTTTGTCGAACTACTTCTTCGATACCACGCAAGGCCACACTCAAGTGAATTGCTGCGTGGCGAAGAACGTTTATACCAAAGAAGCGTTCGATACCTCAGTGAATGCTGACTTCAAAGGCAACTTCGATATCGTCAAATTGGAAGAGGCGATCTTAGAGGCGGGCGCTGCCAACGTTCCTTACATCGTGAGCACCATCACCTGTAACTCGGCTGGTGGACAACCTGTCTCTATCGCTAACCTTAAAGCGGTGTATGAAATCGCACAGAAGTACGATATTCCAGTGATCATGGACTCTGCTCGCTACGCTGAAAATGCTTACTTCATTCAGCAGCGTGAAGCCGGTTATCAAGATTGGACTATCGAACAAATCACTCGTGAGTCTTACAAATACGCGGATGGTTTGGCTATGTCGGCCAAGAAAGACGCGATGGTACAAATGGGCGGTTTGTTGTGCTTTAAAGACGACTCCTTCATGGATGTGTACACAGAGTGTCGAACCTTGTGCGTCGTGCAAGAAGGCTTCCCAACCTATGGTGGCTTAGAGGGCGGTGCAATGGAACGCCTTGCAGTTGGCCTATACGACGGTATGCGTCAAGATTGGTTGGAGTATCGCATCGGTCAGGTTCAATATCTCGTTGATGGCTTAGAAGCGATGGGTATCGTATGTCAGCAAGCAGGCGGTCATGCTGCGTTTGTCGATGCGGGTAAACTGCTTCCTCATATTCCAGCAGGCCAATTCCCAGCGCATGCTTTGGCGTGTGAACTGTACAAAGTGGCAGGTATCAGAGCGGTTGAGATTGGTTCTTTACTGCAAGGTCGTGACCCAGCAACGGGCGAGCAGCATCCATGTCCTGCAGAGCTATTACGCCTGACCATTCCACGCGCGACTTACACACAAACACACATGGATTTCATTATTGAAGCGTTCGAGAAAGTGAAAGAGAACGCAAGCAAAGTGAAGGGGCTCGGTTTTACCTATGAACCGCCAGTGTTAAGACACTTTACTGCGCGCTTGAAAGAGGTAGAAATGAGCGAGAAACAAGCAGGAAAAAAGAATGAACAAACGCTCGAAGAAGCATTTTAAAATAAAAACATAAGCGAATAGTCACTATTACAAAGGCTCTTGCGTATTACAAAGGCTCTTGCGGGAGCCTTTCTTTTTTGTTGAGCAGATCTATTAGAAGCGGGCTATTTGTTTTGCAATACTGACTTGAGGATCTTCAAAAGCCATTGATTCACAGGTGCGTCTTTTTGTGAACGACGACAGCTCATCACATAGCTGACACCGATAGTCAGCTTCTCTGGTAAATTAATACTCCGACATCCCTCTGGAACACTGCCATCTAAGGTGATCCCAAAATAATCAGACTTCAACACAACATCGTGGATCATCGCAGGGTGGTCGACTTCGACTTTTGGCGTGACGTTGAAACCGACGCTTCTGAGCCTGTCGATAATTGGGTATTTATTGTCATTCCACCCAGGGGTCTTGAATAGAATGATTGGGTAGTTAACCAATGACTCAAAGGTTTGTGCTTCGTGGTCATTTCGAACGAAAAACACCGCTTTGCCTTTGCCGATTTCCTTCTGTGAAATGGATTGCGGCAAGCCTTCATCAAAGTAGTGAACCGCGACAGCATCTTCACCGTCGATGAGCCTATTCTTAACATTGGTTCCCCATCTCACAAATGAATAGTGAGCATGTGGCGCTTCTTGGCTGAGTGCGAAGTAGAGCTTAGATCCGTAGCGTTCCCAAAACAGGGTATTGGCGTAGATCTTGATATCGCCCTGATAAGATTCAGGTAAGAACACTTGATGTTTTATTGCTTCGACACTGCTCAGTATCTGTTCAAAATTGTCGATATTGTTTTCAACAAAAGTCGTTGGTTCAAAGCCGTGTTTGGTTTGAATGAACAGTGGGTCGTCGAGTTGTAACTTCAACTTCGACAGGTTCTTGCTGATCGCCCCAGAGGTTTTCCCTAGCGACTCTGCAACCAAACCAACATTGCGAAGCTCATACATACGTTTGATGACCAAGATATTCTGAATATCGAGATTGATGTCCACAAGCACTCCGAATTGGTTAGGTGATAGCGATGCGATTCTTTGTTGAGAATGAAGCGTTAAAGCATAAAAGCGCGACAGCAAAGAAACGTAAAAGCATCTGACTCTAATATCATAGTCATGAGATCTAAGTTTTAAGACAGCACAACGTCAAGATGTGAACTATTTCGTTGATTTCTCGGGCAAGTTTCCATTTTGTAAATCTTGCTTTTCCTCGAATCACCCGTATCTGGTTGTTAAAGTCACCTCAACAAAGAAACACAGTAACAAACGAACATAATATTAAAAATAACGAGGGGTGATGTATGAACAAGTTAATCGCACTAGGCTTGATGGCTATTTCAATGAATACTGCTTTTGCTGCTGATGGAACCTATACAGGCACCATTGATATGACAACGAGCGAAGGCAATCAAGTAAACGTAGAGCGTGTTGAGTCTGATCTTACTCTTGAAGGAAGAAATGAAGCGTCAACTGGCGGTTTGAAATTCGAAACGAATACGCCACAAGACCAAGCTATTCAATTAACAGGTCGTCGTGACTAACGCTTGAACAGTGCTTACCATTGTCATGAAAAATGCTGTGCCCTCGGGTGCAGCATTTTTCGTTTTGGGTTTGAAAATCTTTTATAAAATTCAGCCATCTAGCCTTGGCATGGTGTGTAACGTGTGGCATTTTGTGTTTCTATTAACGTTAACTCGCGACTCGGTGTGGGCTCAGAAAGACACATAAGCAAACGAAGACTCGAAAAGGACTAGGAATGAATCGAAAAGAAACGGGAATGATTCGTCATATTTTGCTGATTAAGTTTAAAGAAGAGGCTGAAGCTTCTGAAATAGAGAAGCTGAAAGGACTGTTTGAAGCGATGCCAAGCAAGGTTGAAGGCGTGACTTCAGTCGAGTGGGGGCTAAATGACAGCCCTGAAAATAAGAACCAAGGTTATACCTATTCGGTACTAATGACGTTCGCTGATGAAGCAGGTCGCCAGAACTACCTTCCACACCCAGAGCATGATGCGCTGAAAGATGTGTTTCGTCCTTTGTTAGATGACATTATCGTGTTTGATTACTCCCTGTAATCAGCTTCTCAGTACGTCTCTTATGTTTTTCTCACCTTTGATAATGAAGAGTTAGGGCTTGTGTGACTAAGCCCTAACCAATAAAGAACGATTTACTCTGTCGGTGAAATCGTAACAGGGGTGAACGAAGCAACCGCATTACCGCCAGCACCCGGGCGATCAACATAAGGCGTGTTTTGCATTAAGGTGTAATACACGTCTACAAAGTCATCATCATTCACTAATACGCCTTCAGGAATCACATCAATGATCTTACCTGTGATTTGAGGAATGATCGCATAACCCTGAACTTCAGGATCTGGAATCATCTTCAATATCTCTTCTGCGGCTTCAACTAGCAGTTTGGCTAACGCTTTATAATCGGTGCCGTCATCGTGCTCCATCAAAATCATATCTGCTGCGCCCCAACGGTAGCGAGGCCAGAAGATTACCGTTTGATTTGGGTAGTATGTCTGTTTGTCGTAGTCCAGATAAGGCATCTCAACCAGGTCAATCTGTGGCTCTAAACGACTTGAATCGACACCCGTCACAATGGCATAGACTTCAGCTTTGCCAGAGATCCACGGTTCTTGGTCGACAGCCAAACGGATCTTCGTTAATTGTGTGGTGTTCAACGGCTCTGGTTCAGACATGGTCATTGATCGAGCCGCTTTGCCTAAGAACGTTTGTTTTTGCGTTTTGGAAATGCTGGTGTCAGTTTTGCTATCGTTATTGATTTGCGTTGTTGTACCTAGTTTCTGCATCTCGGCCTGCATCGCCATTAGGCCTGCTTTGAGTTCTTCTGCGCCGTTACTATCAATAACAAACACGGGAACGTCTGGTGTTTGGTACACGTCTAGTTCGTGAACTTGCCCATACACATCATAAGCTTCGATGTATTGCCAGTTTGAATCATCACCTGATGGTTCGAAAGCAAACAGCGGGCTCTCACCATTTTTCCAAGCTTCAATCATCGCTTCATCGGCCATACGAATCTCTAGCAAAGAGTCACTGAAGTCGTTGACCCCTTTCATCTTACGGTAGCTAAGATCGGCTTTTTGCATCTTGCTTGAAAACGCAGAGTAGGGCTTGGCTGAGTTAAGCTTGTCTATCGGCGTAGACAGCTGCTTTTCTGTTATCTGGTCTTTTAAAGAGAGCTCAAGGTCGGAGTAGCGGGCACTGATTTGCAACGCCAAAGATTGCTTTTGTGCTGAGACGTTCTCCGAAAGAGAGCGTGAGTTTGTTGTGTCGATGTTGTTTGCATAGGACTGAAAGCCAACCACTGTCGTTGCAAGTACCATACTGATAGAAAAAGATGGTCTCATAAATAATCCTTATTTTAGTTTTTATCATTAATAGAGCATTTGCCCTATAAGGATTAACCTATCAGTAACGTGAATGTGTTTAAAAGTTAGACAGCTATTTTTATTTCATTGTGCAGCACAGGATCCCAATTTAAGTAATTTATAAAATATCAAACGGATGTTGGCTTGATATATGCGAATTTATAAACCAATCAATAGTTAATTAACAAGATTATTAACTACTGAGGCTTTTCTTATATATGTTTAGATAGGCGAATGTAGGTTGGTTGTCATATTGATAGATACGAAAAAGGGCTAGCGATTGGCTAACCCTTTTATGTCTATAAGTACACGGCAGTACTTATAAATACTGACGGTTGTAACTGTAATTGTAACTGTAACTATCAGTTCGACGCAGCGCTAAATAATGGCGTTTAGCCTTGTGATTGCTCTGCGGATGCCATGTACATTTGCATCTCTTCTAAGCTTGTTTTTGCGATAACTTGGTTATCAATCGAGTAGTGAACTTCATCGCCAAAGCGCTCGCCCGTTAATGTCGCGTGAGAACCGTCGTTGTAAGTTAGCTCAATTGCGATTTGGTCTTCGTTGATCACTCTCATGTCACTGTGGTCAATCACATGCTTTGCCAGCGGGTCGATTGGCGCATCTGTTAGGCTGTCATCCAGTTGATCATTGATATCAATGTAGGTATCTACTTTGGTGTCAAAGATGTGTGGCTTCTTGTTGATTGGGTTCTTACCCGTCCAGAATTCCAGTGAGTTAAATACGATGTAATCGGCGGCAACGGTAATACCGTAAGCAGGGGCAAGTAACATGTTTAGGCCACCACGAGCGTAACGGTTATCAACGGCTTTAACGTTGAACTCCATTAATTTTCCTGTCACAGCATTGCTGCCCACACAGCCAAATAAGGTCACAAGGCTCATTGAGATTATTATCGGTTTTACAAGTCGGTTCATCATTATCTATTTCTATACGTGTCTGTTTAGGAACCGAGAATTATGTCAAAGTCATCTGCGTTCTAATATAATGCCACGCCTATACTAGATATCAGGAAATCCTATATCTCTATATAAACCAGAGCCTTGCCTATTAACCTTGTCTGTTTTTCTCGCTATTCAATTCGATCCTATCGTACTAGTTCATGTTATTTGAACTTGGTGTTTTTACAATGAACTGTCATGCCCTTAACTGAATGATGGGAATGAAACACGATAATAGAAGGTAAGTTAAACGATATTATTTTCACCGTTTATTGATATAAATGACCGCCTAAAGGGCTCGAATGAAACGATTTAATCTGAACCTCATCTATTACTTTATTGCGATATATGAAGAAGGAAACTTAACGTACGCAGCAGAACGGCTCAACATCTCACAACCTAGCCTCAGTGCTCACTTGAAGCAGCTTCGAGACGAATATCGCGATCTGCTCTTCGTTAGAAAATCGTACACACTTGAACCAACGCCTGTTGCTAACGACTTGTACCCAATCTTCAAGCAAGCGCACAAGCTTGTCTCTCACTCGCTGCCTGAAACCCACGACTTTGAACCGAAAGAGTGCAGTTACACGTTTAGAATTGCCGCGATGAGCATTTCTAGCAGTGTGACGTTGCCGCAAGTTCTGGATAGGATTCAGAAAGAAGCACCAGACTGCGTGATTGAAATCGTGAACATCAAAGAAGACATGGCGACCGACATTCGAGAGAAAAAGATCGACCTTGTTGTCGACTTAACCAGTGCACATCCAACCTTATTAAGCCAAGAGGTATGGAGCGACGAGTTGTGTATCGTGTGTAGCCAAAACCACTCTAACATCGACGAGCAAGTCAGCTTAGAGCAATACCTATCAGAAAAGCATGTGACACTCACGCATGATAACTACCGAGTGAACCAGCTCTCTGAGTTTCACAGCCCAATCTTTTCAGAGAGGAAAGTGGCAAGAAAGCTGAATTCGATCGCTGACTTCTCCGACACCATTTACAACAGTGATTGGATCGCAACCTTCCCCAAAAGCGTGGCGAAAGTTTACTTCGATGGAGAAAAAATAAAGATGTTAGAACTGCCGTTCGAATACACCAAACCGTCACTGAGCGTGTATTGGCACAGTAACCGCAATGATGACATCGTCAACCGATGGCTAAGAGAATTGTTTACCAGTGAGATCTTAAAACTGTCTGCGTGACCAATTTGGCTTCTTAATAGGTCGCCCAAGTTTCTAGATAAATCTAACCGCTTAATAAACAATGAAACCTACTCATGTGAGTAGGCTTTGTTATTGGTTGTTACCTTCAGCGCTTAGTTCTACGTATTAACTCAATCTAAACGCAATGTTAGGCCAGAGTAGTTCGAGTATCCGCGCAGTAACACATGATAGGTCACACCCGGTTGAGCGCTCACATTGCACTGCTCATTGTTGCCAGCGCGATAAGGGCGACAATCGTAACTCGATGTCGTTGGCTTGCTGCCCGATTTCACGTAAAGGTCTGCATCGCCTGAACCTCCAGACATTGAAACCGTCACGTTTGATGCAGAATCAACGGTGAACGTGTAGAAGCTCTCCGAAGATTGATTCCCGCTTAGGTTCGCAATCGGCGTGCCTTTAGTCAGCACATTGGCAGTGGGAGGCGTTACACCACAACTCGCATTAACGCCTACTGTATTGAAAGCATCTTCAACATCGGCAACCACATAGCCCATGTCTGCTGCGGCTTTCGCTACTCCACACGCACCGGCATCAAAGGTACTGTTTGCCGTCCAATACAGTTGGTTTGCGACTGTGAATATTTCAAAGCCCTTACGTACATTCCAACCCGATTTGTTCGCTAAAAGGTAAAAGGCGCGGTTGTAAACACCGCTAGACAAGTGGACGTTCAAACCATCGTAGTATTGAGAGGCATGATCAATCGAGCGACCATCTTTTGAAGGTTGATCAAAGTAACGTAAGCCACCTTCAGACTTGAAGATATCGCTACCGACCACCCAATCCACATTGCCACGCAAGTAGTATTCAGCCGCTTCGCCTGCAATGTCTGAGAAGGCTTCATTCATACCACCCGACATGTTTCTGTATACAAGACCGGAGTTTTGCTCTGTGAACCCGTGGCTGACTTCGTGAGCACTCACGTTAATATCGACCAATGGGTAAAAGGTATTTTTGCCATCGCCAAAAGTCATTGATGTACCATTCCAGAAGGCATTTTCATAATCGGTGCTGTAATGAACTCGCATCGTCAGCTGGAAAGTTAAAGGCGATGTATTCATCCACTCTTTGTACATATCAAATACGACATTACCAAAGTAGTGCGCATCGTTAAGCGGCGAGTAAGCCCCGTTGATGTATTTATGATCGGTGTAGTTGGTTCCGTCGGCACAGTTGTAGCTGTAGGCTGCGCTGCCAGACGTTCCGTTCCTCAAATCGACTGTCTTAACTGATTCATTTTCTAACTTACACGTGGTGCCTGTTTTGTCGATGGGAAAGCTAGGGAAGTCACTACCATATTCATATCGAGTGGTTTTGAGGTTGCCACCTGGGCCAGTACCTAATGCTTTAGCGTGGTTTAGTCCATTCCATTTTTGGAGCACATCGCCAGTCGTGGCATCAATAAAGTAGAAAGGGCGCTCTGGCATAGAGGATGCGATAAAGAAATCGACCAGATACACCACTTGGGCGACTTGGTTCTCATCCAATCTCACCATCAGTTTCGCATTTTTATTTTCAATCGACTTTTTGCCGACGGTAAACGTGCGGTGAGCGGACAGTGCGGCTTCAATCGCTTGCTCTTGATTCAGTTTTGGCGCGATGCTGGATAGGTCTCCACTGATCCCCTGTGCCATGGAACCGAACACTTGAGTGGGTTGGTTCTTGGAAAGGGTGGCCACGACCGAAGTATCAAAGACGGGTAAACCTAAGTGAGTTTGTTGGTAGCGGACTTTCGTTTTTCCATTGGGCAATACCACCCGTTTAACTTCAGAAAAACCTAATTCTAGTGGGGCAACACTCTTCGACTGAGCGACGAGGCTTTGTTGTAGCAGTGTATCGTTATCGACTCTGACCATTTCTGCAGCGTGTGCAGTAAAGCCGAAAGACGTACCTAGAATAGCTGCTATTTTCCAGCTTAATTGACGTTGTTGGTTCATTTTTCGTTCCTGATTTTAATATAAACTCCTTCTTCCCAACGGCTTTATAGGAAGTCTATATGCAACACGCTGATGCCATGTGTTGCGAATCAAGATTGGAAGAGCATTTAGAATTATGACAAGTTTATCAGGGAGATTTATTTTTAGAGTATGTAATTCAAAGTTTACAAAAATCCTTATTGATCAAATTGTTTTTATAAAATCAAATTTTATTATTTATCGTAAACATATGAAGAATCGGTAGTTATTAAAATCCGCTTTGTTTTAATTTATAGAATGAAAGTATCTAAGTTAATCTCGATATTTTTGGTTTTATCTTAATTACAGATGAGTAAATAACTGATTTTTTGAAGTGGGGATATTGTCTTTATTATCAATAGTAAACTTGTTTTAACAATATCAGTCAGAGCAGTTATCAAGTTTTTTTCATTTGATTTTGTCAGATAAAAAAGTTCTTCATTTTCTTGTTCAATCGCAAACTAAGAACGATAAGTAATTGTTATGAATAAAGTAAGTCGCTTAAGATAGGCTACATAGGGAACTAGACGGACAGCTTTCCACTTAAATAAAGAATTTTTGTTTAGTATCTATTATGAATTTTTTAAGGAGTCATGAGTGTCTAGCTCAGGTACGTATTATTTAGGTCGAGTATTAAAGCTTGGTACTCTTGATCAAGAAAAGTTAATGAACGCAATAAAAGAACCAGTCTCAATATCTCATCGAGGCTCATCTTGGACATTTATCGATGTGCAAGAAGTTAAGTCAGATGGTGTAAATTACATATTTGGTCGACTTAGCAAATATAAACCGCTGGGTGAGGTTACGGTTGTGGATACTCATAAGCGAACTGAAGAAACACAAATTGAGCCAAATCTCAAAGTGGCATCTAGCCCTTTTGTTTACATTCCATCCCATTCAGGTATAGCTTTTTTAAACGTATATAATCATATTGAACAGAAAGCGTTTGTGAACCGTTTTTGTTCGATTATAGAAGAGACATATCAAAGGTTTTTTGTAGACTGTGATATCGAGTTAGTATCAGATTTACGTTCATTTGCTGCAAAAGTCTCTTCTCTTGACGGTATATACCATGTTAACGCTAAGATTTCTCCACCAAACCCTATGTTTGGTTGTTTGTGGGCTGAGCTAAAAGATTACCTAATTAAGCGAAATACAGATCGTATGACTGTCGTTGAAGATGCTCCAGAAAATCAGCCATTAAACACAGATCTTCCTTACCATATCGAAAAAGCGGCAAACCAAACAATAGAAGAACAATATGTTTCAGAAGAGCCTCTGCCAATTGGTGACGCTGCGATATTAATGGCTGCTGATGGGTATGGGCACGGTACAGTAAGAGGAAAAAGAGATAATGAAGTAGTGACCATAAAAACCTCTGAAACGGTAAAAAACTTCTCTTTTGATAAAAATCCCGAGCCAGAAGAGCTATATCTTAAAGCTATAGGTATATTTGATGAAATCAAAGAAAAAAGGCACCTAGGTCACTGATGAAACGATTAGCAGACATTATCCGTTTCAGTATTATCTCACCGGAGTTTTTAGTTTTGCTCTTGAGTATTGCTATCACTTACAACTTCCCAGAGTTTTTTGAGCTTGTCGGTCAGAAGCTAAAAGGCAATGATGAGCTATGGAAGTTTATCCCGACACTTCCTTTTGTATTTGTCGGTGTTACGTTTAAAATTTCGCAAAAACTTCATGCTCCTTTGGAAAATACATCAAATAAGCAGCTCTACGAGTGGAGTTCGTTTAATAAAATAACTGATAGAATAATAGCGTCATACTTAATAGCAATATTGTGTAGCGCAGCAAGCTTTTCTATTTGGTTTTTCATATCAGATTTAAGCGAAGTAGTTTTAGGTGCTATCTTACTAAACGCGGTTATTATTTCTGGTTTAACAGCATTTCAAATATTTTTGGCAGCGCAGAAAATTAGGCAAATCATTGAGCAATACTCATAAGGTTATAAAAAAGTATTTGAGCCTTATTCACAGTGCTCAATACTTTTAGTTCAAGTAGGATTTTGTATGCAAGGCTCAATAAATTAATTGAGATTACAAGAGAAAATGAATCACTACGTTACGTGGTGTTGTTTCAATCATTTGGAAATAATATGAATTATAAAGAAAAACTAAAATCAGATAGACATCGATCTTCGACTATTGGAGGTCGAGATTTCAACGAAGAAATGGAAAGTGACCGTGGCAGAGCGGTAAACTCTGCCGCTGTAAGACGTTTACAGCAGAAAACACAGGTTTTCCCATTAGAATCTAATGCAGCAGTTCGTAGTCGTTTAACGCATTCGCTAGAAGTTCAGCAGGTTGGACGCTACATAAGTAAAATTATCCTTAAAGAACTTGGCAAACAGGGAATTGACCTCTCGGAGTATTCGGAAGGTTTTGTTAGCGCTGTCGAAGTATCATGCTTGCTACATGATATTGGTAACCCACCATTTGGTCATTTTGGTGAAGAGGCTATTAATTTATGGACGAAGTCATTTCTCGCAAAAACCATAAATGATGTTTTTTCTGAAGAAGCTGATTGTCAGAAGTTAATTAAAGACCTCTGTAACTTTGAAGGCAATGCGCAGGGGATTAGACTATTACATCAAATCCAAGCGTTGAATCTTACATATACGCAGTTGGCTTGTTTAGTAAAGTATACGAGAGCTGCTTATGAAGACAAGCCTTCATCCACTGATGATGAGTTTAAATACAGAAAAAAGAAGCCGGGTTTTTATCTAACGGAAGAAGCGTTGTACAAATCAATACAAGAAAATCTTGGTATTGAAGATGGTGCAAGGTTCCCTCTAACATACATTATGGAGGCCGCAGATGATATATCTTACTGTATCGCAGACGTAGATGATGCCGTAGATAAAGGAATTCTTTCAATAGATAAACTTCATTCTGAAATAGCGAGAATATGGAAGTCTTTCCGAGGGAGAAATGGTGTTGACGACTCAGTAGTAGATGAAGGTTATTTGCTGAAGATTTCTGATATAGCTATGAAAAAAGCAAAGGAGCAAAAATTTAATGGTAACCATACCTATATTTTGACCCTTCGTACGACTTTAGTTAATGATCTCGCGCACTATGCCGCTAACCGTTATGTTAAATATCATGATTTGGTTTTCTCGGGTGCTTTTGACGAATCTTTGCTTGATGGATGCGATAAGTATAACCTTGCGACTGAGACTTTAAGGCTTCTTTCGGTAAATAACGTATTTAATCATGCTGAAGTGGAAAATTTAGAGTTAAAGGGGTATGCAGTAATATCCGGACTATTGGAAATATACTCTCCATTAATCAAACTATCGTTTTCTGAATTTAAGACGCTAGCACAAAGTAACAGATTGAAAAGTCATCCGATTGAAACTCGTTTGTTCCATAAGTTATCAAGTAAACATAAGAACACTTACTTTTTTGCTGTGTCTGATCTTTATGACATTGAGACCCCTTCAAATGCTCAAAAACTAGATGAAATTTACCACCGTTCTAGGTTAGTCATTGATTATATTAGTGGGATGACTGATGGTTTTGCTCTTGAAGAATACCAAAACCTTAGTGCTTCTAAATAATTTATAACCATGTACTTAAGAGTGAAATCTAACGTACGGTATATTTATACTATCGTTGGGTTTCATGTTTTAGCTGTCGATGACCGCATTGATTACCTTTGGAGTAACAAGGAGAGCTACATGAAAAACATAGCTATGGCGGTGGTTGTAAGAGATGGGAAAGTCCTCGTCCAAAAGCGCTTTAGACATGGTCAAGGTATGGTCTTTGAGTTCCCAGGAGGTTCAGTTGATCCCGGTGAGTCGGGTAGCCAAGCCGCAATTAGAGAGTTGTGGGAAGAAACAGGTCTTAAAGATTTACAACTTCTCGGCACTCATCAAGGTCAGAACGACTTAGGTGGTGAAATTCATTATGTAGTTTTGCGTGCGGGTCAGGATGATGAGCCTAAAGTGGTTGACGCAGAAAGACAGCAAACTTTCTATTGTCTAGAGCCCTCAGCGATTCCTCTTGATGATTTTTATCGTGCAGATATCGAGTTTATAGAGAAGTATTTGAGTAGATATGCTTCTCAAAGATGCTAGTCACATAACCACCACCTTTATTCATCGTCAGTTTCACGGAGGAAACATGACAAGCGACCAACTATTGGAAAAGGCACTTTATAGCAGTGCCAGCATCCATCAACCTCATTCTTTAAAAGCCTATTTGGCTTCGAATCACCTTAACAACTATTTCGCTAAAACAGACAATGTGTGGCTTAAAACGAGTGAGCTGATAGACCAAACTGAGATTGAAGTGTTAGGCGTGTACTCTGTAATGGTGCAAGCACCCAACTTCTCAGATTTTCGTATTAAAAGGATATTGGATAACGGGATATACCCAGCGGCGTATGCTGCTTTAATGCAGTGGCATGAGAATAAGGGCTTTCAAGATATCTTCTCGCATTACGTTTCGCAGGCTTCTCAAACAAGCGAATACCTTTCCCACAATGTGACTATCTTATTGGCGCTGAATCGTGTTTACCGTGGTTTAGAGCCGTCTCAAGTTCCAGCATTCCTTAACCGCTTCACTGAATTTGTCACATCGACTCGTTCTGATGGCGACCGAAGCACTGACATAAGCCAAGTCGTAGAGCGCAATAGGGTATTACAAGCATGCTTAAAACAGTTTGGTTTCTTTGGGCATAACCTAATTACGCTTACGTGGATAATGCGTTGCAAGGAAGAGTTGTCGAAAGAGCAATATGACTCGATGATTTCTAATCTCTATCAACAGGCCAATAGCCCTTTGGAAGATCCTGACGATGAGATTGATCAATCTATCTTAGCTCAGTGTCAAAGTTCAGATAATTCAGACGAGTTCTATGACAATGTCCACCGTTTGGTTTTTGGGTATACATTGAACCTGCACCAGATAACGTTAGCGGATGCATTATGTTTTCTTCACGAACGATTCCCTGAACATGCATTGGAGCTAAAGCACATTGCCGAGTATCAGTGTCGTCTGTTAGAAAAGTGAGTTTAATTAGGACGTTGCATTTAACTTATGCAACGTTATCAGTCTAGTTAGCGCAGAAGTACAACTTACACGCTAATCAGGTCTCAAATTGAGAAAAAGAGCTACTCGATAATGCAGCTATGCTCTTTACTTCTGAAAGCCAATCCGGTGTCAAATATGGCTCACATATTACGGATCTCCTACGCAAAGGCGAACGTTTGCCTTTTGTTTCTCGGAATTTAATTGCCACAGTAAATCACATACAAACGTAGAGGTAGCGCACAGAATCGAAAAAGGGGATATCGCGATTACGGAATCATTGATCTAGCCGATAGTGAGATAGTGATAAGAGGTCGATAATTCGTTGTCGGACTAAATTAGAACTTTAAATCTAATTTCTAAGTAGTTGTTATCTCAGGAAGAGTTTTTGTGCTATGCGCCCCTATATTAAATACATTATCCCTATTTTAATTCCTTTCATTATCCTCGTAATGCCGCTATCAGCGTTTCCATTTGAAGGCCTTACGATTATTCAACAACGCGTTATCGCGATCTTTTTATTAGCGGCATTGTGCTGGGTGTTCGAGCCTATCCCGATTTACGCGACGTCTGTTGTTATTATCGTTCTGCAATTGTTGATGTTGTCGGATAAAGGGCTGATCTTTTTAAGGTTTGATCATGGGGAAGAACATTTTGGTGAGCTGTTAAAATACAGCGATATCATGGCGACATTCGCTAGCCCAATCATCATGCTGTTTTTAGGTGGTTTCTTCTTAGCGATGGCTGCCACTAAATATCGATTAGACGTAAACTTAGCCCGTGTATTATTGAAGCCATTTGGACAAGACCCAAAGTTTGTGATGCTCGGCTTAATGCTGATCACTGGTATCTTTTCGATGTTTATGTCTAACACGGCAACAACGGCAATGATGCTATCTATTTTAACGCCAGTACTGGCTGTGTTTGGCCCGAAAGACCCCGGACGTATAGCGTTTGCGCTTTGTATCCCTGTTGCCGCTAACATCGGTGGCATTGGTACCCCGATCGGTACCCCGCCGAACGCTATCGCACTTAAATATTTAGTTGGTGATAACCTCATTACGTTCGGTGAATGGATGGCATTTGGTGTGCCGTTTGTCGTTATTATGATGGCGTTAGCGTGGTTTTTAATCGGCTTTATGTACAAAGCTGACCAAAAGAAAATCGAGCTAAGCATTAAAGGTAAATTCCTTAAAACGCCCAAAGCCATTGCGGTGTACGTCACTTTTGCGCTGACCATCATTCTTTGGTTAATGGGCTCAAGCCATGGCATGAATTCTTACACCGTCGCTCTGATTCCTGTTGCTGTGTTCTCTCTCTCTGGGATCATCAATAAAGAAGACCTGAAGAAAATTTCTTGGGACGTATTGTGGCTTGTATCAGGTGGTATTGCGCTTGGTTTAGCTCTCGATAAAACTGGTTTAGCAAGGCTGGTGGTACACAGTATTCCGTTTGATACTTACTCACCCTATGTGGTGTTGTTTGGAGCGGCGTTCTTGTGTTTGGTAATGGCAAACTTTATGTCTCATACCGCAACGGCTAACTTGTTAATGCCAATTATGGCTGCATTAGGTTCGTCTATGGCTTCACTCACGCCACTAGGCGGTGAGTTAACGTTAATTCTGGTTGTGACTTTTGCCGCTTCATTAGGTATGTCGCTGCCAATCAGTACGCCACCGAATGCGTTGGCTCATGCCACTGGTCATGTGCAAAGTAATCAAATGGCCAGAATCGGTATTATTTTGGGTGTGGTTGGTGTGCTACTGAGTTTTGTTATGGTGTGGGTGCTACATTCAATTGGTCACATAGGATAACGATACGTGTATCAACAAAAGCTAGAAGCACTTATCGATCGTTATTTTAATCAGACAGAACGTCGGGTGACGTGCCGTGCCGGTAACACCATTATTGAACAATCAGCGTTAAACACACGTTTATATTATGTGTTTAGTGGAGAACTTGAAGGGTTTTATACCGATGTGAATACACCGCAAGTGCGAGTATTTAGCGCGGGTAGTGGGGCTTTTATAGGCGTTCATAGCTTCTTTTCAGGTAATTGGACAGCATCTTCAACGGTTGTTGCTAAAACCGATGTTGAGTTAGCGTGGATCGATAAAGACACGCCTGCAGAAGATGAACGTAAATTTGGTCCTCTTACCGCACAGTTCACACCTGTGATTGTCAATGAGTTGTCGCGTCGTCAACGCCGTGCAACACAAGAAGCGATAGCGAAACAAAAAGCGCTAGAGAAGTTACATACTGCTGAGCAAATGACGACCTTGGGTCAATTGGCTGCGGGGATTGCCCATGAGCTTAACAACGCTATTGGTGTAGTAAATAGTAAATCTGGCCGACTTGAAACGGTCATCATGGATCTGCTTGAAGAAGTGCATCCAGAAGCCAGTCAATTTTTCGATTTTGGGTTAATGCATGGTCAGAAAACGACGTCGTCAGAAGCGCGAACACGTGGGCGACAATTTGAAAGAAAATATGGTTTAGACAAAAACATTGCTCGCTCTCTTGCGAAGGCGATTCCAATTGACGCTTTATCTGCAACAGACGTTATTTCAAAACATTGGCTGAAAAACCCAGAAGAAGCGATTCGCTTTTGGCAGATGGGCTGTGATTTACATGATTTACGCTTGGCATCTAGACACACTGTCGGCATTGTAAAATCGGTTAAACAACTTGGCAGAGTTGATATTGACACCGAAGAAGCGGTTGATATTAACGACTCCATTAACCATGCCTTATCGTTGTTACAAAGTGAGTTACGTAGAGTGTCTGTGCGATTGAGTCCTGCGGATTTACCGTCTTTTAAAGGCTCGAAAACAGAGCTCGTTCAGATTTGGGTCAACATTGTAAAGAATGCTTGTGATGCAATGTCGAAGTCAGACGATGCTGCAATAGAAATTCAAACCAGATTAAGTAAGAAAAGAATATTAGTTACGATCACGAATAACGGCCCTGAGATAGACGAGGTGACTCGTAGAAAGATATTTCAGCCCAACTTCACCACGAAAAAAGGTGGTTTATCGTTTGGATTGGGCTTGGGTTTATCAATAGTTAAGCGGATTGTGGCGGGTTATGGCGGAAGTATCGTTGTGAAAAGTGATGCTTCTAAAACTGTATTTAGAATCAAGTTACCAGTAGAGGGTGAACATGGAGAAGCTTAATTTAATCTGTGTCGATGACCAGAGAGAAGTACTGAGCGCAGTGATACAAGATTTAGAGCCGCTGGCGAGTTGGCTGAATATTGAAGATTGTGAATCAGCGCAAGAAGTGCTTGATCTCATTGATGAACTTGACGCAGAAGGCGAACACATTACCGTCATCGTGTCTGATCATGTGATGCCAGGGAAAACGGGTGTGGAGTTACTCACTGACGTGTTCCATGACAGCCGCTTTCCGAATACAAAGAAAATTCTTCTTACGGGGCAGGCCACTCACACCGATACCATCAATGCGATTAATGCAGCAGGTATCGACCGTTACTTTGAAAAGCCTTGGCAAGCAAGCACGTTAGTTGAGTGCATTCGTACTCTTGTCACTGAGTACATATTTGATCAAGGACTTGATTACACGGACTATCAGAATGAGCTCGACCAGCAGGTTGTGTTGAGACGCTTGCGTTAGTCTCTTATGTTAGCGACTTACATTAGTCACTAATGTAAGTCGCTTGAAATTGTATGCACCGAAGGACGCTTTCTGAAGGGTTTTGTCTTTGAAAGATGTAATCTATCGGTGCATATATTACCTATCTCTTTTAGCCGTTCAGGTTTTAGTACTCAGTTATTAACACACTGGTTGCTGGCTTAAATCTAAAACTTATACGCTACGCCAACGCCAACGCCAACGCCAACCAAAATTGAAGCTAATGCATAGTCTTTATACACCACATTAGTGCCATTCCTGCCTCTAGGTAATGCCAGTGGATGCATTGTTTTTTCTTCATGAACGCTTCCTTGAACATGCAGCAGAGCCAAAATATGTCGCAGAATACCAGTGTCGTCTGTTAGAAAAGTGAGTCGAAAGTATTCGAAAATGATTCCTAATGCGTGGTATGTGGAGTTCGAAGTAAGATCGGTACTTACAACGTAAAGGACTAGGCTTTTCACGGCTTACTGCGTAATAATGCATTCGCCCACAAGTGGGGGTTTATAGTCAGTAGGATTTTAAAATGAGTGAGATCGCTCGCTTTATCTCTGGTGAAGTGCTAGATAAATTTGGTCGAAATATAGAACAGTTATTGGCTTACAATCATTTTTGGTTGGAGCATGACCATAAGTATATTCAAGTGTTTTTCCCAATCGATGAAGGGACTAAGTTTAATCAACATGCACCGTTGGTTACTCAAGAAGATAGGGCGATTTTTTCTAACTCAGAAGACCTCCGCACAGCTCACCTACAAGTGCTTGACCTGATGCTTGAGTTTTGGGGAATGCAGCGAGATGGAAGTGAGATATCGTCATTGTTGCCACGTAGCCCTGCGAACCATGTATGGCTTAAAAATCATGACCATAACCAGCTTCGACTAACACGAGTCATTCGCAGTTTATACTTGTTAGGCAATGAAGAGGTTGCGACCAACTTATGTGACTTCTTGATCGCAACAGCGAATGAAACCGGTTCTGTGTCTGATAAAACGGTGCAATATTGGCGCAATGCGTTAAATGGTTAGAAGCCTACTTTAACCAGTGGGTTAACTCAGTATATGAAAGGGAAGGAGGCTCAGGATGAGTACAGATTTTAAAGGTTCGTGTTTGTGTGGAAGTGTTCGTTTTTCGGTTGAAGGGTTCAGCGAAAAAGCAGCAAACTGCCATTGTTCGATGTGCCGAAAATTTCATGGCGCCGCTTTCGGTACGTTAGTTGGCGTACAAGGCTTAAGTTGGCTTTCAGGCAAAGATCGACTCAAAGAGTTTGTCGCATCAAACGGCACAACACGAACATTCTGCTCCAACTGTGGATCAAGCCTTGGCTTCAGAGTACAAGGTGAACCTCTTGAAAATATCGAGTTGGCGATATCAACGTTCGATGTCGATATTCCTGTCAAAATTGATGCTCAGATTTATACAAAATACAAAGCGAACTGGTGTGAATTACAGCCAGACTTACCAAAACATTCAGAAGGGCGCACAAGCTAATCGAGCTTTCGAGTCTTTGAATCGCACAGTGATGATGCGCTACGTGCTTGGTGTTGCCCAATGCTTAAGGCATGTTGACTTCTCTCCCCAATTTTATTGAGGCGGCTCGAAAAGATCGGGTTTTCACACAATCCTATATTGGCACCTATCCATACTAAATCCAGGAGGAAAGTATGAGATGGTTAATAATTAAAAATGCGTTAATTACGCTGACTATAGGGTTTGTAATTGTATGGCTAAGTTCTCGAGGAGACTATCTAGCCACAGCATCCGTTTACCCGACCGACTTTGTGTTCTTATGGTTGGGCGTTGTTTTAGCAGGCTTCGCATCGATTTATACAATAGATGACCTTCAGCGAGGTTCATGGCATAAGTCTGCTGTGATTTATGCATTTTATTACTATGGTGCATTCGGTCTTTTTGCCGACGGCCACGTTGCGGGTTGGGCTCATAGCACTGGTTACATTGATAAATTGTTTATGTCTGGCTTTATAATTTTCGTCTCGTTATTTTCAATAGTCGTACCGTTAATCGTGTTCACGATATCTGTTATACAGGCACATCTCCTTTCTATCGCAGTTGAAAATAGGAAGCTCTGAACAAGTCAAATGTCTGCATATACGAGTTCTTAAATAGGTGTGTTAATTAGTTAAATAAGATGAGAAGGTAAGTTTAAACATTCATCATTTTGTACATGGAGGTACAATGAACATCGGTATCTATATTTATAATCAAGCAGAAGTTCTCGACTTCTCTGGCCCATTTGAAGTCTTTAGTACGGCAAAGCGTTTAGGTGCTGAAGATCTAAATGTATTCATGGTTTCTGAGCACACCGAGCCAGTTGTAGCCCGTGGTGGGTTTAAAGTTTTGCCTGATTACTCGTTACAAAATCATCCAGAGATAGATTTGTTAATGGTAGTTGGCGGTGTGCATACTGACGAGATGAACAAGTCGAATGTACTGGATTGGTTGGTATCTGTTGAGCCAAATGCTGAACAAGTTGTGTCAGTTTGTACTGGCGTGTTTCTATTGGCTAAAGCTGGTTTACTCAAGGGGCTCACTGTCACTACCCATTGGGAAGATATTTCCGACTTAGCATTACAGTTCCCTGATTTAAATGTGACTGCCGATCAGCGCTGGGTGACATCAGGTAAATTCACAACTTCAGGTGGTATTTCTGCTGGTATAGATATGAGCTTACATCTGATATCTGAGCGCTATGGTTTAGAATTTGCCAAGGTAGTTGCTCGGCAAATGGAGTACAACTGGTAGGAATACGCAAAACTAATACTCCAAAGATAACTCAACATATTTGGCAATTTTCTATGTATTGGTTTTAGTGTTTAGTGCACCAATTAAAAAGGACATTACATGGAAATCAGAGTAGGGGCATTACCTGATATTGCAGGCATCACGGATATCTTCAACTTCTATATTAAACACACCAATGCTCGATTTGAAGAAGAGGAATTTACGTTGGAAAATCGCCAACAGTGGTTCGCTCAGTTTTCAAACAACAGTAAACATCAGCTTTATGTCGCGACAGAAAATGGTGCGTTATTAGGTTTCGCCTGTTCTCAACAGTACAGAGCGATGTCAGCATTTGAAGATACTGTCGAAGTCACCGTTTATCTGGCGGAAGAAGCGACAGGTAAAGGCTTAGGTTCGAAATTGTATTCTCAGTTGTTTTCATCCATTAGCACCCACGGTGTTCATAGAGCCTTGTCTGGTGTCGCGTTACCAAATGATGCTTCAATTGCGTTACACAAGAGTTTTGGTTTTCGAGAAGTCGGCGTATTCAAAGAGTACGCAAAGAAAAACGGGCAGTACATCAGTTCTATGTGGTTAGAAAAGAGGTTTAACGCAGAGTTAGATTGATAGCTAAGCACTGGAAGTTAATTCCTATTACTTGGCATTTTCATCCCTTAATAATTTTACAGTGAAGGTGTTTTACGTAAGGTTCAGATTTGTGTTGGTTTACGATTGAATAGGGCGTTATATTGGTCTTAGGAACACTATTAAACAGGAAGTAGTATGAACTTGGATAAAGCTAAAAAACGTATCGCTAAACAGGTCAAAAAGGGATTCAACGGTTACCCTAAAATCACTCTAGCGTACTATGGCGCTACCAAAGAATGCGCGACTGAAGTGGCTGTTCAATTCACGTTAGGCGAGGGCGACAGTGTCCAAGAAGAGCGCTTCTCATGTGAAACTGAAATCAGAGACAATGAGCTCATTCAAACAACCTTATTAAAAATAATCGAGAGAGCGAACGCTAACTCAGTGATCGAGATTGAAGGCGTTACCGTTCTATAGTTTTTGTTTAGCAGCGCTGGCTGATGATTTGATGGTTTACATCAGGCGGCAGTGCTGCCTAGCTCCTAATGCAATACTCTGTAAGCTGTTTTTGTCTATCTTCAAGTTTGTGAAATCTCAGCTTACCTAATTTTGCCCCATTCCTTTTCATTGAAAGCGATTCATTTAAAGCCATCAATTGAAAAGGAAACACACACATTGGCTTTACCTGTTCTTATTTGAAAACAGTCATAAAAAAAAGACGCGATACCTTTGAAGCACTTTGCTTACTCGGTATCACGTCGCTTTTCATGAGTTATGTTCGTTCACTTGCGTTGGCTAGCATCAATTTGATGACTTAAGTTAGCCTGCTTTCTTAATCATAACTGCTGGATTGTAACCTTTCTCGCCCTTGCTTACGGGCTCGCTAGGATTGTAATGGCGCACAAGAACATTAAATTTTCCGGTCTTATTACCTTCCATCGTTGGGATATTGTTTGGCTGACCTTCACACCCAAAGCGGAGAGTGTAGGTTCCATCGCTATTCATAACGGGTGCCATTTCACTCGAAATATTGGCTTTATCGTTAAACATTCGACCATCAGCGTTATATACCGTCGCTGACCAGAATGAACCTGCCTTTGGATCTTTGAAAGTCGTCTCATAACATGCATTCGCATCGAAGTACTGGCTGGTTTGGTAGATATTGTCTTCGACCATCGCGCCACCCCAACCGCCAGCTGCGCCAACATAATTCATATAATCAGTTTGGCCGCTTTCTTTGTTACCAAACGCTTTTGATTGGTCATATCCGTCACTGAAATCGATGTTGCCAGCTTTATCCGTGGCACTGAACGACGCCATATCCCACTCTTTTACTTCAAACGGTTTCTCACTGCCGGTTTCAATTTTCAGGTTACGGCGTGCGTCATCTTCAAGAGCACGGACAATGACAAATGCGTGGTCGGTTTTTGCGCTGATTTTATGACGACCTGAACCGTAGATCATTGGCTGAGTCTCGTGGTTTTCGTCCACGACTTGCAGTGACACATATTGGTCAGTTTCTGGAACCGTCACGTAAACATCATCGTTCGACATATCGATGACAGAAACGGAGTAAAAAGTGTCTCGATTCATTCGTACAACGAACTGTTCTTCAGGAACGCTGCTCGGTACTGGCATCTCAAAGAATGTATTGATACCACCGGCTTTCTCTACGACCGCGCCGAGACGCATGTTGGTGTATGCCTGAGCAAAATTATCTTCCGTGACGATAGTTGGCGCTGCAAAAACGCTGGTTGAGAATAAAGCGACAGCAGTAAGGGGGAATAGCTTTTTCATAGTAGCGACCTTTATATTTCAAAGTGAATGTCATTTGGAAGAGTATTATTTGCTCTGCCGATAGAGGTTACTTTATACTTCCCAAATGGAAAGTATGGAAAATAGGACTTGCCCAAATGGAAAGTATAGACCTGAATTTGCTGCGTACCTTTGTATTGTTGTGTCAGTCGAACAGCCTTAAAAGGGCGGGGATGAAACTGGGGATCTCTGAGAGCGCAGTCAGCAAGCAAATGACCAAGCTAAGAGAGCAATTGGGGCTCCCACTTTTCGAACGCACCACGAAAGGACTAAGGCCAACACATTATAGCAAATCTATTTTGCCCGATATTGAACACGCCTTGTCCTTGATGCACTCCGCTACCTCACCAGTGACATTCGATTCTGCCAGCTATGATGGGCCTATCACCCTTGCTTTTTTCGCCTATACATTGGAATTTTCAGGTGTTGATCTATTTAGGGAACTCTCGAAAACGTTTCCCAAAGCGCAAATAGAGCTGAAGACTTGGGCATCCGATACAGAGCAAAAATTAGAACAGGGTGACATTACCTTAGGTGTGCACTTTCTAACTGAAGACCGCAGTACGAATATCTTCCAGAAACGCATCATGGCCGATCAACTGGTGGTCGCTGTTTCAAAGTCATTGGGGCAATTAACATGGGAAGAGGCGTTGAAATTGCCTTTTATCAAGATCCGAAGCCAAGGCTGGAATGAAGATCGTTACCGATATTTAGAAATGTTGAAAAGTAGTGGGATTGAGCCGCACATCAGTATCACGGTGGACAATTTTTCAGTTGCGAGGCAAATCCTAGAGCAGGGTGAACACGCCTGCGTATTAAGCGATAGTTGGAAGGACGCTTCGCTTTACACCATAGAGCCACCCCAAGAACTCAGGATCGATCTAAATCTTGTGTCCTGCATGCGTCTTGTCGATCGCCAAAGCCCTCTCAACCTTGCCGTTCATGACGTGGTCAAAAGGGTTATGCTTCAATCTAGGTAATGCATGCCTCATTCCAGCGATGGTAGGTGATTTATCGCGTTCCTCTAGGTCAATCTGAATTACCTTTTCTCATAATTATCAATACGTAAAAGATGATTACACATGGAGGTAGCTCTATTCTCTATCAGGCAGTTGTATTCAAGGGAACGTTAATGGGTGTGCTATTCCATTTACTTGTCATTGTATGGAAGCGTGTTCAACGCGTAGTCCATTATTTCATTCAAAGCTTCTTTTGGTTGGCCGGTTCGGGCTTGTATCGCTAATCCGTAACTAACGGACAACAGATACTCGACCAAGAGCTCGACACTCGTATTTTTAGGTAATTCTTCGGAGTTAATCTCTGAATCAATTAAAGCAATTAATGTCGACTTTGTTTTTATCCCAACATCTCTTAAGTAAGTTTTTGCTTCCTCTGGAAAGGCAACGCTATCTGATTCATTCAAACTTTTTATCAACAAGCACCCAAGTGGTGTCTCATTATCTGTGAACAATTCAATGAGTCCATAGAAGCAAGCTCTCAGCCTTTCTTTAAGGCTCGCGCCAGAAGAAGCGGTGAGGTGATAGTAATGGGGAGCTGCGTATTGTGTTGAATAATGCACTAGAACATCTTTAAATAACTGATCTTTATTGCCAAATGCAGCATACAGGCTAGGTGAATTTATCCCAATTTCTGATGTTAAGTGAGAGATCGAAGTTCCTGAATAACCGTTCCCCCAAAATGTGCGCATTGCTTTATCTAACGCAACATCTTTATCAAATATTCGTTTTCGTCCTGCCATCAATGTTCTCTTCTTCTAAATAACCTTGTTTACATAATTTTGTAGTAATCGATACAAAATGTCAATTGGCCTATTGACATTCTGTAATGATCGATACAAAATGCACGCAACTTAAAGTGTAACGATCGATACATAATGTATGTATTAGTTAATCACACCAAAATGTAAACGTAGGAATTAATTATGAAGACCACTGTTATTTTTGCTCATCCCGATGTGGAAAATGGCTCAATCGGAAACAAAATTGTTCTTGATGCTCTAAACGATACAACCTCGGTTGAGGTACGTGAGTTATACAAGATGTACCCAAACCGTATTGTCGACGTAGAAGTAGAGCAGCAAGCATTGCTTAATACTGATGTCATCGTACTGCAATTCCCGTTTTATTGGTTTGGTGTGCCATCACTATTAAAAGAGTGGATGGATACGGTACTGACCCATTCATTTGCCTATGGCCCTGATGCTGACCACTTGAAAGGAAAGCAATTGTTACTTTCCACCACTGTGGGCGGGAGAGAAGAGCTTTATTCAGCGACAGGTGCTCACCTTTATGCTGTTGAAGATTACCTTAAGCCTTTCTATCGCCTTGCGAGTGCGACAGGTATGATTTTCCTTAAACCAGAGATTTCATATGGTGTGTCATATAACCCAACCGTAGAGAACCGAGCAGAACGTGATAGAGCGGCTAATATTGCAAATGAACATGCATGTCGACTTATCGAGAGAATAGCTTTGGAAAAAACCTTAGCGGCATAACCTCCGTCCAACACAAACCGAAATAAATGAAAGACATTAGGAATAAATCATGAATACCAATATTGAAAACAAAGTCATTGTGATCACAGGTGCGAGTAGTGGACTAGGTGAAGCTATGGCGAGAAAGCTAGCTTCTCAAGGTGCAAGTGTCGTACTGGGTGCTCGCCGAGTTGAAAAACTGAACGCGATTGTTGCGGATATTAAAAATGAGAATGGACATGCAGTAGCGTTAGCGACAGATGTGACTAAAGCTGAGAGTGTGAAAGCATTGGTGGATTTAGCCGTAACGACGTTTGGTCGCGCAGATGTGATGATCAATAACGCTGGTATTATGCCGCTTTCTCCTTTAAGTGCACTGAAAGTGCAAGAGTGGAACGACACCATCGATGTGAATATCAAAGGTGTGCTCAATGGTATTGCTGCCGCGCTTCCTGTGTTTGAGCAACAAGAAACAGGACACTTCATCAACCTTGCTTCTGTAGCGGGCCATAAAGTTTCGCCAGCGAGCAGTGTGTATGCAGGCACTAAATTTGCTGTTCGTGCGATCAGTGAAGGACTACGTATGGAAGTGGGTCGTAATATTCGCACAACCGTTATCTCACCTGGACTCATTGATTCTGAACTCAAACATGGCAGTTCAGATGCAACGACCTCTCAATTTGTAAACGAGGTGTATAAAGATGCCATTTCAGCGACGTCTATCGCTAATGCTGTCGCTTATGTGATTGAACAACCTGCTGATGTCGATGTTAACGAGATCGTATTACGCCCGACTGTACAAGAATTCTAACGGTTAACGATACAGTGCACTCTGGTTTCTAAAACACGACCATTTAGAAACCAGCCTCAATAAACCTATGAATCTATGAATTGGGATAAGTCATGTTTAAATCATTTGTAAAATTGACCGCATGGTTCAACTTTCTTATTGGGCTGGGGATGATGATCCCAGAGCTGGTAAATCCAAACCCAAACACGCTGGTTATAGCGGTGACATTAGGGGCCTTTTTGATCTTCACTGGCGTTGCCTTGCTTTGGTCAACGGCCGATTTCAAAACGCGTTCATCGATTATTGTATGGGGTGGGTTAGTGCGTTGTGTTGGCTTTTTAGTTGTTGCTTATGCCGGGGTATTAGGCGTGGCTCCCCTTACTTTTGTTGTTATTGGAGTAATGGACCTTATTGTTGCTGCTATTTATTTCATCGGTAGTGTTAAGGCCTCTGGCTTGCCTTTTAAGCGATTGCTTTTAGGTGGCTCACCGAATCAACGTTAAGCAAGATATCTGTATTTTATATCCATCTATACCCTAAATATTAAGAGAAAAATTATGACGATTAACGCACTAAGAACACCAGATGAACGCTTTTCTATTTTGCCTGCTTTCCCATATCAACCAAATTATGTTGATGATTTGGAGGGGTTTGATTCTCTGCGTATGGCTTACATTGATGAAGGTGATGCGACGGCTGAAAATACCTTTCTTTGCTTACACGGCATGCCGTCATGGAGCTATTTATACCGCAAGATGATTCCGGTATTTACCGAGGCAGGGCATCGTGTTGTAGCCCCTGATCTATTTGGTTTTGGCCGTTCAGATAAACCCGTTGATGAATCGGTCTACACCTTTGACTTCCATCGAGATAGTTTACTTCGCTTTATCGAGCGTCTTGATCTGAAAAATATCACCTTGGTCTGCCAAGACTGGGGAGGCATCCTAGGATTAACTATTCCAATGGATATGCAAGACAGATTTAAAAACCTCATTGTAATGAATACTGCAATATCCGTGGGAGAAACGGCGCCTGAAGGGTTTTATCAGTGGCGTGATTTCTGTGCTAATGCCCCCGAAATTCCGGTTGGAGGTATCTTTGCTTGTGATGCAGGTCCGCAAGTTAATCTGCTTGATGTACTCGCTTATGACGCGCCGTTCCCTGATAACAGCTACAAAGCTGGAGCAAGACGTTTCCCGGCGATAGTTCCTGTAGATCCATCAATGGATGGTGTCGAGCATGGTATACGTGCTCGTCAATTCTGGTCTAAACAATGGAGTGGCCAAAGTTATATGGCTATTGGTATGAAAGATACCGCGTTAGGTGAGGGACCAATGGAGTACCTACGCACCTTTATTAAAGGTTGCCCAGAACCGATGAAGATTGCCGATGCCGGTCATTTCGTTCAAGAGTATGGCATTGAGGTTGCGCAAAATGCATTGGCTGCATTTGGCTTAGAAAACTAACTCTCGATAAACGCGCGGCACTAAAAGAGCTCTTAAAAGCAGTAGACTTACAATAAGTGTCACTACATAAGAAGGTGTTGAATAAACGCCTTCTAAGGATCGATCTGAATCTTGTGTCCTGCATGCGTCTTGTCGATCGCCAAAGCCCTCTCAACCTTGCCGTTCATGACGTGGTCAAAAGGGTTATGCTTCAATCTAGGTAATTCGTATTCCTTTATGAGTTCACGCCACAAATTAGAGAATAATCTGGTCGGATAATTGCCCAACTTCTCCTAATGCCATTAGTATCTATTGATGCATGATAATAGTGGAGCCAACCCGATGAGAGCACCATTTCAGGTACTAATATTTCCATATAAATTTGAAACATCAGAGCCCATCTTCTTGATTGCTTGCCGAACAGACAATGGTGAATGGCAGGCAATTTCTGGCGGTGGCGAAGATCAAGAGTCTTTGCTTGATGCAGCAAAAAGAGAATTGTATGAAGAAACTTCGTTGACTGGTATTAAATGGGTTCAGCTAGATTCTATGTGTATGTTACCTAGAGTGTTCTATTCTGGTCATGAAAAATGGAGCGAGCACCCTTATGTGATACCAGAATATTCATTCTCAGCGCTATTTTCGAGTGAACCACAGTTGTCTTCGGAACACACAGAGTTTCGTTGGTGTAAGGCATCTGAAGCGAACAAGCTTCTCAAGTATGATTCAAATCGAATAGCTTTATGGGAGTTATCCGAACGCCTTAAGCTCCATCCAATAAAGACATAGAGCACAATGCTAGCTTGATATCAGCTAACGCATTTATACCCCATTATTTGTTAGACCTTTTACTCATCCACATTCTGTTAATGAGCTTTTGCCTTAATAAAGCTTATCTGATTGAGTTATTAAATTTGCACTCCCATACTAATATTTACAAATACTGTTTTTATATACAGTATTTGTTGTTCTTGTTAGAATGCGATAAACATCTTCCGGACTTGCAAGCTTATTATCTTGAACAATAAAAAGGACTTCAAATGATTTTAAATCACGTCTCAATTGGTACTTCTGATGTAGTAAGAGCCGTTAAGTTTTACGATTCGGTTCTGTCTATATTGTCCATAAAGCGTACTCACTATATAGAAAATCTTGCTGCTGCTTATGGTGAAAACTTTGAGTTTTGGGTTGGTAGTCCTTGTGAAGGAAAAGCGACTCCAAGTAATGGTTTACATATAGCTTTCAATGCCCCTTCTAAAGAGTCTGTTGAACAATTCTATGCCACT
Source organism: Vibrio sp. FE10 (assembly GCF_030297155.1). Classification (NCBI taxonomy): domain Bacteria; kingdom Pseudomonadati; phylum Pseudomonadota; class Gammaproteobacteria; order Vibrionales; family Vibrionaceae; genus Vibrio; species Vibrio apostichopi. The sequence goes on along the minus strand of NZ_AP028067.1, from coordinate 2,147,720 downwards.
GCAATTGGACTAGGTGGTAAATGCGAAGGTAAACCGGGTTTTCGGCCAGAGTATGGTGAAACCTATTATGCTGCATTTATTCGAGATCTGGATGGAAACAAAATTGAAGCAGTCATAATGTAGGCTCAGAACCTTTTATGCCTAAAAATTTTTTATCAGTTTAGGAGAAATTTAATGTCTTATTCAGAGACTAGCTGTCTTTGTGGTTCTGTAAAAATTACCGCAGAAAACATCAACCCTAGCTTCACTGTTTGTCATTGCCAGTCGTGCCGAACTTGGGGAGGAGCACCATTTTTCGCAGTCAAATGTGGAACTCAGGTGAAAATCGAGGGTGAAAACAAAGTAAAAATGTATAAGTCTTCATCTTGGGCTTCTCGTGGGTTCTGTGTTGAGTGTGGTACGCATCTATTTTATAAGTTAAAAGAAACAGGTGAATATAATATGCCAGTAGGTCTCTTTCCAAACTTAGAGGGTTTGAAAATGGACATGCAATACTTTATTGATATGCGCCCGAGCTATTATTGCTTTTCCAACGAGACCAAGGAAATGACTACAGAAGAAATCATGGCTTACTTTGCGGATAAGATTTAAATAAGATATATAACAAACGTTTAATTTTTCAAAATACTTTTCCTAATCTGCTAGAAACGGTTTAGATCGATAACCCTAAATCGTTTCTGCTCCAAAGCTTCTCAGAACTGATAGAAACCAGATTATCCTCACTTCATTAGTGCATAATAAAAACCACTTACTACTGCGTATCTATGCAAGTCTTATCTCAGAGCTTCTCCTAACGTACTAATCAGAGTCTTTACTTCGGGTAAGTAACGATCTTCGTGATGTGTTACTAGCCATTGGTCATGCCCCAGTTCATCAATAATGTTTCCTATGCGATGAAGTTGACGTTGTGCGTCTCCAATAAAAGTCGGGAGAAGTGCAATACCTTTATTCTGAAGAGCTAGATCAAGGCTATTTCGTGGTTCACTAACTTCACAAATCGAGTTGTAACCTACAAAACGATCGAGCCAACGACCTGAAGGGGTATCTGATAATACCTTTATCCATATTTCAGGGGAATTTTTAGTTGAATAAGGAGCAAACTCAACTCGTTTCAGTTTACGGCAAACTAAGGATTCATCTGTAGGTCTGATATTCCGAATACCTATGACGACCTCTCTATGGGATATATTCAATATTTTTTCTGTAGAGATAAAGCGTATAAGAGTTTTATCTAGAGTAGCTGAAAATTGGTTTATATTTTGTATCAAAAATAACGTAGTCCATGTGCCCGCAGAGATTTTTACTAAAGGTCTATTGTCTTGTGAACACACTCCTGTAATTGTTGTTATTTGTGACTCCAGCGCTGTTAGTTCTTTTAGCAACTTTTCTCCAGCAGCAAGCAACTCATATCCCCGATCATGGCGAAAAAATAACTCTTTCCCCAGAGTTTTTTCGAGTGCGTGCATTCTGCGACCAAGTGTAGCGGGGCTGCGTTGACTTGATTTTGCGGCTGCGGATAGACCTCCTTCCTTAGCAACGTAAAGAAACAGTTGTAGATCACTCCAGTTTAAATCCATTTCACTCATGAAAAGACCTTTGCATATCGTTTTATTGCTGAAAGTCTATTGTCCTGTAATGTTTAGAACATAGAAAGGGCATACTGATCTTTTTGCCTTAAAAAATACATGTAACTAACTGTTAAGAGGTGCGAATAATGAATGTAGGACTTGGAACTGCAGGCTTTGGGACATCAATATCTGAATCACAAGCTCATGAAATCATGGATACCTTTATTGAAAACGGTGGAACCATAATCGACACTGCTAACAATTATGCATTTTGGGCAGGAAGAGGCGGAGAAAGTGAAAGAGTTATTGGTAACTGGCTTAGAACTAAAGAAAGGAAACAAATCGAAATTCATACAAAAATTGGCGCACAACCCCTTGATGGTAGGAACTTTGATAGAGCAGAAGGCTTGAGCAAAGTAGCTATAGACAGAGCAGTGCAAGCATGTCTTGACCGTTTATCGACAGATTACATTGATGTTCTGTATGCCCACATTGATGATATATCGACACCTTTATTGGAAACATGGTCTGCACTTAGTTCCCTGATTAACGATGGTGTAGTTAAGCGACTTGGAATTTCTAATTTTTCCTTACCCCGAATCAAAGAACTGCAGGAAGTCATTAGTGCTCATGATTTAACGCCTATTAGCTATGCACAGTATCGTCACACAGTAATTGAACCGCTAAAAGGAGTCGACTTGGGAGTACAAATTTGTCTTGATACCGAGATCATCAGTGCACTAAGAGAAAGGAACCCAAACATCAACCTGGTCGCTTACTCACCACTACTAGATGGATCCTTCGAGTTTGATGGAGCTTTACCTAATAACTACGACAGCGAAGCTAACAAACACATTGTGAAGAAAACTAGAGAAGAAGCTCGCTGTTATGGCGTAAGCCCATCAGCATTGGTACTAAAAAAGATTTCAGATGAAGGAATAATGCCTTTGACAATGACGGGTAAGACCGAGCGGCTATTAGGTAATATGCAACTTTTCCAAGACGAAAATTAGTTTAGAACTCGGAGAGCAGATTACTCATAACAGCTGCTATTACAGATAACATGTAATAGTGATGCTACATCCTGCTAAAGATCGTTTTGTTACGAATCTAACAAGAGCGTTCTATGGTGGAAATTTTTGTCTAATCCCTGTCATCCCAACCACCACTGAGAACGGTGGTCTATGACTTTTTGCGATACAAAAAGTTATCTGAAAGCGGGACTGTAGAGCTTTTACGTTAAGTTGGTTTTGTCCAGAGGCTTCATCGGCCCGAAGTTTTACTAGTGGCACTTCTCTCTCAAAGTGCAAGCTAGCTCAGATCTGCCCCTATACAAGTTAGACTATATTGTGGTTAACTTTCGTTTCTGTATGAAAGGCTTACGTGTAGGGTAATGCAAAGCCTACCATTCAAGGAAATATTGTAGGTAATATGACAAATATAGAATCCGTATGCTCATTTTTTGAAGGGCTAGGTATTGCTCATCCTGAACGTTATTTTTCTACGTTTTCAACTTCATTAGTCGATGAATCTTGTGTATTGCTACGTCAAGGCGAAGAGCAGACCCATGCATTCTATTTGATCTCTGGTATCTTGAAGGCCTGCCATTATTCCGATTCAGGAGTAGAGCGATGTAAGGAGTTTTATTTTCCACAAAGCCTTTGCATACTTTTTTCGAGTTGGATAGAGAATCGAGAGTCTAGCTATCAAATTGAATCATTAACTAAAGTAGAATTCATTAAAGTCCCAATGAGTATGCTTAATTCTCAAGAATGGGTTAACACAAAAATTCAGCTCCTAGAACAGCAACTGCTTTATAAAGAAAAAAAAGAAAGTTTTTTTCTGCTCAATACGCATGAAGAAAGGTATAAACATTTAGTTTATGATTTTCCCCACTGGGTCAAGCACTTAACAAGCGTTGATATCGCTAATTACATGGGGATAAGCCCTGTTAGTTTATCAAGAATAAAAAACCGCATTAACAATTGTTAATTAACACCATTGAATTTCAATAGAACATAGAACCACTATTCTTTACTTAGAGAACTCTATTTTGTGGGTTTTATTTTCTCTTCTATCTGCTGTTTTTTTAACCGTGAAGGATGTCTCATTAAAAAAGTCGACATCTAGATTATCAGCAATACAATCTACAGCGGTAATGTTGTTCATTCTTTGTCCTATTTGTCTATCCACCATATTCATTCTCGAAAAGGTGAACTACGATGTTGATCTAGTGATAATGATGTTCTCGGCTGCCACTCTTGATGCCGCTGCTATGACATTTTATCTCTTAGCTTTGCGCAATGGATCCTTAGCCAAAGTCATTCCTCTTTTATGCTTTGTTCCTGTATTTCAGCTAGTTTTAAACTTTGTTTTTTACAATGAAGTCCCTTCCTTGTTTGGATTCATAGGAATAATTTCGGCGATCTTTTTTATATTTTATGGCGAGAGTTTAAACCTAATGAGCATAATAAAAGATAAAGCAGTAAACAGCATGATATGTGTCGTTCTGCTTTGGTCACTTAGCTCAATCATTCATAAAGATGGTTCTGTTCAGATTGGAGCTGTTAATTGGACGGCGCACATATGCTTAGTCATGTTCTTATATTATTTGCCTTTTCTGATCAGAATACGGGCATCGACTATAAGTTTAAGTGACTTTTCTTCGTTAATTGTCCCCGCTCTGGCTCACCTACTAACTTTGCTGACATTTTATCAAGCTGCTTCGATAGGCAACGTTGCTTTTGTATCTTCGCTAAGACGATTCTCGACTGTTTTTTCAATTTTGATTGGTTGGTATAAGTATAATGAGACGGTAACAAAGAGACTCTGTATATCGATATTTGGGCTAATAGCGTCAGCTTTAACCATTACACTTTTCGGCTAATCGTATGACAATTATCGGGTAGTCGGTTCTAGCTAGCTGATAATGCCCATCTAAGATGTATCGCTAATGTTTAAAACGCCTAACTTACAATTGTTCAGACATGAGTTAATACTTGCCTGTTGTTGGTTTCAAACATGTAGAATCATCAAGTTACATACTTGTTTTACGAAGCCTAGGTTTAAGGTTTTATTTTTAAGTTATTGAAATAAAATATTTTATGTTAATTTTTTCCTCGCTTTAATGATGCGTGAATACTCAAATCCAACACTGTTCTCGGGAGAAATTGAACGTGATCTTTTCTAGTTCGTCTAAATCTTTAGCTCGTGGTTCGGAGCTATGCTCTGAATTGGCCGTTTTCCTCACTGAAAATAAGAGTGGCTTTGAAAGTAAGTTGATCCCTGACCTTTCTCACATAGATCATATGGCTCACAACGTGAACGGTATTCAGATCGAAAGTGTTCATTACGTAGAAGGTATTCAGTATCAGCTCAATTATTCGTTTGATTGGGAGGTCTTCCGTGGCTGCTCTGATATGAATGAATCAGGAATAGAGCGTGGGAGAGTCTCATTTACTCTCGATGAAAATGGCTTCCTGAAAATCGACTTCCCTAACTATGATGAGCGAGATACGAGCGATGAGTTTTAGCTCAAATAGATAATTTAAGTTGATTCATTATACATGGCACTTTAGGGTTGGGTTTTAGCGTTAGTGACGCATGATTGAGTAGCGACTTAATACGGATAGCCATTCATTCAAGCATTCGTTGGTTTAAGGGAGTTATGGAAGAGTATTTAGAACTAGACATACTGACTTTGGAGGCAATCTCGAAAGAGGCCGGGTTTCCAATCGAGAGAGAAGTTTACTTAGCGTCACGAGCTGAATCCATCGAGCAAGGGCTACTTTTCGAATATCGCAGGAAAGACCAATTAATAGGGTACACAACGCTACGGAACTTAGGTGATGGGCGATGGTTTGTGCCGATGTTCGTTGTTCATCCTAATTACCGAAGCAAGGCCGCTTTTCTTGCGTTGTTCCGTTCAATTGCCGAGACACTCAAGAACAATCAAGCAAATGTTCTGGTCAGTAATGTGTTACGCATGAACGAATTGTCAGTACAGTTTCACAAGCATCTCGACTTTGAGATTACCCGCGAGAACCATTTAGGTTATGAATTTACCTTGGATTTGACGTCCGAAGTAAAAGACAAATGGTCGAACTTTTTGAGGGTTCGTAGGTAAAGTTGGAGAGCAATTACGTGCAAGCTAGGACGCTAAGAAAGGTTAAAGTTGCAATCTATTTATACGATGCAGTTTTTTAATAAAGCGCTAGTCTGCGTTGTGTTTAAGTATCGAAGTGTCAATTCTAAGGAGTTAGGTGAGTGAATACGTTTGTCTGTAAAGGTTTTATCTTTGATGTCGATGCGACTCTTGTTGATACCACACAGGTTATCAATAATATTTGGCAGAAATGGGCAACACGAAATGCCATTGAGTTCTCAAAAGTATTACCCCACGTGCATGGCAGAAAAATCAGTGAAACACTTGCGCTAGTCGGCTCAAAATACTCAAACTCTGAAGAAGAAGCGGTTGTGAAAGAGATTGCAATGGAAGCTATGAATGCTGCGACCGAAATCGATGGTGCATTGGATTTTGTGTCAACCATACCTTTGCATTCATGGTCTATCGCAACCAGTGGGCCTAGGAAAGTAGCGGAAACCAGTTTGCTTGCATCTGGTTTTCAGATTCCCGCCAATATGATTTGTGCAGAAGACGTCACTAATGGGAAACCACATCCAGATCCATTTTTATTAGCTGCTCAAAACTTAGGTGTAGATGCGGGCAATTGTGTTGCGTTTGAAGACTCTCCAGCAGGGGTTAAGTCGGCTAAAGATGCAGGATGTTTTACGGTCGCCATTTTGACCAGTCACGAAAAAGAAGATTTACTATTAGCTGATCTCATCGTTGATGGTTTCTCTGATTTAACGCTTAAACAACGAAATAACCAATACGAATTGTGTTGGTAGCGCTAAAGGTGGTTTAACTTAGAAAGGTTACCACAAGGGCAATGTTCGTAAGCGTCAGGCTGAGCGATCTGACCGGATACTTTAAGCAAGGCTAGGCAACCAAGTGTTTAATGTTAACTCTTAAGGAGCACACCAACATGAGTTATGAAAGAAAGCTTGAGAGGGCATTGCAACAACTCCAAGCCGCTAAGATTTCAAAATGGAACTACAACGCTCCTTTACATCAATGGTTGCGTAAGGCTGGGATCAAGTTAAGACCACCTTACTATGTTCCATTTCTACGAAATGTAGTGGTGCGCTTTGTTGAGTTTTTCGCCTTTTTTCTTCCTTTAACATCGCTGCTAAGCATATCGAGAGAGGGAGTGACCTTTTCAAACATATTGTATGAATCATTCATCGCTGGTGCCTTTTATGCTGTTTTTATGAGCGCATATTATCTTTGGACGTATCGGAAGTGTGAACTGACAAGTTGGGAAGAGTTGTAAGCGAAAAGTTATTCATATGACGTGTGATCTATCGGTGAGCGCAAAAAATAACAGTCATGAAGCTGCTCTTTTTTTGTTTGCCAGTCTACATTAATACGATTATGTCTATGAGTCTGCTGACGAAATCTTGTTGTTTGACTCGATTCACTGCTATAGCTAAATGTACTTATTCGATTCAATGGAATGCTAAAAATGAGTGACGTATGGATCCGTTAACGCAGGGCGTGCTAGGCGCTTCGTTGTCGCAATCAGCGAGTAAAAAGCAGCACTTGGTGGTTGCTGGAGTTTTGGGTTTACTCTCTGGGTTAGCGCCAGATTTAGATGCGTTTATTCGATCGCAGAATGATCCTTTGTTGGCTTTGGAGTTCCATCGACAATTTACTCATTCACTTCTGTTTATCCCCATTGGCAGCTTGATTTGCGCGTTGGTTTTACATTCATTGATCGCCAAAAGGCGTGGTTTCTCTTTTAAACAAAGTTGGCTGTATTGCGCGTTAGGTTATGGCACTCATGCTTTGTTGGATTCATGCACTACGTATGGCACTCAGTTGTTTTGGCCACTCACCAACGAGCGTTACGCTTGGAACACCATTTCGATCATCGACCCTGTCTATACACTGCCTATTTTAATCTTGCTTGTGTTTGCAACATGGAAACGAGTCCCTTGGTTGGCTCGTGTCGCGTTTCTTTGGGCTTTGATTTATCCAACTCTCGGAATGATACAAAGGGACAGGGCAGAGGCTGTAGGGTGGCAACTAGCGCAAGAGCGACAACATACGCCTATCCGGTTAGAGGCTAAGCCGAGCTTTGCGAATATCTTAGTTTGGAAAGTGGTCTACGAAACAGAGAATCGATACTATGTAGATGCTGTACGGGTAGGTACCTCCGTTAAGACATACCCTGGTGAATCAATCGCAAAACTGAATGTTAGCCTGGATTTCCCGTGGCTTGACCTTAATTCACAGCAAGCAAAAGACATTGAACGTTTCCGCTGGTTCTCAAATGGTTATGTGGCACAAGATCCCACGGATGAAATGCGTATTATCGATGTCCGGTATTCAATTGTACCGAACCAATTGAGAGCGCTTTGGAGCATTAAATTAGAGCCATCGGTGGATTCAGAAATGCACGTACGTTATGAAACACATAGAGACAATACCCCAGAATCCAGACAGATTTTCTTAGACATGTTGAAGGGTGATTGATGCCTTTGGGTTTTGGTCGCGCTAAAAGTGCTTAATTGGACTTCCAATATAAAGGCGAATAATGGAAATAAAAAAGTATCATCGTGACTATTTACCTGCGCTAAGGCAGCTATATTTAGATTCTCGAACAGCGACGTTTACGTGGCAAGATACCACCGTATTCGAGCTGTCAGATTTTGAACGAGATACTGACGGCGAACAAATTTTGGTTGCTGTCGAAGGTAGCGAAGTCTTAGGGTTTATCTCAATTTGGGAGCCCGATGGTTTTATCCACCATCTTTTTGTTAGCCCTCACAAATTACGTCATGGAGCAGGTGCAAGACTATTGAGTATCAGTAAACAACATTACTCTGCGTTGAGCTTAAAATGCTTGGTTGCTAATGAAAGCGCTACTGATTTCTATCACTCAAATGGTTTTGTGATTGCTTCAACTTATGATGATGGGCTAGACAGTTATCACCTAATGACGTTCTCTTCATAAGTTTTATCTTAGTAAGAGCCATTCTATTCACGTCTATTGGTTAGGTTATTTGTACTAGTCAGCGGTAGGGCGGTAAATTTTGATGGTTGATTCTCAATATTTGTTAGGATTAATCGTTAAGGTTAAGCATTAGTCGATAATCGTTATAAGTTTCGAGGGAATTATGGAACAGGTCATCAAAGAAGCCATTGAATTACGTAAAGAAGCTAAGTATCACGAATCTCGCTCTTTGCTAGGTAGGTTGCTAACCAATAGCCATTATGCGGCGAAGGCTCACCTACAGATTGCGTGGTCATATGATAACGAAGGTAAAGAGCTAGAAGCTATCGATCATTACCTCTTGTCTTTGTCTGGCGAATTGTCAGAGACAGAACGCTTTGATGCTTTATTTGGCTTGGCTTCTACTTATCGAAGCTTGGGTCAATATCTAGAGGCTTTGAGTTATTTCGAGCAAACTCTGAGTGAGTATCCTGATTCAATAGAAGTTCAGCCTTTTTATGCTATGTGTTTGTACAATGTAGGACGTCATAAGGAAGCGATGTCTATATTGCTCGACCTTTTGGTGTCGACAACAAATAGCGATGCAATTAAAGAGTATCAGCGAGCTATTTTACTCTATAGCAAAGACTTAGATAGAAAGTGGTAAGCGAAATAAACACATAACAAGAGCTTAGGGACAGGTTATGACTATTGCATCAGGTGTCGCGTAATTGTGAACTGTCAACGAATTAGGTTGAGTAGGAACTATGGATAATTCCCACAAAATACGATTACACGATACTTTCTCGGAAATAGCTCCATTGAGTCAAAACGATGTGGAATTGGCTATTCAATACTTCACGACTCAGACATACCAACCGAAAGAGTACATATTTCATTGTGGTGATTTGGTATCAGATGTTCACTTTGTTCTCGATGGGATCGGTCGGTATTTTTATATCGACGAACAGGGGAATGAGCGTAATAAATCCTTGGTAAGAACAGGTGGCGCGTTCACTAGTATGGGCTCATTGATCGAATCGAGTCCCAGCCCGTTTTTTGCTCAAACACTGACGGAATGTACTGTTGCTTCGATACGTTATGAAAGTTTGGTCGAGCTATCTAGAAGTCACCGTAATTGGGGCGAGTTCCTGCGCAAATTATTCGAACGTCTTGTGCTTAAGAAAGAGAGAAGGGAAGCTGGCTTTCTCCTGTTGAGTGCCAAAGAACGCTACCAAGAATTCTTAACTGAATTTGGTGACGAAAGTAAGAAAATACCGCTTCGCCATGTGGCTATGTATATAGGGGTTACTGACGTGACTCTATCGAGAATTCGTCGGGAGATGGGCTTAACATAGGTTAAGGTGAAGGCAATTCGGTTTTTATATGCTTGATGACTCTTTTAACGGAGTATCGAAATGAAAAAACTATTACCACCCATTCTCTTCCTGATTTTTGCCATTAGTATGAGCTTAATATGCTGGTGGCTTGGCTCTCATCATCACATGCTTTATCCGTATAACCTAGCTGGACTGGTTGTCATTGGTGTTGGGCTTTTACTGGCGATGTCTGGCAAGCGACTATTTAAAAAACGAAACACAAATATCATGACGTTTGATGAGCCAACTCTATTGGTAACAGAAGGGGTCTATAAGTACACTCGAAACCCAATGTATTTGGGGTTTGTTGTTTCATTGTTGGGTTTTGCAATACTGACCGGTGCCGCGAATTCCTCTTTTTTGCTTACGGCGGTCTTTGTCCTTGTGACTGACCGATGGTACATAAAATTTGAGGAACAAATGATGCGCGATAAGTTTGGTCAAGACTATGAAGACTATTGCCGAAAAGTAAGGCGGTGGATCTAAATAGCAATATACGGTATCTAAACACAAGATAGCGTATCTAAGTTGATTCATTATGCTCGGTATTTATCTTTGAGTTTGCCTCTAACAAGTGATGTCGATTGCTTGTAACATACAAGGAACAACGACTTTGGTTGAATGCTTCGATAGTCGCATTTAAGTGAGGTATCGTCTTTCATCAGTTTGAGGCTTTTATGCTTGAATTTAAAACCGTGGGTCTTTTCGTTTTAACGGCCATAGCAGAGATAGTGGGCTGTTATTTACCTTATCTGTGGCTTAGGCAAGATAAGAGCATATTACTTCTAATCCCTGCTGCGTTAAGTCTGGCTGCTTTTGCTTGGTTGTTAACGCTTCACCCGACTGCAACGGGCCGTGTTTATGCCGCGTATGGCGGGGTGTACATTTCAGTTGCACTGGTATGGCTTTGGCTTGTTGATGGCGAAAAGCCGACAATGTGGGATCTGGTTGGCGGATCTATTGCACTGTTTGGCATGGCGATCATCATGTTTCCACCCAAGCATGGCTAAAAAAGTACGTTAAACCACTCTTAAGTATTTCATGTATTGCGTTGCTTGAAATACGCAAAATTCATCATTATCTTGGATCGAATATGGACGTTGATTGTAAAGTCGTAGCAAGTAAAGATAGCCTAAAGTACCGTGCAGTAAGGCTTGAAAGCTTGAAATTACACCCTGAATGCTTTGGTTCAGGTTACGAAGCTCAATCGCAACTACCGATTCTGTATTTTGAGGGGCTCATTGAAAGTGATACTCAAGAAAGTGTCATGATTGGCGCTTTTGTCGGTGAGGATTTGGTTGGTTTATGCGGTTTAACTCCAGCTGACGGGAACGCTTTAGAAATTATTCAGATGTATGTCTCTGCAAAATTTAGAGGGCAAGCCATTGGGTCTAAAATGTTGGCTAAAGCTAATACAATTTTAGAGTCACGCTCTGAAAAAGAGTTGAGACTGACTGTGTTTGCCAGCAATGTCGCAGCTATTAAGGTGTATCAAGACTTTGGCTTTGAAACTAAGACTACCGATGGAAATGAGTTGGTGATGATTTTACAGCCATCAACTTAACGAATCAACATGTGTCACGTAGAACTCTAATGTGTTCTATTTTGACATTTCTTTCGAATCGACAGGATTGCTGCTGACGAGAAGCCAAGAGATTCTAAGCATTTATGGTGACCTTTAAGGTCTAAATTATCGAATTGTTGATGCCATTTAACCAAATGGTGCCTTGAATATGATGTTAGAGATTTGATTGATAAACTGATATTGTGCAGTTTGTTTTATATCTTCGCTTGGTTTATATAAATGTTTGATAATAAATACATTAAACACCCGCACAATTGCGAAAAGTGTCAATGTTTGACTCCGCATGTTCCTATCCAAAGATCTGAAGATTCTGCATTAGAAGTTAAGCAATCTAGCTTTCATATCTTATTCGAGTATTTAACGACTTTGTTGTTTAAAGGTGATTCTCATACTGGATCATTCCATCTTGATCACGAAGAAGAATTTAAGTGTGAAAAGTGTGGTACCAGATCGTGGCATTAATGCTCACTGACAAGTTTATATTGGTGTCTAGGAAGTAAGACGGTGATTGGCTGTTTTAACAATGATGTGTTTGAAGTGGTTCTGGAGTCGCCAATTTGTATTGTGCTCCAGCCTGAAATTTATAAGTATTTGGTCATAAAATGAAAGCTATATCTCTACTATCAGCCTTGGTTCTATTAGCTGGCTGTTCTGATGCTGTTACAAATCAATACGCGACATACGCAGAAGCGCAACAGGATAGCTTGTTCGAAAGAGGGTGGTTGCCTGACATCTTGCCTGAATCGACGATTGATATTGAGGTGGTTAATAATCTCGACAATAACACCTCACATGGTGGGTTTTTGGTTGAGAAGTCGGGCCTTCAGGCTTTCTTACAACAAGTGAAGCCAACTGACTCAGACAATCAGTATCGTTTCGTTGAAGGTGATAATGTTTGGACTTTCACCGTTAACAATGATGGTTTGGTGACTTATACGTTGGGTGATTTATAGTCTGGATAGCTTTTAGGTTCGGTGACTTATAGGGTCGATGGCTTATAGAATGGGATGCTAACTTAGGCCAGAACAAATGGCTGGTGGAATAAGACGGATTGTTAAAATGGCTAAACATGCGCGATTAAATCACGATGTTTAGCCATTTTTTATTGCATTAGATAAGGATCTATCGGGATTTCACCAATGAACTGAAACCCGACGAAAACCTATCGAATTAACAGTAACGGAACACGACTGTTCGACAGAACTTTGGTGGTATTACTTCCTACAAAAAACTGTCTCAGTTGAGAATGCCCGTAAGCACCCATTACCATCATTCCAATTTCATGCTGCTGTTGATAATCGATAAGTGCTTTATCGACCGTACCTGTTAGTGATGCTGCGGTTACGCTGATCCCTGATTCTTCAAGTTGGATTCTTGCTTTCTCGAACGCGGCGTCTTTATTTCCACCATCATCGATCATCACCAAGTGGCAATCTAATCCTTTTAGTAAAGGTGTTTGAATCGCCTTGTCGATTAACTTCTCGCTAATGGCGCTGCCATCAAACGCAATCAGGTATGAGTCTGGAAGCTTAAAGCCTTCACATACAACGAGTATATGAGCTTTAATCGAGCGAATGACGGTTTCAAGTTGCGAGCCGACCGAGTGAGAATCTCCTGATCTGCCGATAACCAACACACGTAACTCTTCTTCAAGATCCAAGAGTCCTTCTAATAAACTGCCGTGACGCTGCAATTTACGTACGTCTTTCACGCCTTGGTTTAACGCCCATTTTTGAGCTTCTTCCAGTAATGTATTACCGTGTTTTAGCATGATTTTACTACGCGCTTCGTCCAGTTCAGCCAGCTCTTCAAGCAACTCTTCTTGGCTCCCTAAACCTATTTGGCCAGAGAATTCACTCACCACGGGCTGAGTCGAATGATCCAAAGCGTGGAAGAGAACCAACGGAGCATCTACTTTGTTTGCAACCCAAGCACTGGCTTCGCAGGTGGAAGTTGTAGAGTTAGCGCCATCAATACAAGCGATTATGTTTTTCATGTGTTTTCCTTAATGTCCGGCCAATAGCTTTTCAACTTCTTCGGGTTTATCGTGCACGCCAAATTTGTCGACAATAGTGCGCGTGGCTTGGTTCATTCCTATCAAGTCCACATGTGTCCCTTCGCGGCGAAACTTAACGACGACTTTGTCTAATGCTGAAACGGAGGTGACGTCCCAAAAGTGTGCTGCCGATAAATCTATCGTCACAGATTCAATTACTTCTTTAAAATCAAATGACTCAATAAACTTATCGGATGAAACGAAAAAGACCTGTCCGATAACGGTATATTTACGGCTGTTTTGCTCTGTGCTGTCATTTTTGATGACCATCATTCGACTGATCTTGTTAGCGAAGAACAGTGAGGCCAGCAGCACGCCAACAAGTACGCCAATGGCTAAGTTGTGGGTAACTACAACAATAATGACCGTAGCAAGCATCACAATATTAGTCGATAAAGGGTGCTTCTTTAGGTCTCGAATAGAGCCCCAAGAGAACGTTCCGATCGCGACCATGATCATCACAGCAACCAGTGCTGCCATAGGGATCTGCTTTAACCATGGGCCAAGAAAAACGACCATAATTAGCAAGAATACACCGGCTGATAGTGTCGACAATCGGCCGCGACCACCTGATTTAATATTGATCATCGATTGCCCGATCATCGCACAACCCGCCATACCGCCTAAGAAGCCAGTAAAGATGTTGGCAATGCCTTGTCCTTTACACTCTCGGTTCTTATCACTGCTGGTGTCGGTAAGGTCGTCAACAATCGTCGCTGTCATCATTGATTCCAATAAACCTACTACAGAAAGTCCAACGGCATAGGGGAAAATGATAGACAAGGTTTCTAAGTTGAGAGGTACATCAGGCCATAGGAAGATAGGCAACGTATCAGGTAAGTTCCCCATGTCGCCGACAGTGCGAATATCAATATCGAACCACATTGCGATGGCAGTTAGAATGATGATACACACCAAAGGTGAAGGGATTAATTTGCCAATAACAGGCAGGTAAGGGAACAGGTAAATGATGCCTAGGCCGCCAGCGGTCATCGCATAAACATGCCAAGTTACGTTGGTGAGCTCAGGCAATTGAGCAAGGAAGATTAAGATGGCGAGGGCATTTACAAAGCCAGTCACAACAGAGCGTGAGACAAACCGCATAAGGCTCCCAAGCTTCAAATATCCAGCCAAAATTTGCAGGACACCAGTCAGTACGGTCACAGCCAATAAATATTCTAGGCCATGTTCTTTGACTAAGGTGACCATTAATAATGCCATGGCACCAGTGGCCGCAGAAACCATCCCCGAGCGCCCTCCGGTGAAAGCAATCACAACAGATATACTAAAAGAGGCATACAAGCCAACTTTAGGGTCAACGCCAGCGATGATAGAAAAGGCGATGGCTTCAGGAATTAAAGCAAGTGCTACAACGAGACCAGCAAGTAGGTCTCCACGGATGTTCGACATCCAATCAAGTTTGATATTTTGGTACATTGAATTCTCAATTTGGGCACGGCAAAACGCACCAGAAATGGATCTGGGGTGCGGATGAGTGCTTCTTTGATAAAATTTTGGCGCGAAAAAGCAGCCTAAGATAGGCGGATAATTAACAAGCGCAAAGAGTGAGCATGATACTAAAGACTAGTATTGAGCTTCGGTTAGCAGTGAGAGCTATAGGGGGGATGGAACGTTTAAGGCGGCGTAATTAACACAGGTATTAATATCCTCTTGTTGTATTTTAAAAAAGGCAACTATACGCCGATATGACTATTTATCAATCGCTGGTGGCATAGCTGTTGAGCGCATCAGTGCAAACTTACATTTCACATTTCGATGCTTTGGTTTTTCGTCAGGTGATTAACGAGTGCTCTGATTATTCAAAGGGTGAGTGTATATGGAGCAAGAAAATACGAAGTGAGTAAATTCGAATCGCTCATATGACGGGCAAAAAAAGAGCAGCGAAAGTGCTGCTCTTTAGGATGATTATAGGTAACGGCTTCTTAGATGATCTTTAAAGTACTGTGCATTCAGGGTTTCACCCGTTGCGCCTTTCACCAAATCATCGGTGGTTAGTAAGCTGCCTTTGCTCCAAATATTCGACTCTAACCAAGTGAAGATAGGTGATAGGTCACCACTTTCAATCACTGAGTTCACATCCACCGTTTTCTTCATTGAAGCCATGAACTGAGCCGCGTACATCGCACCTAATGTGTAAGATGGGAAGTAACCGAATGCGCCGTCTGTCCAGTGGATGTCTTGCATACAGCCATTAGTGAAGTTGCCTTGAGTGCTTAAACCAAGATATGACTGCATCTTGGTGTTCCACAATTCTGGAACATCGGTGTGTTTGATGTTGCCGTTGATCAAGTCACGTTCAATTTCGTAACGTAAGATAACGTGTGCAGGGTAGGTCAGTTCATCGGCATCGACACGGATGAAGTCTTTCTTCACGCGAGTGTAGATCTTCTGGAAGTTCTTTTGCTCAAACTCAGAACCAGAAAACTGCTTGCCAGCTAGGTTTGCTAAGTGCCCTATGAACGGGTCGCTGCGGCCAACTTGCATCTCGAAGAACAAAGATTGAGATTCATGGATACCCATAGAGCGAGCTTCACCTGCTGGTTGGCCTGCTAGATGTTTTGGTAAACCTTGCTCATAACGTGCGTGCCCAGTTTCGTGGACAATGCCCATTAATGATTGAACGAATTCAGCTTCGTCGTAGCGAGTCGTAATACGCACATCTGAAGGTACGCCACCACAGAATGGGTGAACACTTTCATCTAATCGGCCGTGTTCAAAATCGAACTGAAGCAGCTTCATGACTTCTAAGCCAAGTGCTTTCTGTTTTTCAGTCGAGTAGATACCTGATGGCGCGTTAAATTGCTCGCTCGATTGCTTTTCGATCACTTCGTCAATCAGGCTTGGTAGCCATGTCTTAACGTCGGCAAACAAGACATCAAGTGAAGCAGAGCTTGTGCCCGGTTCATAGATATCAAGCATGGCATCATAAGGTGTTAAGTTTGCCGCATCGGCGCGGATCTGTGCTTCTTCACGAGATAGCTCAACCACTTCACACCAGTTCTTTTCGAACCCAACCCAATCATTGTTACCACGTTGGCTGCGCCATGCATGCTCACACTTTGAGCCAGCTAGAGATTTAGCTTCAACCAGCTTTTCAGGAAGTAGGTTGGCTTGTTGCCATTGGCGTTTAATTTCACGCAGAGACGATTGTTGCTCGCTATTTAGCGCTTCGTTTTCAGCGTCTGAAATCCAATCGCCAAGTTGTGGCTGAGTCATTAAGCCGTGAATATGAACAGAGAGTTCGGCCATGGCTTCGCTACGTGCTTGGTTACCACCTGCAGGCATCATTGAAGCTTGGTCCCAACCACAAATAGAGGCTAGGTGTTGAAAGCGTGAACATTTTTGAGAGTGTTCGACTAGTTTTTTGAATGCGCTCATTTGACTACTCTTAATTTGGTTTCTTTAAATGATCCTTAAAATCCTTTCGGTTAAGGTTCATCTCTCATGTACTTTGATTATGGCTTTGCTTTTTAATGCGCTGTACTTCGTAGTCGAAGATCTAGCGATAAAAGCAGGAAGCGGTACGATGCCTTGAATTTACTATTTCTTAACAAATTAAACTGTTCCATTGTGCACAAAATCAGTGACTTGTATAGCAGATGGCAATTGTTGCTTGCGAATTGTTCAGATACACGGTATTGATGATAGATCGCTGAACAAGAATGACAATGATATGGATATTTTGAACTTTGAGGCATTTTTAATTGCCATCACTATTTTAACGCTAACGCCGGGTTTAGATACGGCATTGGTGATTCGCAATACTAGCCGCTCCGGCTTAGCTGACGGTGTTATGACCAGCTTAGGTATTTGTGGCGGCCTTTATGTGCATGCCTTTTTCTCTGCTGTGGGGATCTCCGCGATTCTTGCTCAATCAGCTGAACTCTTTCAAGCCGTCAAAATGGTGGGTGCGGTTTACCTGATTTGGCTTGGCTTAAGCAGTTTACGAGCTTTGATGAAAAATGGCGGCGGGATGCAGGTCGGGGATCAAGCTAAGCAAGCATACAGTGCTAAGCGTTCTCTGCGTGAAGGCTTCCTATCTAATGTACTGAACCCGAAAACAGCGGTTTTCTATTTGGCCTTTCTGCCTCAATTCGTAAACCCTGAAGGTTCACCGTTATTACAATCCATGCTGATGGCTTCAGTGCACTTTATGATTGCTATGGTGTGGCAATGTAGTTTGGCTGGGGCTCTGAACTCCGCTAAAAACTTACTTAAGAACGCGAGTTTTATGAAGTGGATGGAAGGTGTGACTGGCATGGTATTAGTTGGGCTTGGCGTTAAGCTTCTGATGGAAGAGCCAGTATAATCTGAACCGTTTTTGGGTATAGGTTATTGGGAGTCGTCCTAAAGGCTCTACACAATTGAATTAAAAAGAAGAAAGCCCACGCTAGGTTTGTATATAAACACTGCCGTGGGCTTTTTTGTTACTGGTAAATCGAGTGTCAGATGTGAGCCACTGCGTTATTCAACAACGCTAATGTTCATCTCTGCGCCTTCGAAACCTAAGTCACTCAACTCATCTGCATTAAAGTTGGTGGTAACTTCGATATCGCCAATGCGCTCAGTGGTTTCATTGAGTGAATCAACACTTCTTTTGCTACGAACACTGTTGGTAATTGGTGTTGCTTGGCCAATTTCAATGGTGCCTGCAAATTGAGATTCAGCGTTAAAATCACCAGATACGTAAGAGTGGAATGGGCGTAAGCTTCCTCCAGTCGCGTACTGCATGCTCGATAAACCGGCTTCTTTGATCGCCCAACCCCAGTCCCACCATTTCGTTTCGCCTGGAATGTATCGGTGATCCCATTGGTAACGAATATCGGCTGATTCATTGCTACTGCGGCCCATAGTGAAGGTGTGAGCTTTGTAAGGGCGGTTGTCTGGGTGGGTGTGCCATGCGTTACCACTCCAACGAAGGAAGCCGTTAAATTCAACATCGTAACTGATGTCGGCGTTGAATCGGTAAGGATAAGAGATGGTTGAACGATACAACTCAACTCGAATCGGCAGCTCTGAATTCGCTGGAACCATAGGACGAGCTTGAAGTGTGACTTGCTCGCTAGTGGAGTTTCCGTTGGTTTCAGCAAAGCTCTGGTTCGCTTCTAACTTAATGGTTAGCTTAGTCTCGCCAACTAAAGGCCACTTGAATGTATTCTCTGTTTGAACACTTTCAGAGAAACCATAGCTATTCGTTTTCGACCAATTTGTAGACTCATCGACTTTCAGATCGACAACGACTTGTTGCGCGATGTTACTTCTGTTTCTTGCCGTTGCATAAACGGTCTTAACCAGTTCACGATCGGACTCGACGACATCGCCGTGCCAAAAGTTATTGTCGTTAACGGTGTAGGTGAAGTTGTCGACGGTGATCTTAGTCTTTTCGTTACAGCGATAACCATCACAAGAACCACTGTTGTTGCCCTGTATTACCCAAGAGTTACCTGAGCGTTTAATCGTCATGTCCTCACCAACATACTGACTGTTGTTACCGCCAACCCATGCATAACCTAAGTTATGAGCTAGGTAGCTAAGAGGGCGTACAAAATCATTGCGGTTGTTCACCAAGTCATATTCAACGTCGATCTCGCTGCCTTCTGTGACGGCTTTGGCAGAGTAGTTTGGAATTTCAGATTGGTCATTGTTCGGGTAACAGAACGTTGACCCGCTGCTCGATTTTTTAATTTCGCCATGATAACCAGGCCCCATGATCACCCAGTTTCCTTTCAGCCCAGTGATCTGCCAAGTGCCCATACGAGCGACCAAAGCATTCTTTTGTTCTTGCGCCTCATAACGGTCTAAAGGGCGATAACCAGAGCGACATACATCTTCACCAAGTTGGTCAAACACTATTTGGTCTGGATAAACCTTTGCGTTTACACCGGTAGATAGAACAGACAACACTGCGGTTGCTAAGAGACTTCTGTTTATATTAATCATTAACAATTCCCTCGTTTGTAATTTTTCTATTTTGATAATGTTTTGTGCGCCGTGCAGTTAACAAGACCAATTCACTTTTTCATGTTGATAAATAGATAGATACTGAAAAGGGTTGAATTAAATTACCTCTTTAATTCAATGGGTTGTATTGCTAGAAGTGTTTTTATGGTGAAATTGTATGCAACTGGAAGTGAATTGTTTGATGGGGATCAAACCGTTTTTAGAAAAATGAGACGCAATTATCGCGACTTTAACGTCAAATTATTTTGGCGATTGTTTAATCGCGTGTGAGGTGAATGATTAAGTACAATAAGAGGCATATTATTCACATGGCCTACAGCTTTAACTTGATATGTGAATTAACAATAACGATATAAATTTAGTTTGGTTTTTTAAATTTAGCTTAGGTTTTTAAATGTAATCAGTTGTTTTAAACATCCGATTAATCGAATGTTTAAAAGTGAGGGATGCTTATTGATATAGTCATAAAAATAACCATCCGTTTTTTATGTGTAATATTCAGGATGGCGTTAATTAAACGTCGATAAATTCAGCTGGTGGCCAAACAACAATAAATTATCGTTTAGCCAGTAGTTGTGTTCGGCCAGTATTACACGTTCGAATAATGGCAAATAAATCATTTGAACTTAAGACATCAACCTTCAACGTTAATGGATCATTGTTGATGAGTAGGTAGGGTGACAATAAGCTGTCATTCATTGTTTTATTTATTTTTTGTACTGAGACTAAATCAATGGTGCCAGATATAGAAAAGAACAGTGATTGAGAAGGGCCTGCCTCACCTCTAAACCGTAGAACAATCGGGTCGGGCATGTTGTCATCTTGAACCGACATCAGGTGCAGAACCTTGTTGTTACTTATTTTGGTGAGCCCATCGGTACGTAACACATTCCCATCGAGTATGAGGTCTACCACGCTATGTTGGTAACGGTGCTCTTCTTGCGGTGGAGAGTTAGGAATACTCCATATACCAACCAATAGAGCTAACGCGGAAAATAGAGCAACAAATGGCATCATAATTGGCCTCTCTCTAGGAATAACGCTATCTCGCTACTCGCACGATCTAATTGCGTGGGGGTGTAAAAGATATTGACGGACTGGCGTGTTTCTTTATTGAGTATTGAAAGCTCAGAGTAGTCTGGTTCTTCGCTGATGTATGCCACGCAATCACATTGATATTTATAGAGAATGGCTTCTAGTTCAGGACTCATCGCCATTTCAGACTCTTGGAACACTTGAACCTGACCAACCCACTGCTCATTGAGTCGGTTGACTGAGTTGATATCGCCAAGGCTTCTGTCGTGCACCTTAGCAAAAGCCAATAGCGCTGATGCCAATAGCAAACAACCGGTTGTGAAGTAACACAGTCTATTTTTGTGTGATCTGATTTGCTGGTGACCAGGCGAAGTTGGTTTAGGTATAGGTGCATGGCTACTTGCAATAGAGGCCGCAATACCGCTGTTATCGAGTGGAACTTGATCGCTCACTGGAGTCAGCGGAATTGTGGTTCCGCTTTGTGGTTGCGACTCGATAAAGACGTAATCATCGATAAGCCGGTAACCAACCTTTGGCACCGTCACGATTGGCGTCTCTTTGATGCCGAGCTTAACGAATCCTTGGCGGAGTAAACTAATGCATTTCGCAAGTGATGTATCACCAATGAATTCGCTTCCCCATGCGAAACTAATGATCTCTTGCTTGTTCACAATCTCAGGTGAGTTTTTAAGTAATAACTCTAAAACGCGAGTCTCACGATATCCTATTTTAATAGAACGTTCGTCGTTATAAATACGGTTTTTAATTGGGTCGAATCTGATCATATAGCCAACGTTTTATTTTTATTATAATTCTCTCAACAATGTAGATGACTATAAACTGACTATTATATGAATTAAAGTCACATGTTTTATTCTGGTGTTTTTTTGTGTGGTTGAAACAAAATGCTATTTACTCGTTTATGACAAAAACACGGACATTTATACATAATCTGTTAAATATAAGTAATATCTAATTAAGGTGTTGGTTTTATTAGTGGCTTTTTTATTAGCGTTTTATCAGGTGTTTTAATTCGCACAGCGGCCTAATTAATATCATTTTATATGTAAGGGTATAAGTGTTGGTCATGATTTTTTCAGTTTAATGTTTGAATAAATATAAAAAAGCCCGCATTTTAATGCGGGCTGTATTCAACCAATTCAGGTTACGCTTTAACGGTTTCACAATCACTTGAAGAAGTTAAAGGTTTGAAGAAGAGCTTTGTTTCTTCGATGACGACGCGACGTAGCAAGATCAGGCCGATTAGGTTTGGAATTGCCATTAGGCCGTTCACGATATCAGCCATCAGCCAGATCATATCGAGCTTTAAGAATGCACCAGAAGCAACCAACGCAATGAAGATGATCTTGTAAGGCAGAACCGCTTTAGTACCCAGTAAGAAAACAACACAGCGCTCACCGTAGTAGTTCCAACCTAAAATCGTGGTAAATGCAAAGAAGATTAAGCCAACAGAAACCAGCATAGGGCCAAGCGTGTCTGCATTCAAACCGACAGCGAATGCATGAGTGGTCATCGCAGCACCAGAAAGGTCAGTTTGCCAAGCGCCCGTTAAGATAAGCGCCAAACCTGTCATCGTACAGATGATGATGGTATCGAAGAAGGTACCGGTCATAGAGACAAGCCCTTGCTTCACGCACGAGTCTGTTTTTGCTGCTGCTGCCGCCATTGGTGCGCTACCTAGGCCTGATTCGTTCGAGAATACACCACGAGCGATACCTGATTGGATAGCAAGCATGATGCTCGCACCAAAGAAACCACCGGTTGCTGCCGTGTTGGTAAACGCAGAGGTCACAACAAGGGTAATGGCATTGAGTAGTTGGTCTGCATTTGAAACCAGCACGCTTAAACACGCGACGATATACATGATTGCCATGGTAGGCACGACTTTTCCTGCGACCTTAGCGATAGATTGAATGCCACCAAGGGTGACCACTGCCACCAATATCGTAAGAACGACAGCAGACATTTCACGAGAAGCACCAAATGAAATTTCAGTTGCGTCTAAGATAGCGTTAACTTGTGGGAAGGTACCAATACCGAAGCAGGCAACCCCCAAAGCGAACACAGCGAACATCACCGCTAAAACTCTTGAACCGACACCGTATTGCAAGTAATACATTGGGCCGCCAACCATTTCGCCATTGCTATCGGTTCTACGGTATTTAACAGCAAGTAGACATTCTGCGTATTTGGTCGCCATACCAAAGACAGCGGCAAGCCACATCCAGAATAGGGCACCAGGGCCACCAATCTTGATTGCGGTCGCTACACCTACGATATTACCTGTACCAATTGTTGCGGAAAGTGCAGTACACAAAGCGGCGAAGCTTGATACGTCACCCGTGCCGGATTTGTCTTTGCTGAACACCATTTTTAGCGCAGTTGGAAGGTGTCTAAACTGGAGTAAGCCTAAACGAAAAGTGAAGTAAACACCGGTGCCAACTAATAGGATAAGTAGCGGTGGTCCCCAAACGAATTGGTTGATGGTTTGAAGTGTAGCTTGTAGATGGTTCATAGTTTCCCCTTAATAAATTAAAAATTTAAGGAGAAGAGGGAAGGCAGTGCAGATCACAGGGATCGATAGCACTACTTAATACATACGGATTTCTAGATAGAATTCTTTTGTTAATTAAGGCTGTTGCTTTCCACTCCTCTGTCCTTTTGCCTGAGAGTTTCACTTAGCGAATCACTTATAGATAAGTAACGGGCACTAAGCTTGCTCCTTCGGCGACCGATCTAACGGTTCTCTCCAGAGGTTCCTCCAACGACAGTCCTCACTTTTCTGGATTTCTCCAGCATAAAGCGCCTGAAAGATTTACTTCTTCGGCGGGTTAATCTAACTAAATGTTAAAATTTAGTTAAAAACCACTCTCCTGCAGTCTTCATCGGAACAATTACCTAAATAATTAGGTAATCTGTAGGCGTATCCTAGATCATATAAAATGTGATGTCAGCTACAAAATATCTGTTTGCTCAAATGTTGTTCAACTAAATGATCAAACAACGAGTCTCTGACGTAACTTGCTTATTTAAATGGTATAAAATAGAGAAACAAGGAGGAGTTATGACTCGATTAATAGCGATTGTTTTTTTATTGGCTTTGGCATTTGTGCTGTTTCGTTACCGGACAAACGAAAAACTGCAAAAATGGGTAGTGATTGTTATCGTTAGCAGCTTCCTTTTGTATACTGCCAGTCTGATGATTTCGGAGTTAACTCGTTAAATCTGTCTGTGAGCAGATAGGATGAACGTGTTAGCAAAGCTCAAGTGCTTCTGACTTGAGCGATAGGTTTAACTGAACCTACAGTATCAGTATCAGTATCAGTATCAGTGCCAGTATTGGTATCAGTGCCAGTGCCAGTGCCAGTGCCAGTGACCGCGTAACGTTAAACATATTTTTGGGAGTCCCCGCTAGTGAACCAGCAATCTGGACAAAGCGAACAAGATGAAGTGGTTGTTATTGAAGAACGCGATAAGCGCAGTCAGCTTTATATCGGCATTGCTGCGGTTATAGGTTTAGCTCTGGGTGGCTTAATCGGTTCAACAGTGACGGCTTCGAAGTGGGAGTCCACTTATCAGGTACTCGAAACTCGTTATCAAGAATTGCGCGATAGTAAAACCGAATTGATGACGTCAGTTGAAGCTAAAGTGGCAAAGGTCGATACCGAGATCGATGCAAAAGTAGAAGCCGCTTTAGTGAAACAGACGGAAGCGCATCAAAAAGAACTGAAAGATTTAGAAAAGCAATCTGCCGTTTTAGAAAAAGCGAATTATTCATTAGAGCAACAGCTTAATGAGCAGAAGCAAACACTAGAAGAAACTCAACAAAACAATCAAAAGCTGAATCGTCAAGCTGACATGCAATCGACCCTTTTTGAACGTTCACGTGAAGTCTTCCGAAAAGAATTACAGATATCTCAAGAGCTTGAGAAACTTGAGAAAGAAAGAGACGAGCTTGAACAGAGCCTTGGTTCATTGAAAAAGGCGTGTGACGTTTTCTTAGATGGCACATCGTGGGATGCGAAATCTGACGCTTGTGAGAAGCAAGATAACGCGAACTCTCGACTGAGTGATATCAGACAAATGATTGAAGTTCACACCATGGATCTCAAGCAGATCAAAACGCTCACTGAAGAGATGGGTCTATAAGCCGAAGGCTTTGCCAACCTAAAGTTAGTTTCACAGTAAATATCGAAACGCCCACATCACACACGTGATGTGGGCGTTTTGCGTTTTCTCGGGAGCATAGAACCGGTGCTTTCTCATTAATGATTATTTAAGTGTTTTCACTGTTTACTTAGATATTTGTGAGTAGTTACGTATATCCATAATGATATGTTACTTGTTGTCTATTAAATGACTTTGCATACATCTTTTCA
Organism: Vibrio sp. FE10; assembly: GCF_030297155.1. Lineage (NCBI taxonomy): Bacteria > Pseudomonadati > Pseudomonadota > Gammaproteobacteria > Vibrionales > Vibrionaceae > Vibrio > Vibrio apostichopi. Next base: position 2,122,654 of record NZ_AP028067.1, on the reverse strand, counting down.
GTTCAGAGTCGCTGCATAATAGGGGTGTTCAGGATGAACATGCAGTCGATTGCCAACTCGCATTTGACTGCTTTTACGACAGACAGGAATGGAGTGATGCCAGAGTATCTTTGTGAGAACTGCACCATAGCTTATTGTTTCGATGATTGTTGTTCGCCATTAGCGCAAAAAGAGATGATCGAAGTAGAAGAGTTGGTTCGTCGTGTCGACGTTGAACACGATAGTGAAAAGAGTGAGCAAGGCATTGAGGATAGCAACTAGCCTAACTATTCAGACATAAAAAATCCCTACGAGCTAAGCAATAGCCAATAGGGATTTTAGATATGTTGCAGTACTGTTCTCGCTTTCTCAAGCAAAGGGTATTACAAAAATTTTTAGAACAGTGTTATTAACGACAATCGATAAGCTATTTATCGTAAGTCTTGATTTCGCCTGATTTCACACGAGCAACAAATGATTGCAGTTCTTTCTTCACAACAGGCATTAAGAAGTACAGACCAAGAATGTTGAAGATAGACATCGCAAAGATAGCCGCATCAGAGAAGTCGATTACCGCGCCAAACTGAATCGTTGCACCAATAACAACAAACACACAGAACATCACTTTGAAAATCAGTTCCGTTGTTTTACCTTCACCAAATAGGTAAGTCCAAGCCTTAAGACCGTAGTACGACCAAGAAATCATTGTTGAAAACGCAAACATGATTACCGCGAGAGCGAGTGTGTATTTAAACACTTCTGCAGTTTCAGTAAACGATGCAGCAGTCAGTGTCACACCTGTTAAACCTGTTCCATCGAATGGACCTACGTTTAAACCAGCGATAGTGATGACCAATGCTGTCATTGTACAAATGATTACCGTATCAACGAATGGTTCTAATAGTGATACAAGACCTTCCGTGATTGGTTCTTTTGTTTTTACGGCTGAGTGAGCGATTGCTGCTGAACCTACACCGGCTTCGTTTGAGAACGTAGCACGTTTCAGACCTTGGATTAACGCACCAATAAATCCACCAACCACACCTTCACCGGTAAATGCACCTGTAAAGATTGCACTGAACGCAGGACCCACTTGATCAAGGTTAGAACCGATAACAATCAGAGCCATACCGATATACAGAGCAGCCATCCAAGGAACAACTTTTTCTGTTACCGATGCAATAGAAGGCATACCACCAACAATAACGGAAAACACTAAGGTAGCGAGTACAAACCCTGTGATAACACCGTATTCACTAGGTACATCAAATGCGTAAGTGAGCATGGCATGTGCTTGGTTCGCTTGGAACATGTTACCGCCGCCCAATGCACCTAAAATACACATTAACGCAAAACCAATAGCAAGGACTTTACCTAGTCCGCCTAAACCTCTTTCACCCAAGCCTTGGCTCAAGTAGTACATTGGACCACCCGAAACGACACCTGAAGGTAAAATGGTTCGGTATTTCACACCTAGGGTACACTCACAGAACTTAGAGGCCATACCCAGAAGGCCACACAAGATCATCCAGAATGTTGCGCCAGGGCCACCAATCGCGAGTGCAGCACCTACACCTGCAATATTACCCAGTCCGACAGTTCCGGAAAGCGCTGTTGTTAACGCTTGAAAGTGAGAAACTTCGCCATCTTCTTTGGAATTAGGGTCGGTATACTTACCTTTGATAATGTCTATCGCCATACCAACACGTTTAAATTGAACAAAGCCAAAATAAACAGTGAAGATAATCGCAGCGAGCAAGAGCCAACCAACAATAATTGGGAAGTTTGCTTCACCAAGCGGAACACTTTTAAAGATTAATCCAACGAACCACCCTGTGTAGTCATTGAAAAAACCATCTTACTGATACCTTGGCTAAATGATCCTTCTTCTGCAAATGCACTGGAACTAAACAATAATATAAACCCAAAAAATAATTCACGTATGTTTTTCATGGTTTTCCCTGTCTTTTTATTAAATTATGTTTGCTACTGTTGTGTTTGTTTTCTATTTGATTTTTATATTTTAGTGATTTATCTACTTCATTTGACGGCAACACAAACGGCTGTATCTAAGTCTAAAAACGAAATAAAGATAAGTACTGATCTTGTTTTATATGGATATCCTTTTGGTATGTGGACCAATAAGACTATGGCATTCGGTCAGCTAAGTCCTACTGATAATCCTATACATAAAAATAATACCAACAAAGAAATTTTTACAATAAATTTACATTTGTTCGGGTTTTGTCATTGTTTTGGAATAAGTCGACGGTTTTTTTCTTGTAAATGGCATATGCAGTCGCAGCTATAGCAACTGGTGCATTTCGTTATGTAGGCGTTTTTATCCTTGCTTAAAACGCTTTTTATTAAACCTTGAGTCGTGATTTTGTAATCAAAGCGATCTAAGTTGGAGAGCGATGGAAGAAGGGGCCTGTGAGCGACAGATAATAATGAGACAGGCAGATAATAGTGAGATTGACGGATAATATAACGAGAATGGAATCCAATAGGGAAATAGGCGATTTTGAATATCTAATATGTTCTTGGCGGTTTTAAACGTTCGATATTGAAGATGTCATCGGATCTGAGGCATTAAAAAAGCCCTTTATCAGAGCTTTTTAATGGTTTTCGATGAGCTAAACAGCTCAATGATTGTTGCTATTGTTCGTACTCGTACTATTGATAACGATGCTTTTACTCGATTTGTGGTAGAGCTTGAGTGCCAGCAACGAACCCCAAAGCAGAACTTGTCCCCATAATAGCGTCCATTGAGGTGCTATTTCTTGCCAAGACGCGCCCATTTGATTAAGCGCTAAGAAACCTTGGATAGCTGGAGTACTTGGGAAGAGCTGCGACAACAAGACTAACCATTGAGGCATCATTTCAACGGGCCAGATAAACCCAGATGAGAAGATCAGTGGCATTGAACTGATTAACACCACTACAGTGACCAGTTCTCTTCTTGGTACTAACTCACCAATAAATATCCCGATCAAACAACTGGCTAATAAGAAGGGCAACAGCAACGTCAAAATTTGTGTTGTTGAGGCGAGCAGGTTAATTCCATACATCGAAAAGCTTGCGCCGAAATAGTACATGGACAACAAGTAATAAATGCCCACTAAAGTACAACAGCGAGCAAGCATCAGTTTCGCGGGAGAAGTTTTGCTCCAATAGCCAAACGTTGATTGAGCGTTTTGTGTTGCGCCAACCAAACCAGAAGCCATGGCTAAGGTTTGTTGCAGGATCAACACAAATACCGCGGGAACCACGTAATCGATGTATCCCATGCGACTATTGAAGGTTGGTTTTAGGTTCAAGCTGAACGCGCTGTAGCCTTTGGCAGCCGATTCTAACGGCACACCTTCAACCAACAAGTGACTGACCTTAACTTGCGCGGCTAACGTGCCTCCAGCCTTAGCAAGTCCTTCAACAATGGTTCCGTACACCAAGAAGTAAGAGGCATCACCGGCATAAGAGAGCGTTGGGCTTTTACCAAGAAGTAAGTCTTTATAGAAATCTTCTGGGATGACGATAAACCCGCCAATCTCTTGGTCAAGAACGGCTTGTTTCGCATCTTCAATAGTAGAATCTCGACGCACTAAGTCGATTTGAGACGTGGCATCGACCATTCGTTCTAATTGGTAGCTGCTTTGACTCTTGTCCAAGTTCACAACCGAAGCTTTCAATTGTTCAGGTACTTGGTTTGCGTAAGGCAGCGGATATAAGAATGAATAGAAGACCACACCGCCGAACACGGTGAGCAATACAACGGGATTACGCAGAACGGCTAAGAGTTCTTGCTTGAGCAGTTGAGTAAAGCTCATTGTTTTACTCCTTGTTGTTCTGATGCTTCTGGCTGTGTTGACGGCGTTGTTTTTGCAGATAAAGCTGCTTTTGCTGAAATAGCTGCTTTTGCAGATAGAGCCGCTTGTGCAGATAGATCTGCTTGCGCCAAGTGCTTCTTAATCAACAACATCACCACGAAAGCAGGAACTGCGTACCACAACATAGAGGAGAGGCTGATTAGCGAGTGTGCGGCACTCACGCCATAGCTGGATTGTGCTGTCTGTACTTCAATGTAGTGGCTCACTGGCAGTAAGCTTCTCCAAACTTGAGCCGCCGTGTTCATGTCGGTTACTGGGAAGGTGATTCCCATGAAAGCGAAACTTGGCGCGGTGAAAGCACCCGCGAAACTCATGGCTCTAGCTGGGTCAAGCGTTAAGAAGAAAAACAAACAACCCATGATGATGCAACTGATGACAGTGAGCAGCTGGGCGATAGTCAGTGCCGTAAAGCTACCATTGAATGGCCAATCTAATAGGCCATAGAACCAAAAACTAAAGGCAACACCAAACGCCAAAAATAGTGCAACATAAGGCGTTAATGTTGATGTCAGTGACTTGATAGGAGAGTTCGATAACCACGCTTTCAAACCGCGAGCTCGTACGTTTGCAGTCAATACTAAGATCGTACCGACCACAATCATGATCTGCCATAAAGCAGGAATAACGGCTGATACCAAGAACTGCGCATAACTGGTGTTCTTATTAAACAATGGCGTGATCTGGCTTTGCACCGTGACCGCTTGCCCCAATGCCGATTGCACTGTGGTATCACCGTGTGAAAGCTGTTTAACCACTTCGAGTTGCGCGTTAAACGTGCCTTGAGCCTGCAACAGAGCCGAGTTCACCAGTTTGCCGATTAAGATAAATTGACTGTTATAGAACACGGAAACTTGCGGGTTTAACCCTAGGTAAATATCTCGGTCAAAGTGTCTAGGGATGACGACATAGCCGTAGATATCGCGTTCAATCATTGCCTTAGCGGCTTCGCTCGCCGAACTGTATTTCTGGCTCACTTGCAGCGTCGGTGAAGCATCAACTAAACGCGTGAACTGTTGCGAAATTTGGCTATGTTCAAGGTCAACTACCGCAACAGGTAAATCACGGGCGATGCCTTGTGAAAAAATTAACCAAATACTGGCAGCAAGAAGCAAGGGAATCCAAGTTAGGCACGACAACAACCACTTGTCTTTGCGGACAATCGCCCACTGCCTAAGCAAGGCACTCTTCACTCTATGATGCTCAGGTGATTGCGAGACTTTAGATTGCAAGTCTCTAGATTGCGAGTCTCTAGGTTGAAAGTTAGCAGACATAAGTCACCTAAAGCTCAACCACAAGGCTCATACCCATGCGCAATGTTTCGTCAGTATCGACAGGGCGTGCTTCTACTTCGAATGTACGTAAGTCAAAGCCTTGTGCTGCATCTGTTGAACGCCAAGTCGCAAAATCACCCATGACGGCAATATGAGTGACTTTAAAGATCAGTGATTTGTCTAGAGCAGGGAGGTAGGCTTCAAATTGCGTGCCTTTCTCGAAATGCTTTAACATATCTTCGCGAACGTTGAGTACCGCCCATGCGTCTTGAGTATCGATAACAGTGACAACAGGGAAGCCTTGTGGGGCTAACTCACCGCTGCTCAGTAACACTTGAGCCACTTCACCGCTAAACCAGCTGTGGATCTGAGTGTCTTTTGCGTACGCTTCTACTTCTGCCACGGCACCGGCTGCCATCAATGCTTTTTGAGCCGCTGCGACTTTGGTTTCATCACGAGCGCCTTCTTGTGCTAATTGGTACATTTGGAAAGCGGCACTTTCTGTGTATTTCGCTGCTTGCCACTGTGTTTTGGCTTCGTCACGTTTTTGCTCGGCAACCACACCGTCGTTGTAAAGGTTATTGACGCGTTGGTAGGTTTTGTTCATGAGGTCAGCGGCAGCTTTGGCTTTCAACCATTGGTCTTTAGCGGCTTGGATCTGTTGACTACGCGCGCCATTCTCGGCTTCTTTAGCCAATGCACCTGCGGCTTTCTGTCCTGCTTTTGCTTGTTCTAGCTTCGCATCAATTTCAGGGCTAAGAAGAGAGAAGATCAATTCGCCTTTCTCTACAGAATCGCCTTTACGTACAAAGACTTGGTCTATTCGGCCTGGTACTTTAGAAGAGATGCTGTATTGCTGGGCATCGATCTGGCCTTGAAGCTTAACCGGTTGAGGTTGATACGCTTGGTAAAAACTGTATCCGACCCAGCCAATAATGCCGATACCAACTAAAGATAGAAGAAGGGGCTTAATAGGTTTCATGAATTATCCTTTTGACTGGCTAGCGGTGTCTGTTTTTGAATCGAAACCAGACGGAACAGAAGAAGTTAAGTAACTCGAATAAGCGTTCATTTCGCTGGTTAGCGCCAAAAGCTTGTTGAGAGAGATTAGGTATTTGAATCGTGCAGCAGATTGTTGAGTTTTGATGCTCGCAAGATAAAGCTCTGCATCAACCACTTCTAACGAGTTAGAAAGCCCTTGAGTGAACGCCTTTTTACGAAGCGATAGATTCTCTTCAGCCAAAGACAGGCTTGAATTGAGGCCTTGAACCTCTTCAATCGCTTGGTTTGCTTCAAGATAAGTCTTTTGAACCAACACGGTTAAGTCTTGCTTAGCTTGAGATTTAAGGAATTTAACCTGTGACACCGCGCTGTGAGCCGCTGCGACTTTGTCTGAGCGACCAGAAGTATCGATAAGCGGTACGTTCACACCAATGCCGACTAACCAATCTGGTTTCATTTCACTGGCTAGCGAATCGTCTTCATACAGGCTGTAATCACCGTAAAGGTAAACCTCTGGGTAGTACTTGCCTTTTTCTGCCTTAATTAAGCTGCTTGCTTGTTTCTCTTTAGCATCCAGAATCTTAAGGCCGGGGTAGGTCATGAGTGTTTGATCAATGAACACATCCATATGAGGGAGGTTCTTATTGATAAACAATTGTTCTGAGGGTTCAACACTTTGGCTTTGGCCTAGTATTTGAGTCAATGCTAACTGAGCAATCTTGAGGTCGTTCTGAGCTTTAGTACGCTCAACAACGGCTTTATCTAAAGAAGCATCCGCTTGTAGACGCTCTACTCGTGCGATTTGCCCTTGCTGCTCCAGCTTGATCGCGAAATCACGGTGCTGAGTTAACCCTGCTTCAACGGCTTGACGTGTTTTCACAACGTCTTCCGCTAAGATCACCGAGAAGTAGTATTTGCTTAGGTCTTCGTAGCGAGCTTGTCTTTCCATCAACAGCTGGCTCTGCGCTTCTTCACTTTTACCTTCAGCTGCACTTTGTGCTGCGGTAATTCGACCGCCCGTAAATATCGGCCAAACCGCACGAATGGAAGAACTGAAGATGTCTTGTTCGGTAATCGTTGAGGTGACACCGCCAAGAGATGAAGCTACCCCAGGGAACGCGGCTCCAATAGCAGACAAACTAGCTGGGACATTACTTAAGCTATCTGACAGTTGTTGACCGCTAACTGTCACGTCACTATCAAGATGAGTGTAGTTAGCACCTAAGGTCACAGAAGGAAGATTAAGGCTTCCGGTTGCGTTTTGAAGATGTTGATAACGCTTAACATTGGCTTGTTGAGCGGCAAGAGAGTTGTTGTTCTCTTGCAATATTTGCCACGCTTCAGGAAAGGTCAGCGGAGCAGCGTAACTAGGCGAACTGATAGTACCGATAAGAATACTGGCAATCGCAAGGCATCGGAATTTTGGTTTGGTCATTTGAACTCATTACCAGATTAGAGTATTAACTCTAATGTTAACAGGGGGATCATCGTTTGTCTTGAACAGATTCTCTCACAGGAACAGAAACTCTCATAACTCGTTAATTATATGTAATAAAGTACGTGATGCAGGTATTAAAGATTAATGAGACGAAAAGAGCACGACAAAGCGTGCTCTTTTCGTTCAGTATAGAAGTGTTTATTGCAAAGTGAAGGGTGCTATTTGAAGCTTGGGCAATGGTGGTCGGCACGCCACACCAATTGTCTTGAACCTTGCATGGTTTGTAATAAATCTCTACCTGACATTTGCGGGAAAGCTAACAACACTTTTAGATCGAGCGGGGAAGTCTCGTTCTTCTCATAAGCTCTAACATGAGTAAAAGTAGATTGTAAGTTTCTGAACAACATAGCCTTAGTAAGGCAGATTCCAAAATTATCGCGTTTCATTGCCTGGTTTCCTTTTCAACAATGTTTATACGTTATGTTTTTTATCCTGTTTAAATTCGACAGTGCCACTCTTGGTATCAGTGGTTCGTATTCGGTGTTATTCCCTATTAACACTTGAGCATCTTCACCTAGCGTTAGATGAGAATGGGGAGGAGAGCTTGCCCATCCACACAACGTTTAAGTCTAGTGATTCAAAACTGCTCATACTGACAAGTGCATTATTGGAGTGATTGTTGCTGACCTGTTAACCGATTTGGCTCGGTTACAAAGCTGTTTTGAAAATGCGACTCATCACTCACCATCGACGAATTTGTTCATATGCAACCATTATAATTGTATTTATTTTAAACAACCTAAAAAACACCTAAAAGCTTAGTGATCTAGCTCAATATTTATTCGTTTATTTATCTTATTAAGCTAATCCGTTCTAAAAATGAGCGATCGATTGGGCTGCATAACGTAAAGCAATATCAATTAATAACATGCTCAATTATTTAGTTGAGTAACAGTCACAAATTCATACAAGCAAAAAGGCCATAAGATTAACTTGGTGTTAACATTGTTCGCTAAGCACTAGGGACGGTCTTATATGAAATGGAGTAATATCAGTTTCCGAAAAAGGTTACTGATTATCATGACGGTAACTGGCCTCGTTGAACTTCTGATTCTTTCAGCAGCAGGTTTTTATTACATCAAACAATCTCAAGAACAAGAGATGGGTTTGAAGGCTTTGGGTGTTGCAGAGTTTCTTTCTGAATCACCACGCGTTATCCAACTTATTCAAAAGAACAATGCTATGTCCGATGGCAAACCTTACGTTCTTACTACTCAGATTCAAGATAAATACCGAGGTCTTACTAAGCTCATTGGAGCGGCCTTTATTGTGGTTGGTGATGAAAAGGGCATTCGACTGATACACCCTTACGATGACAGGCTTGGAAAGCCTATGCGTGGTGGTGACAATCAGAAGGCTTTGGTGTTGGGTGAGTCTTATGTTTCGACGGCTAAAGGATCGCTCGGTTTCTCCGTCCGTGGTAAATCTGCCGTAAAAGACCAAAACGGTAATGTGATTGGCGTGGTCTCGGTGGGTTATCTACTGGATTCTCTCCAAGACAGAATTGAACCTTATTTAGCCTTTTTGATCGTTATGGCATTGCTGGTGGTTGCGGTTAATGCGGTGATTTCAAGCTATGTGTCTCGTCGTTTTCAACGCGCTATTTTGGGCTTTGAGCCAGAAGAGATTGGCCGCTTATACGTAGAACTTGATGTGACCATGAGTACCGTGAAAGAGGGCATTTTAAGTATCGATAAGAACGGTATTTTGCGCTCAATAAACAAAAGCGCTTGCGATATTTTGTCTATAGATAGAGATAAAGCGCTCAATCAACAACGTCTATCAGATGTGTTGGTGGGCAGTGACTTAGAGCAGTTGTTATCGACTGGCGATACCGATCACGACGTTGAGCTGTACTTGAACAATAAGCGAATCATTGCTAACCGCAGCCCAATTATAGTGGCGGGTGAAGTGGTCGGCGCGGTGTCCAGTTTCCGATTACGAGATGAGATAAACGATTTAACCGATCAGCTTTCTCAAACTAAAGAGTATGCAGACTTACTTCGTTCGCAAACGCATGAACATCAAAACAAGCTCAATACGATCAGTGGCTTGATTCAAATGGGTGAGTTGGACTCGGTTCAACAGCTGATTGGTCAAGAAACCGCTCATTACCAGAGCTTAATTGAGTTCTTAAGAGAGACGGTGAAAGATCCACTGATCGCGGGCATGCTTTTAGGCAAAACAGAACGAGCACGAGAGATTGGTTTAGAGCTTAAAGTTGAAGAGGGCTCAAGGCTTGAGGCATTGCCAGCTTGGTTAAACGCTGAAGATGTCGTGACGATCCTTGGCAACCTTATCGATAACGCTTTTGATGCCACCATGATGGCGATTAAACAAGAAGGACAAATTGCACCAGCTCGCCGCGTAATCGATGTGTCGATCAGCGATTTTGGCAATGAAATCATTGTGGAAGTCGAAGATAAGGGGTGTGGTCTACCAAAGCACTTGGCAACCAATGCACTTACCGAAAAAGGCGTATCGAGCAAAGCGAAGCAGAACCGAGGTGTTGGTTTGTATCTTATTAAGCAACTTGCTGACCGTTATCAAGGGCAACTAGAAATGATTGATAACCCTGATTTTGGGTCACGCATGACGGTGTATTTGCCGAAAGAAGAACAATAATAATTGAGCACGGAGCGATCGAGTGAAGATCAACGTGACAGGAATACAATGGTTAAAGGAAGAGCATAAATGAACGCAATCACGAGAGTCATGGTCATTGAAGATGATATTGCGATTGCAGAGCTTCACCATCGTTATTTAGAACAGATGGGAGGCTTTGATGTGGTCGGGATTGCGACCACACAGTCTGAAGCGTTAATGCAGTTAGATATCTTAAAACCTGATTTAGTTTTATTGGATGTGTATCTGCCAGACGGATGCGGACTTGATATTTTGAACCACGTTCGCGGCAGTAATCAGGGCTGTGATGTGATTTTGATTACCGCAGCTCGAGACGTCGATACCCTGCAACAGGCGATGCGCGGTGGAGTCGTCGACTATCTACTCAAACCTGTGATGTTTCCTCGTTTGGAAGCGGCACTGAAAAAGTATCAGTCGCAACAGCAAGAGTTTGAAAGTGTATCGGATCTTAACCAAGGTTTGGTCGACAAGATGCTGCAAGCGAATGCTAAGGCTGACTCTCGAAAGGTCTCTACGTTACCGAAAGGGATCGATGGCGTAACGCTTGATAAAATTAGAGCCATTTTTCAACAAGCCGACATCGCTGATATTACCGCAGATGAGGCGGGTGAACGTATTGGGGCGAGCCGAACCACGGCCAGACGCTACCTAGAATTTTTGATTACTACCGGCGAGTTAGTAGCAGACTTAAACTATGGCACTGTAGGTCGACCGGAACGTTGCTACAACAAGCCGAGAAAGTAGTCGCGCGCAACAAACGTGACTTCCACAAGACAGATAACACAAACACAACCCCGTAAATTTTTAACTGTAAAACAAGTTGAATAAGAACGGTCTACTTTTTAAGACCAATCTACCACTCACTCAACAGACCAGATGGCATTCTTTCTTTACTACAATGTTTGAGAATGCCGATTTACTGCTATTTCTACCTTTGTGAACTTCGCTATCGATTAGAATTTGTTCGAAATGAGTCAATATTTAATCGATTGCTTTCACAGTGGTTGATGTAAATCAAATACTCATAGACAATACTGTCCCGAATAGAGGTGATAGCATTCACCCTCGTTTACCAAACGCATTCTCAAGTGTAATAGGCTCTCGCTATTGATGTAATAGCCAAGACCTATTATCTATTTTCGTATGTCGCTGATACCTTTGGCGAATACTAAAAACCTTGTTTTTATAGGAAAGATGATGGTAATACCTGAAAACAGCAGCATCGTTATTTTTGGTGCGTCGGGAGATCTAACTTACCGCAAGTTAATTCCTGCCTTGTACCACCTGTATGCTAGCAATCAACTTCCAGAATCCTTTGCGATTCTTGGAGTGAGCCGTACTGAGTACAGCGACGAGTCTTACCGTGAGAAGCTGAAGAAGTCTCTTCAGGAAATGGAAAAAACTGAGCCAGAGACGCTGAATGCATTTATTGAACATCTGCATTACCAAGCGATCAACACTTCAGATGTAGACGATTACGCTCGTCTAGCCCAACGTCTGGATAAGCTTGAGCAAGACTACCAATTCGAAAACCATAACACATTGTTCTACTTGGCAACCCCGCCAAGCCTTTACGGTGTGATCCCAGCAAACCTTGCTGCGCATGGCCTGAACGATGAGAAGAACGGCTGGCGTCGTCTTATCATTGAGAAGCCATTTGGTTACGATCTAGCATCAGCTCAAGCACTGGATGAAGAGATCCATCATCACTTCCAAGAACACCAGATCTACCGTATCGACCATTACCTTGGTAAAGAAACGGTACAAAACCTTCTAGTGCTTCGTTTCTCAAACGCGATGTTTGAACCACTCTGGAACCGTAACTTCATTGAATACGTTGAAATCACTGGTGCTGAGTTCCTTGGCGTAGAAGAGCGTGGCGGATACTACGACGGTTCTGGCGCAGTTCGTGACATGTTCCAAAACCACCTGCTACAAGTGTTAGCAATGGTTGGTATGGAGCCACCTGCACAAATCAATGCGGATTCAATTCGTGACGAAGTGGTTAAAGTACTTCAGTGTCTGAAACCACTGGAAGAAGACGACCTGCGTAAAGATTTGGTTCTAGGTCAATACACGGCATCAGACGTTCGTGGCCAGCACTTGCCTGGTTACCGTGAAGAGCCGGGTGTAGCAGATGACTCTCGTACTGAAACGTACATTGGTCTTAAAGCACACATCAACAACTGGCGTTGGAATGGGGTTCCTTTTTACGTACGTACGGGTAAACGCTTACCAACGCGCGTAACGGAAATCGTGATTCACTTTAAGAACACACCTCACCCAGTATTTGGTCAAGATGCACCAGAGAACAAACTGATTATCCGTATCCAACCGGATGAAGGTATTCAGATGAGCTTTGGTTTGAAAGAGCCAGGTGCAGGTTTCAAAGCAAAAGAAGTGAAAATGAACTTCTCTTACTCTGACTTACCTGAAACTCAAATGCTAACGGCTTATGAGCGTCTTCTTCTTGATGCACTGAACGGTGATGCGACTCTGTTTGCACGTACCGATGCAGTAGAAGCATGTTGGAAGTACGTTCAACCAATCTTAGACTTTAAACAAGATCCTCAAGCACTGTTTGGCTATGCTTGTGGTACTTGGGGCCCGCAAGAAGCCGATGAGCTTCTGCAACGTGATGGCCGCGCATGGCGTTTCCCATGTAAAAACCTAACAGACACGGATTACTGCGAACTATGATCAACCACAAGATCTTTGCAACGCCAGAATTGGTCGTTGAAAACCTAGCAAACGAAATGAAAGCATACAGCGAGCAGGGCAAACCTGTTCACATTTCATTGTCGGGTGGCAGCACGCCAAAAATGCTTTTCAAGCTTTTAGCTCAAGCACCATACGCAGAAGGCATTCAATGGAATAACCTTCATTTCTGGTGGGGCGACGAACGTTGCGTGGCACCAGACGACGCTGAAAGCAACTTCGGTGAAGCAAACGCATTGTTGTTTACACAAGTAAACCTGCCTGCAGAGAACATCCACCGCATCCGTGGTGAAGATGAGCCTAAAGCAGAAGCAGAACGTTTCGCGAAAGAAATGGCAGATGTGATTCCAACAGAAAACGGCACGCCAGTTTTTGATTGGATTCTGCTAGGTGTTGGCGCAGACGGCCACACAGCTTCACTATTCCCGGGTGCAACTGACTACCAGGATGAGAACCTATCTGTATTAGCTTCTCACCCAGAGTCGGGCCAAATCCGTGTTTCTAAAACGGCGAAAGTTTTAGAAGCAGCAAAACGAATCAGCTACCTAGTACTGGGTGCAGGTAAAGTTGAGATCGTTAAAGAAATTCATACAACTCCTGCTTCAGAACTGCCTTACCCGGCAGCAAAAATCCAGTCTAAAACTGGCGAAACAGAGTGGTTCCTAGATTCAAATGCAGCAAGTGCTATCGCATAAGTGCGAATAGCCGCAAGGAGATAAAATAATGAAAGGTGATATCGGTGTAATTGGCCTAGCAGTAATGGGTCAGAACCTTATCCTAAACATGAACGACCACGGCTTCAAAGTTGTGGCTCACAACCGTACTGCTGCTAAAGTAGACGAGTTCCTAGAAGGCCCAGCTAAAGGTACTAACATTGTTGGTGCTTATTCTCTAGAAGAGCTAGTTGAGAAGCTAGAAGCGCCACGTAAAGTGATGCTTATGGTTCGTGCTGGTGACGTTGTAGATACGTTCATCGACAAGCTTGTACCACTTCTAGACAAAGGCGACATCATCATTGATGGTGGTAACACTAACTTCCCAGACACTAACCGTCGTGTTGCCGCTCTTCGCGAGAAAGGCATCCACTTCATCGGTACTGGTGTTTCTGGTGGTGAAGAAGGCGCTCGTTTCGGTCCTTCTATCATGCCAGGCGGTTCTCCTGAAGCTTGGGAAGCGGTTAAGCCTATCTTCCAAGGTATCTCAGCGAAAACTGACGCAGGTGAGCCTTGTTGTGATTGGGTTGGTAACGACGGTGCTGGTCACTTCGTTAAGATGGTTCACAATGGCATCGAATACGGTGACATGCAGCTTATCACTGAAGCATACCAGTTCATGAAAGATGGCCTAGGTATGAACCACGACGAAATGCAGGCTGTATTTGCTGACTGGAACAAAACTGAGCTAGACAGCTACCTAGTAGAAATCACTGCTGATATCCTTGGTTACAAAGATGAAGACGGTGAAGCGCTAGTTGAGAAGATCCTAGACACTGCTGGCCAAAAAGGTACGGGCAAATGGACAGGTATCAACGCGCTAGACATGGGTATCCCACTGACTCTAATCACTGAGTCTGTATTCTCTCGTTGCCTGTCTGCACTTAAAGACCAACGTGTTGAAGCTGAGAAACTGTTCGGTAAGACTGTTGCTCCAGTTGAAGGCGACAAGCAAGAGTGGGTTGATGCAATCCGTCAGGCTCTACTTGCTTCTAAGATCATCTCTTACGCTCAAGGTTTCATGCTAATGCGTGAAGCGTCGAACGAAAACGGCTGGGATCTAAACTACGGTAACGTTGCACTTATGTGGCGTGGCGGTTGTATCATCCGTTCTGCATTCCTAGGCAACATTCGTGATGCTTACGAAGCGAACCCAGAGATTGCATTCCTAGGTTCAGATGCATACTTCAAAGGCATCCTAGACAACTGCATGGGCGCTTGGCGTAAAGTTGCAGCTAAGTCTATGGAATCTGGTATCCCAATGCCATGTATGACTTCTGCACTAACGTTCCTAGACGGCTACACAACAGCTCGTCTTCCTGCGAACCTTCTACAAGCTCAACGTGACTACTTCGGTGCTCACACTTACGAGCGTACTGACCGTCCACGTGGTGAATTCTTCCACACAAACTGGACTGGTACAGGCGGCGACACTGCTTCTACAACTTACGACGTATAATCGTTAGTTAGAATCAGTTAAGAACACGTTCGTTCTTTCAGCTGTAAACTAGAAAAAAAAGGATGCCAATAGGCATCCTTTTTTGTTGGTTCGCGTTTTCTTTGGTCTACACAACCAAGACGTTTAGGCTCAAGCCGTCATTATATGAGGTTGTGTGTCGTCGTTGTATTGCTCCCGAATTGCCATAAAGCCGTCTAGGTTCTGTTTAAGGGCCTCAACACATTCTGGGTCGAACATTGAACCGTTGTGCGCTTCAATGTATTTCATCACTTCATCGAGTGTCCACGCATGTTTATAGGCTCTTTTGCTCATTAGCGCATCAAACACATCGGCTAATGTCACGATGCGGGCTTCGAGTGGTATTGCCGTGTTACTCAAAGCATCGGGTAACCCTGTGCCATCAAATCGCTCGTGATGATGACGCACGATATTTTTAATGAACTGTATTTCGTCAGCACACATAGAGGTATGGCAAGATAGGGCAACCACGTCATTGATCATCTCTTCACCGTATAAGGTGTGATTGTTCATGATGGCTCTTTCTTCTTCATTAAAGCGCGCGCTACTGAACAACACTTTATCTGGAATTCGATATTTTCCGATGTCGTGAAAGGGCGCATACAACCGAATTCGATGAATGAACTGATGTGTGATTTCTCTTTTGGTGTGTGACAGCGTGCGAGCAATTTGTTCACTGTATTTACCCATGCGAATAAGGTGTTCTTTAGTTTCTGGATCTCGAGCATGACCCATGTTCAAAGCTATCGCTAAAGAGGATTGAAAGTGACGCTGCCGCTCAAACCATTGGACGAAGAGGCTAGAGATGACTTGAGTGAGATAGGCGATATCACACTGAATAGTTTGCTTAGCAAAAAATCCCGTTGATGAAGCATTGATAAATACAAACCCAAGATTACTTTCTTGATGATGAATAGGTGTCGTATAACTGCTTTGATGGCCGAGATCGAGCAGGTGAGCTATTTGTTTGGTTGGGTTAATGGTGGTGAGGTCGTTGACGATTCGAGTGTCTAAAGACTCTGCCATTCGAGACAAAGCCGATTCTGGCTTAAGTTCTTGCTCAACGTATCGATGTTCTGCTTCTTGGCACAGAGTGTCCGATACAAAGTAATTCGATGCTCTATTTTCACTGCACAGCACGACCGAAAGCCTAGACAGTATGGGGTAATGTTCGCGAGCTAGCCGAAAGAGATCATCAACGATGGCGATAATATCTTTATCTTGGGCGGCTACTCTGCTGATTTTGGAGTAGTCAAACATGGTCAAAGCCAACCTTTATTTATAGTTATATCATTGTTTAATATCGTTATTTGTAGGTTTCTATATCACTTTTAACATAGCACCGTGCTGTAAATTCGCAACATTGCGTTCTAATAAATTTAAATTTCATTAGTTTAAATAGGGATATTTCATGCTTCTATCATGGTTTTTGTTAACTTACGCGAGTTTGCTGGATCTCTGAGAAGAACCTTCGTTGGGAGAGGGATGGCTGTATTACACGCAACATCAGGATGGTAAGTGACCATTTTAAAATTAAATTGAAAGATAAATAGGATCACGAGCATGCTTTATGCCATCATAAAGGCATAGATAAGGGCAATGGATGTAATGCCCAAGTGATTGAGCTAGAAGCGGTCAGTGATGACGGTGTTCTAGAGTAAATTCAAGGCCTTTAGTTGCCTTGGAAAAGGTAATGTTATGACTGAAGAAGAAAGAATCGAACTGCAACAGAACAACCCTCTGCATGGCTTGAAGCTAGACACTATGATCACTGAGTTAGTGGATCATTACGGTTGGGAAATTTTGGATGCTGCAATGCGCATGAACTGCTTTAACACTAAGCCGACAGTAGCAAGTGCCGTTAAATATTTGAAGAAAACAGAGTGGGCTCGCGAGAAGGTTGAGAACTTCTACCTTTACCGTTTCAAGCGCATGCCTAAAGCTTCTGATATTGAATACCAGATGCCTCCGCGTTCACGTACATTCCGTCACGGGTTAGAGCCTCGTGAGCCAATGGAATTAACGGTTGAATCGATTCTAGCATCACAAGCTAAAGCGGCATCTGCATTTAAAGAGCGTCGTGGCGGCAACGGTCGTAACTTTCGTCGTTAATAGATAGGCGTCGCTAGTAAAAGGGCGTCGTTAATAGAAAGGCGTCACTAGTAAAAGGGTGTCGCTAGTTTTAACGTCGCTATGTAAAGGCGCAAGTCGATCATCGTCAGATAGACGAAGCCTTGACTGAAAAATACAAAAGGAGCCTAAGCGCTCCTTTTTTAATGTGTGTCGCTTTAGTCGTTTGCCTTAAGCTTCGCGATTCTTTCTTTGATTCTTCCAAAGGTCAACGACATAGACAATGGCGCTGATCAGTAGGAATAGCGCTGACACAGAAAACAGAGCGGGCATTTTTAGAATCCACGCGAATGTGGCAGCAAGAAAAGCGACAAAGCAAATGAGCCGACTTGATGACATGACATGACCGAGTTTAATGTTCATAACGCCTCCTAATGAAGTCTCACTTTCGACAGGAGAATTATCCCACCTTTGGCAAAATAAAGGCTAAAAAACAGTCTAAATTGTTATCAAATTTGCTAATTAAAGGGCTCGTCTCACACATTTGGGCTTGGCTATTTTATAGTTCATAAAATAACCAGTGGGGCATTTGAGATTTCTTTGATACCTTTTCAACGCTTAACGATTTACGTTGTGTTTTGCTAACGGAAACTGCGATTACTGCACGAAGTCGTTCGAATGCAAGTTCGTTGGCATAGAATCTATTTCGCATAAAACCTAGCTGGCATATAACCGACTTAACATAAAATCTAGTTGGTATAGAACCTAGTTAGCATAGAAGAAGTAAGCGGTGATGAAAAAGCTAGCAATGATCACTGTGGTACGAACATATTGTTGAGGAATGCGGCGCGAGACTTTTGCCGAATAGTAACCACCGACCAATGTCCCAAACAAAACGGCCATGCCTGACGGCCAATCAATCGAACCATTCATAACAAAGAACACGATTGCTGCGAGTGATGCACATGCCGATACCAACAATTTGATGCCATTCATCACGTTGATATTGGTATATCCAGCCAGTGCCAAGTAACTCAATGTCACAATGCCTAAGCCTGCATTAAAATAACCACCATAAACACACACGATCAAAAGTAATACGGCGGAAAAGAACGCGCCTGCGCTGGTGGCGTGCTTATGTTTAGCGGTTACTTTCTTTAGCCATTTATTGAGTGTGCCACCAAAGGTAAAAAGCAGAGCAGCGAACAGCAATAACCAAGGAACGGATTGAGTAAATAGCGTTTCTGGTGTGTGTAGTAGTAAAAATGCACCGATACCGCCGCCAATTACACATAGCCCAACAACAAGTTTGAGTTGTTTGGTGCCAGATTGGATCTCATGGCGCAGTGCATAAGCACCACTGATGTAACCTGCGCATGAAGCAAAGGTATTGGTCGCGTTGGCTGCGATAGGAGGCACGCCAGCAAACAATAGAGCAGGGAAGGTGATGAAGCTGCCTCCTCCTGCAATAGAGTTAAGCACGCCGCCAATTACGCCTGACAAGAATAGAATCAACCAATCCATAGTTTTAGAATCCAATGCGTTAAATTATGAATCACCTTACTTGATTTTGTTATTAATATCAGGGATATGTGTTTTTCAGGAGTCGGATTGTGAGTTTGCTACCATCTTAGATCTGTGTTTTTTTGAAATAACGGATACGAAAAAAGGAGCCTAAGGCTCCTTTTATTTAGTTTAAGTAAGTGATGTTCTGAGCCTAAACTTCAACTGGTTTTGCTCTAAAGCTCTTGAACAGCTTCACAAGAATCGGACTAGAGAGAACTAATACCGCCAAGATAGTGAATGTCATGGTGATAGGGCGTTCCCAAAGGAAGCTGAGTTCGCCATCACTGATCATCAGTGCGCGTCTCAAGTTCTCTTCCATCAAACCACCTAATATGAAGCCAAGCAGTAACGGTGCGAGTGGGAAGTTGGCCAGCCTTAACGCTATCGCCGCCATTGCCACAATGAGCATTACAAACACATCCATCGTGTTAAAAGACACCAAGTACACGCCAGTGATTGAGAAGAAGATAATCATTGGCAGGAGTACTGTTCTTGGTACAGCAAGCAGTTTAGAGATATATGGGATCAACGGTAGGTTTAAGATAACCAGTACAATGTTACCGAAGTACATAGAGATAATTACCGACCAAAATACATCTGGATGTTCAACAAACAGGCGAGGGCCCGGTTGAATACCATAAGCAATCAATGCACCTAACATGATTGCTGTAGTACCAGACCCCGGAATACCAAGTGTCAGTAGTGGAACGAATGAACCACTTGATGCCGCATTGTTTGCTGATTCTGGTGCAACAAGACCACGAATACTGCCTTTACCAAATTCTTTCTGTTTGTCTTTTGGCGCGAGGCTACGCTCCATGCCGTAACTTAAGAAAGCGGCAATCGTTGCACCAGCACCAGGTAGAACACCAGTAAAGAAACCAAGGATCGAAGAACGAATCGAAACGGGTGCGACTTCTTTGAACTCTTCTTTGGTCACTTTCATGCTGCCAATATCGGCCATCTTTTGGCTTTCTTCGCCGCTGGTGTCTTTCTCAGGTTTCAAAATGCCCATCAAAGTCTCACCTAAAGCGAAGGTTGCCATAGCAAGAAGCAGGAAGCTGAATCCATCCATAAGATCCGTTAGACCAAATGTGAAACGTTCTACACCGACACCTTTGTCGATACCCACTGTTGATAACATCAAACCTAAGATAGTCATCATCCAAGCCTTGATGACCTGACCTGGACCTGCAAACGCCGCTACTGCTGATAAACCTAATAGCATCAGTGCAAAGTAGTCAGAAGACTGGAAGCTTAATGACACGCTTGCTAGAGCTGGTGCGGCGATCAACAACATAATTGCAGAAAGCGTACCACCAGTAAAAGAAGAATAGGCTGCAAGGGCAAGGGCTTTACCAGCTTGGCCTTTTTGCGCCATTGGGTAGCCGTCGAATGCTGTTACTACCGTAGAGGAACACCCCGGAGCATTGATTAAGATTGATGACGTTGAGCCACCAAATACCGCGCCATAATAGACACCCGCCATCAAAATAAGACCTGAAGAAGGATCAAGGCCGTAAGTAATAGGGATCATCAGTGCGATTGCTGAAATTGGACCGAGCCCCGGTAGCATCCCGATAAAGGTACCCACGAAGCAGCCCACAATGACCATCATGATGTTCATTGGCATCACAGCGGTAGAAAGTCCTTGTAAAATTCCGTCTAACATAATGTTATCCCTACCAAAGAGTGAAGATTAAACCAGGCTCTAGGTAGATATCTAAGCCTTGAGTTAATAACAAAAAGAACGCGATAACGAAAGGAAATGACGCGCCAAATAGAACAGATTTACGGCGCTCACCCAATAGGTAAAAGCCAGCGAGCAAGAAGAAGCTGGTTGCTAAAACAAAGCCAAGATAAGTCAGTCCAACACCGTACAAAGCCATTAACACTAAAAAGCCAATGAGCAGCTTCCAGTTCAACGGCGTTGTGTCGCATGAAACCTTCTGGTCCGGTTGTCCTGTAATTAGTAGGATCAATGACAGGCCGATGCCGATAAACGTTAATAGGGTAGGTAAAGTTCTTGCAGTGAAGGGTTCGTACTCGTCACCGGGAAACAAAGGAATTAGCGTGGTTTGGTAGCCATAGCACAAGCACGCCAGCATAAAGATCATGGCTCCGATGCGATCCTTTGAAAGCAAAGATTCCTTACTCAGAAATTTGGTTGGTAAGTCCGACATATCCAACTCCATTTGGGGTGGTATAAATAGTAAAAAAGCCGTACATGAGCGAGTTAATGAAGAATGTCTGGGATCACTAACCAAAGGTAAGCGAATTACGGTACTGGTTTATCAGCCACTTGCGTTTACAACGAATCGGCAAGCGTTAGTAATACGTCTACGAATAAACAAAGGAGTTTGAAGTTAACTCATGTACGGCGAAACAAGGAAAGAGTAAGAGGGCGCATAGACCCTCTATGGTTGCTGGTTATTTCAAGAAACCAAGCTCGCGCATCAGGTCGCCCATCTGTTTTTCTTGGTCTTCTAGGAAGGCGTAAAAATCTTTGTCAGCTTTGTAGTTGTCAATCCAACCGTTACGGTCACGAACCACTTGCCATTCATCAGTTTTGTACATTTTGCCAAGTGCTACATTCCACTCGTCGATTTTTGCTTGGCTAGTGCCTGGTGCAGCGAAGAAGCCACGCCAGTTAGCAAATACTGTTTCGTTGCCGTACTCAGTTAGTGTTGGGATGTTTGGTGCCGCATCAAGACGTTTTGGTGCCGTTACTGCCAATACTTTTACTTGGCCTGATTTAGACATTTCTAGTACTTCACCAAGGCCTGTCGAAAGCAGTTGCGTTTCGCCAGATAATAGAGCTGCCATTGCTTTACCACCTGCATCGTAAGCAATGTAACGCACTTTCTTCGCATCAAAACCTTCGCCTTTGAACGCTGCCGCTACAACAAGGTGATCCATGCTGCCACGAGCCGAACCGCCTGCGATTTTCACTTTACGTGGGTTGCTTTCGAATTCTTTTACTACGTCTTCCCAAGTGTTGTACTTCGAATCCGCAGACGCAACGATTGCGCCATAGTCAGCAATAGTTGCTGCAACTGGTGTTAGGTCGCGGAAAGATTGAGGGAAAATACCGGTCAGCGAGCGCACTACGATAGGTGTTGAGTTCACCATCAGCGTGTCTTCTTGACGTTGAGCCGTCTCGATTAGGTGTGCAATGGCTTTACCACCGCCACCACCAGACAAGTTTTGGAAAGAGACATTTTCTACGATGTCGGATTTCACTAATACATCACCCGTACCACGAGCTGTCATATCCCAACCGCCACCAGCGCCGCCAGGGATTAGGAAGTGGATTTTCTCTACGTCAGCAGCAAAAGTGTTAAAAGAAAAGGTTGTTGCGATGATAGAAGCCGCAAGAGTAGGTTTCAGTGCCTTGAACATGGTTCACGTTCCTTATGTAGGGGATCTCTTCAATGGAGAGAAACTTATGTTTTATATCCAGCTGCTAAACACACGAGTAGGGTATTGCTTAGCAGATGAAGTTAAAGTTAACGGTGTGTTAAAGAATTGTCTTTAATGCGGAGATATTGAGGATAAAGAACATTGGGTGAATAAAGTTCATAAAGTTCACGGTGCATATTTCGGAGCTAGCCGACCGCCTATTTCGGTTTTAATCGACCACCAAATCCGTTTTTAACCAACCACTCATTTCGGTTTTAATCATCCACTTTTCGGTGTGTTTCCGAAATCGATGGTCGATTTACCGAAATAAACCTCTTTTCTCTTTTAAATCAATAGGTTTAACCTGAGTCTTTCATGTTGAGAGCACTAAGGATAAATCATGCCGAAAAAGAGAATGCCAATGAATAAAATTAAGGAAATCTTACGCCTCCGATACGAGTGCAATCTTTCTAATCGACAGATCGCCGCTTGCCTCAATATTGCTCATTCCACTGTATCCCAGCATCTATCCCGATTTAAATCCAGTGGCCTCACGTGGCCACTGGAAGAGACTCATCATGAAAATCAAGTCACCCAAGCTTTGTTTGATGGTCGCTCATCTTCTCAGCATAAAGTGATGCCTGATTTCACTCTCTGCTACTTAGAATTGAAGCGTAAAGGGATGACTAAAGCTTTGCTTTGGGAAGAGTATTGTCATCAGCATCAAGACAAAGCCTATGGCTATACACAGTTCTGCGAACTGTATAGACGTTGGCTAAAGACACAAAAACGCAGTATGCGCCAACTTCACCATGCTGGTGACAAGCTCTTCATTGACTACTGTGGCCCAACGATCCCTGTTGTGAATCCAGATACAGGAGAATGCCGACATGCTCAGGTATTTGTCGCCACTTTAGGAGCGTCAAATTACACCTATGTCGAGGCGAGTGAGAGCCAAGGGCTTGAACACTTCCTCATGGCTCATGTGAATACCTTTAATCACTTTGGTGGTGCTCCGAATCTACTTGTACCTGATAATCTGAAATCTGCTGTAACGAAAGCAGACTGTCATAGCCCTATCCTCAATGAGAGCTACCGAAAACTGGCACAACATTACGGCGTTGCTGTGATGCCAGCCAGGCCCTACAAGCCTAAAGATAAAGCCAAAGCTGAGAACGCAGTTCTCATCGTAGAGCGCTGGATAATGATGCGCCTTCGCCACCAAGTGTTCTATACAATGGCTGAGCTGAACCTGGCTATCCGAAAGCTGATGCATGACTTAAACCAACGAGAGATGAAACAGCTTGGTGTCAATCGACATGACTTGTTCAACAAAGTTGACCGTCCAGCGTTAAAACCACTGCCATCGCAACCATATGTGTATATCGAAACTAAACGAGCAACCGTCTCCCCTGATTATCACATTCAATATAAAAAGCACTTCTACTCTGTGCCGCACCAACTTGTTGGGCAACAAGTTGAGCTTGAAGCAACGCATCAAATAATACGTATCTACCACAAAGGGAGCATTGTTGCTCACCACTGCACAAGCCAAAAAGAATATGGTCTCTCTACCGTTTACGAGCATATGCCAAGCAACCATCAATACCAATCATGGACACCCGAGCGTTTTATCCGTTGGGGAAAATCTATTGGGCCAGCCACAGGTGAACTGACTCAGATGTTGCTCAAACGCCCAGAGCATGAAGCATTGGCCTTTAGAAGTTGCTTTGGGTTACTAAGTCTTGCCAAAAAGCACTCAGACGCACGGTTAGAACAAGCTTGCCGAGATGCCTTAGTGACAGAGAAGCCATACCTTGGCTTCGTCAAAAACTTATTGAAGAACCATCGAGAAGGCACTCTCTCTCAGCCTTCCACTGATACCCCAAACCTTAAACACACTAATGTTCGTGGTTCCAACTACTACCACTAGGAGAAACAATATGGACGCAATAATCCAACAGTTAAAATCACTACGCCTAAGTCATGCTTCTGATGCACTGGAACAGCAAAGGATACACCCCGCGACCTATGCTGAACTTGGCTTTGAAGAAAGGTTAGGACTCATCCTTGATCATGAGATAGTGAACCGAGATCAAACCAAAATCCAACGACTTAAACGGCAAGCCAAGCTGCGCCTAAGCGCTAGCGGTAATCAACTGGACTACCGCCCAGAACGAGGCTTAAAAAGAGCAATGATGGGAGAGTTATTATCAGGCACTTATTTACAAAAGCGACAGAATGTCCTGATTACAGGTGCAACAGGTGCAGGTAAAACCTATGTTGCTTGTGCGCTCGCCGAGCAGGCGTGTGAGCAACACTGCCCAAGTCGTTATTATCGCCTAAATCGTTTACTTGATGACCTGAGTAGTAGCCGCCTTGATGGCAGCTATCAAAAGCTGCTACTGAGCTTGTCTAAGAAAAAACTGTTGGTTATCGATGACTGGGGAATGGAAAAACTCAGCCAAGAGCATGCAAGTAATCTTCTCGAAGTGCTAGAAGATAGATACCAAGAGTGCAGTACAATCATTATCAGCCAACTACCTGTAAAAGAATGGCACGAGATGATCGACAACTCGACGATCGCTGATGCGATCTTAGATAGGTTGGTTCATCAAAGTCATAGAATCGAGTTACGAGGGGAATCAATGAGAAAACTGGCTTAAATCGACCACTTGGAGTAAAACTAAGGAAGAGAAAAGAGAGGCTTAAAAAGGTGGTCGATTAAAAACGAAACTAGGGGTCACATCAGCCGAAATACGCATCACGGAGAGGTGAGGATGTCCTTACTGTTGGAGACAGATGAAAAAAGAGAGCCACTAGGGCTCTCTTTAATTGTTTGTAAACTAGAACAAATCTCGTCTTTTCATTTTCACGAAGAGCTCGCGAGTGGTGAGCTTTTTAGCCGTTCAGTGGCGGTATCGAAGTCGAATTCCTCTAGTGCGCTTTCTAACTTTTTGAACTCAGAAGGAGATAAACCCACCACTGCACCATCTTCAATGTTAAGAATGATGTTGAGTGCTTCAGTATCATCGTTGGCAACGGCTTCCAGCAATTGACGGTACAGCTTCACGTTTGGCTGATTAGGCGAGGAATCCGAATTTGCCTGTTGTTCTTCAGGATCTTTATGGGTTTGATCTGACTGAGCGAGCGAGTGTGCGATCTGTTGGCTTAACGTAATCGTGGTTTTGATGACCTTCTCTTTTAGTTCGTCATCGGTAAGTTCGGACTCCAGTTTTTCACACAAGCTATGTAAATCGCTCGCACCTAGGTTTCCTGCAACACCTTTAAGGGTGTGTAAGTAACGCTGCTGTGTACTGCTTGATAGCTCAGTAGTTAAGATATCTTCGTCAGAGTAAGCCTCAACAAATCGTTTCAATAACTTCATGTAGAGTTTGTGATTGTTACTTGCCCGCATCAATCCCATTTTGGTATCAAGACCCATAATGACAGGTAACGCCTCGGGTTCTTTTTTTGCGTTGTTTTCTTTTTGTAGAGTATTGGTGGAGTCTTGCAACGAAACATTGAACTGCACGGGGTTAGACGGTGAAACCCAGTTTGCCAAGGTTGCGAACATAGAGCCGACATCAATGGGTTTTGCGATAATGTCACTCATCCCACAGTTGAGTGCTTTCTCTTTATCTCGTTCCATCACGTTTGCTGTCATCGCAATGATAGGGGTTTGAGTGTCTTTTATCTCGTTGCGGATATGCTCTGTTGCTTCATACCCGTCCATGATTGGCATTTGACAGTCCATCAAAATGCCATCGAAAGGGGTATCATCAGTAATGGCTTGTTGATAAAGCTCTATTGCACGCTGGCCATTCTCAGCAATGGTGACTTTAATCTGCTGGCCTTCTAACAGCTCTGTCGCGAGCTCTTGGTTTATCTCGTTGTCTTCAACCAACAAGATGTTAGCACCAGCAAGTTGTTGAACATTCGCAAGCTGATTCTGTTGCTCCAATTCGCTACGAGAGACGCGATCTGAATCAAGTCCATACAGCGAAACGATGGAGTCATAGAGGTGAGAAGAGGTGATAGGCTTGTCTAAAATACTCGGGACCTCGAATCCTCTTTTGGTAATGGCCTCGGCTAACTCTTCTCGGCCATAAGCGGTGAGCATCATTATTTTCGGCTCTTTACTTAGAGATAAGCCGTGATTGAGTGCTTCCAATAGGTCAACACCGTCGCGTTTAGGCATTTTCCAATCCGAGATAATCAGATCAAAGGGCTTATTGTTAGCATCTGCGGTGTGCAATTCCACTAACGCTTCATCAACAGAGGCACTTAACGTTGGAGTGAGTTTTAGAGACTCTAGAATATCGCCAACGATCAAGCGCGCACTGGAGTTGTCATCAACAACCAGCACTTTTAGATGATTAATCGAAGCGGGAACCACCACTCGGTTTTGGGTAATCGAGTGACTAACGCGAGTTGCGATCGTAAATGAGAAGGTTGAGCCTTTGCCAAGCTCAGTCGAGACTTGAATATCCCCACCCATGAGCTGGCTAAGCTCCTTACTGATCGCCAAGCCTAGGCCTGTTCCGCCGTATTTCCGTGTGGTTGAGCTGTCTGCTTGAGTGAACTTATTGAACAGTTTAGCGGCTTGTTCTTGTGTCATACCTATTCCGCTATCAGAGACAGCAAAATTCAGTTTTATGTCGTCACCATCTCTTTCTTCAACAGAGATAGAAATTTTCACTTCGCCTTTCTCGGTGAATTTAACGGCATTATTGCTGAGGTTAATCAAGATCTGACCAAGCCTTAGCGGATCACCAATCAGATTGGTTGGTACATCTCTATCGACTTGGATAAGTAGCTCTAAACCACGCTCAGAAGCTCGTAGGCCAACCAAGTTAGTAATGTTGTCTAGTACGTTCTCGAGATGGAAATCGACGTTTTCGATGTCTAATTTACCTGCTTCGATTTTAGAGAAGTCGAGAATGTCGTTGATCAAACCGAGTAGGGTGTCCGAAGAGAGCTTCACTTTGTGGATGTAGTTACGTTGTGCCTTAGTTAAGTCGGTCTTCAGCGCCAAGTAGCTCATGCCGATGATGGCGTTCATTGGCGTGCGAATTTCATGGCTCATGTTGGCTAAGAAATCCGATTTAGCATGATTGGCAGCATCAGCTTCGTCACGTGCAACGGCTAAGTTTGTTGCAAAGTGCTCAAGGGCTGAATGCGCTTTGTTGGCTAGCAGGCCCATAAACAAAATGATCAAAAAGAATATTAAGCCACCAATAGCAAGGTGTGATGAGACGCTTGAAGAGTCTTTGACATTATCACTTTCGGACATATAAGCATTGGCAACCAAGTCATGCAGTTGAGTGAAATTAGCGTTCATCTCTTTCAATACTTGATGGCTAAGCAGTTGAGCTCTGGCTAGGTTAGAAAACTCAGCCTCATAAAATGTTACGTGCTGATCAAACGCGGTGATTTTCATTTCAGGTGCGTATAACGTCAGTATGTCAGCCGCTGCGAGTGACACAGATTGCATTTCACCGATCAAAGTAAAGACTTGTTCTGATATCACCGATTGATCAGCTGATTTAGCTAACGAAAAATCACGATTAAGCTGCTCGGATTGGCTTAACAGCGTTTGAATGATAAGCAGGTTTTCACCGATTGAAAGCTGAGATGAAAGGCGAGATTGAGCATTCCCTATCTCTTTGTTGAGGTCGGTTAACAAGCCTTGTTGCTGTGAGTTAAGCGCCGTTGAAGCACGTGATAGCTCAATACCGCTTCGAGATACTTGCTTAGTGATTGATGTTTTGAGTTGTACTGCTGAGCTCGACAAGCCTTGTAGCTGAACTAGGTTAGTGTAGTAACGGTTCTGAGCTTGTTGGACGGTTTGCAGTAACTCCGCGCCTTGCGGATCTGTGACCTCGTTTTTAAGCTGAGTAATTAATGCTGATACCTTCTGGATTTCAATCTTGGTCAACGCATATGTTTGTGGCGAACCAGTCAGCAGAAACTCCTTTTCTAAGTTTTGAACTTTGGCACTGAGTGTTGTGAGCCCACCAATTTTCATTACTCTATCGGCTTGACCTTCACTTAATATTCTAAGTTGTTTGACGTCTTGGCTAACCGTATTGATCGTGTCTTTGTGAGAGCTTTGCATTTCAGTAAGCAGATCTGTTGCCGCTAGCGATTTTCGGTTCATTCGATCACGAGCTTTCTCGCTCAACTCAATCAAGCCAGCGTATTTGATGAATTGATTTATATATCCAGTGAGCGATATTTCTGCGTGCGGATTTTGGTTATGAGCCGCAAAGGTACTGACCAACTCCTTTGACAGTTCTGCTTCTTTATAAAAGAGTTGCGCAGATAGCGGTATACGCTCGTTGCTAAAAGAGAGTTCGTGAACGCGAAGCTTGTCGAGGGAGGTAAGTAATTGAGTACTTACCGCGTAGTCTTCAATGCCGACGAAGCGATTGTTTAGGTTGAACCATGCGGCAACCGCCACCGAGAACAGCACTATGGTGGCAATAATAAAAGAGATGAGTATTTTTTTAGAATCAGATGCAAATCTGGAAACAGTATTCATAAAGTACCTGTATTTAAAAAGTACCAGCGAACTTAGTGGTCTGGTTCATCAGTAAAAGAGCCTTTGATGGTTAGCATCTCATCGAGCTTGCTAATGAAGATCGGAACTAAGTTAGGATCAAAGTGAAGGCCAGCTTGTTCTTGTATTAACTCAATCGCTTTTTCAATCGACCAAGCTTTTTTGTACGGGCGTTCGCTCGTTAGGGCATCGAATACGTCGGCAATGGCAACAATACGAGCACTTAGAGGAATGTCTTCGCCAGACAGTTTATGAGGGTAGCCACTACCATCCCATTTCTCGTGGTGGTAAAGGGCGATCTCTTGAGCGAGTTTCAGCAATTTGGAGTCGTTGTCTCCAATGATATCCCCGCCAATGGTGACGTGTGTTTGCATGATTGCCCATTCATCTGCATCAAGCTTTCCGGGTTTGCCTAATATGCAGTCGGGGATGCCAATTTTTCCAATGTCATGCATCGGTGCTGCTTGGAACAGTAACTCAACCCATTCTTCCCCCACGTCTAACTGCTGAGCAAGGATCTTTGAGTAGTAACTCATTCTAACGACGTGCATTCCCGTTTCATTGTCTTTGTATTCAGCTGCTCGGCCAAGCTTACGAATGATCTCAAGTCGGCTCATCTCGAGCGCTTCTGTTCTTTGTCGGACTTTACGTGACAGTGCAAGGTTTTGGTCATACAAAGAAATATGTGTCGCGACACGAGCTTTCACGATCGGCGGGCTAACGGGTTTGGTTATGTAGTCCACCGCCCCTAATTCAAACCCTTTTTGTTCATCGATCACGTCTGTTTTCGCCGTAACAAAGACGACGGGAATATCAGAGGTGACAGGGTCGCTTTTTAGCCTTTGGCAGACTTCGTAACCGTCCATTTCAGGCATCATGATGTCGAGAAGAATGAGGTGAGGTTTTGGCGAGGAAGAGGCTATCTTTAACGCTTTTTCGCCTGATGTAGCGGCTTTGATTTTAAAATCGTCGTTGAGGATCCCAGATAGAGTGTGGATGTTGTCTGGGATATCATCAACAACCAAAATAATGGGTTTATCTGTCGTAATTTGATTCATTTTTCGTCCCTAAAAAATTTAATCAGATTGCTATGTTCTATGCTAGTAAAGCGTAGTGGAATTTGGTGGAAATGCATGATTTCAGGAGGGTTAATTATTGGTTTTGGAATCCAAAAGGAAATAATGGTACACCTTTCTATGAATAGATATTTTATATGTTAACCTTTATTTAACAAAGAATAACTACATGGATCGTGTAGTAGTGCGATCAAGGTTGAATAGTTCAGGGTTTAGTTTGCTAAGACCTAATGATTCAGAGGGACTTAGTCGTTCAAGTAACTTTTCAAATCTAACGTGGACTTGTTACAGGGAGAACGTACGATGCCGAATACAGGGCTGACCATCATTCAGAAAGACATGCTATCGCTATTTGCGAATGCAGATTTGGTGGGTGTGACTAAAGTAGATAAGGTTAAGATTGCGGTTGCCGCCGCAACAGAAGTAGACAGCTTAACAGGCACCATTACCGAGGCTGTGACAGGGAGTGGAACAAGCCTTGCTGGTATGATTGAAAACATCACCGAGCAGATAAAAGAAAAATTCCTCGATTACGCAAAAAGCATTACCAGTATCGCGATGGATGATATTAAAGCTCAGATATTGAGTATGATTCCAAGCTTGGTAAAGCGAATCTTTGCTGATTTAGCGCCTGCAATCGATGATATTAAAGAAGCCGCGACGAGAATTTACTCGGCGTTGGGTAAAGCTGTTAACAACCACAAAACCCGTCACCTGAGCTCAATGACAACGACGCGTGTTGGTGCTGATGTGATTGATAAAATTCGTGGTGAGATCCGTGCAGTTGCGATCGAAGATTCAATGATTGCACTGGCTCATGGTGGTGTCATTGCGATTAACTTAGCCAGTTCAGGAATTGGCGCTACGGTAACCAGTATTGTTAAAGCGGTTCTTTCTATCTTCAACTTTTTCCGCGGTTTATACGACAAGTGGGTCATGGAGCGTAAGTTCCGCAAGTTTAAGCAAGAGTGCGTGATGCTAAATCAGAAGCGAGACGTAATTGGCGCAAACTTCTTCCGAGATTGGTTCAAAATGAAGATGGAAGAGATCCCCGTTATCGCTTCCTACATGGTTTGCATGCCTTGCTATAGTTCACCATACAATTTCCTTTCTATTACCGACATAACGCCACCACCGCCTAATATGAGGACTCGCTTAACTCGAAGAATTAAGCGTAAGTTTGGACGCAAGGTGAATACTGATCCTTCAGTGATTAAGTTATCTTTCCAGAAGTCGACCTTAAGTGCTTATGCCACATTGCAAGAAGAGGCCAAGGCGTTTATTGCCAACAGTGAAATTGCGCTTGAGAGTAATAAACCGGGTGTGAAACAAGCGTTAAATGCGGCGCGTGGTGAACCGAACTTTATTCCGGGAACGGATGAGAAAGCATTTTCTAAGGCGGTAAGAAAGCAGCAGGTTAAGAACTTCTTTAATGGCACAACTATCAAAGAGAGCGTGAAAGAAAGCCTCGCCCCCAAAGCACTAGCCGCAACCGTTGCTGGTGGGTTGGAATCGCTTCTAATACCTGAATAACAAAGCTATTTGAACAACCAAATGAACAGAATAAAAGAGCGACCTGCATCACTCAGCTCATTGTGTTCATAGCATGGGCCAAGTTGGCTTGAATTAAAGCGAACAAAAAAGCGGATGATTGATCATTCGCTTTTTCGATTCCTAAAGATAAAAATACAGATATGACTGGTTTATCTATGCTGTTTCAGGAGAACTTGATAGCGGCTGGGTAGGGCTACATCATCTAAAACTTCCTCTAACGTAACCGCAAGAGAGAACCAATCGTCAAGTTTGCTTGTGAGCAAGTGCTGTCTAGAGTACCGAGGTGTGTAACTGTTAAAGCGAAGCTGTTCACGTTCAGTACCAACGTTAGTAACAGAGCCAAAGTCGATGAGTTGAGCTTGTCCTTGTGGGCTGAATACGATGTTGGATGGCTTAATATCCCCATGGACGAAACCTAACTTGTGGACTTGGTTAATTGTAGATTCTAAAGCGCTAATCCAGTGAGAGGATAAGCATTCCGCCAAATCTGAATCTGCTTGTATCTCTAGCAGTGTTTTACCATTCATGTAAGAAAGAACTAAACAGTCACTCTTATGGTTAGAAAAGTAATCACAATAGTTCGGCCAGATATCTTTTTTATTAGAGTCGGTATTGAAATTGGTATTTGAATACAGAAACTCAGCTTCTTGTTTTAGAAAGTGACGGTGCTTTAGCTCTTGAGCGTATTTAATGGTAACCAGCCCCCAACTAGGGTGTTGGGCTTTGAAAACCCGTGAACTTAAACGAGAGAGGTTAGTGTATCCATGAGCTTTGAACACTGGCAGAAGCTTTTCATCGTTCAAGTCCGTTTTTGAGAATATATCATCCCCAGAAGCTTGAGCTCGCCTTGATGGACAAGACGAGCTGTTTGAAAGTGCGTTATTAGATCCCACTTGGCAGTGAGAATCCAGAGAAGAAACCGGGAACAAATGGGTTCGATTGACCTTGAGTTTTGATGGTCAGTTTTACTTTGCTGTCACCGTATACAAACTCAACCTGAGTGTCTTGTGCAGAGGTAAAGTTCACGTTTGGCTCAAACAAGCGGAACCAACTCCATGTCCCTTTTACGGTGTTCTGGCCAATTGTAGAATCCTGAGCATTAAGTTGAATGCCTAACTTCTCGATAAACTTCGCGTCACCTTGCCATGATTGTTGGCTCCATAGTATTGGGCCATGACGATAGGTAAAGATAGGCTTATCTGAAATGATCGAAAATTCCGTGATGTTTGGCGTCATATCGACGGCTTTCAGTTGGAAATTGATCAGAATGTTCGATGGATCAGCTAAGAATAGGGCGTTCTTTATATCAGCGGCCTTATCAATCATTGTCCAAACTTCAGGTGTAATGGATAACCCTGTACCTGGCAACAGTCCCGGTAAGTAGGGGGATTCGTCACTGTTTTTGATAAATCCGTTTAGACGAGTTTGAGAGAATTTATCGACGATGCCATTAGTAACGAAGAAGGCTTTAACATCCGCGACACTCACGTCTGATTTAGATTTTCGGTTGAACGGATAAAACGAAGCCAATCGCTGTTGGTAAGGTTGATACACTTCTTTCGACCACGCAGTATTCAGGTAGTCGTGAGCCAGTGACATTACCGTCTCATTACTCTGGTGTACCACCTTATTAATCAGCTCTTCAGCGACCGCTAAATGATTGTTGGAGAGGCTTGATAGCGACGCAATCGGATTGCCAGCTTGCAACGTCACAGACAGTGTTTCAAAGGCGACCTTTTGTGGCTCTTTGGTCTCGTAAAACTTGTCTCCCCACTTTTTAGCATTAATAAAGGCGGTCAGTAGGTTGTCGATGGACTTCTTACCTTGGTCATTGGCAGAAACCTGCTTTTTATATGCTTGGAAACTAAGAGATATCTGACGAGCGGATTCTTTTTTATCAGGGTCTTGAATCGGCATGCTTGCAGGATCTTGTTCCTTATCATCCTTGGCTGGTATCTCTAGTTCTACATAGGTGTACTTAGCTATCGTCGAGTACAAACTGACTAGTGGGTTATTACTGGCTTCCGACAGGGTCGTTAACGTATTCTTTAATTGCGTAGGGTCGGCCACTTCTTTGACTTCGACATTACGGACTAAATCGCGCCAATAGTTAATGTAATCATTCTGGTAGGTTTGCTTCAACTCTCGGCTGATTCGATGAAGTTCGAGTGCGCTAGGGTAAGCACCGGCAACGCCCTCATAAGACTGCAAAGCCGATTTAAGAGTCGGGGAGTTGACCGATAAATCGAGCTCGTTAAAACCCGTCGGTGTATAGATATAAGGAACTAAGTAGCCGGCGTAACTTGGTGAGAACTGGAGTACTGAACCAAAGTTCTCACCTAACTCACCACGAATATCGACACGCTTTGCGTAGGTCGTAGAACTTTGGATATGTTCATACAACAGAGTTTCAATGCCCGTCTGGGTGATGACTTTCTTGGCTAAGCTCTCTAAATCATGGTTCGATTTAATTGGCGTCAGGTTACGTGCAAAGATGTCATTCAACAGTACTTCTAGCTGAGCAATGTTGACGCTATCTGCCTCTCCTTGGTCTTGTAGCGTACGAACGTAGTAGTTTTTAAGCTCTTGGACATTGGTTCTGTCTTTGCTGAAAAGTAAACGGTAGTTATTAAGCAGAGACAGCGTCTGAGATTGGTCTTCAAGGTTTACGTACACAAATAGGTCTTTCTCGATCGTATTTTCCATCGAAGGGATAAGCACTTGTTGTAGCTCAGTGAAATAGGCCTCTTCGACTTCTTCCTTGATGCTAGGGTTCGGCATAAACGGCAAGCTATACCAAGGCTCGGGCTGCTTGTAGAGGTTATAGATTCGCTGCAGCGAGAACAGATTCGGAATATTGTCAGCCATGTTCTCGATGTCGTAAGGCGATGCCGAGATTGCTTCTTTATAACGTTCGAGCATTACATCCGCTCTGGTCTCACGTTGATTTTGGAAATCAAAGTCGAACTTAATCACCAATAACACGGCTGCGAGTAAACCAATCCAAGAGAGCGTGAACAGAACTTGGTTAACCAACAAGGTGTTCTCTTTGCGTTTGTTTACGCCGACTAACTCGTGTTCCGATAGGATCACGTGTGTCATGAGGTATTGGGCAAACAAGGTCTGATTAACAGGGATTTGCTCGTTCTGTTGGTAGTGTTCATGTCCTACAGAATAAGAGACCGCACTCGCAAGTAAGTCGGATTGCGAAGCGCTTTGGCCATCATGAGTGAAATAGAAGCCTCTGAACTGCAGTGCGTCACTAAGTTGCTCACCTCGGTATAATCGATTGAGGAACAGCCAAAGGTTTTGTTTCAATAGTCCAAACTGGAAAGGAGCACTGGCAATAGAGTTTCGATAATCTTGATTCAATTGACCTGCTAATGCATTGCTCATGTTCGCAATCAATTCACTGATCAAATGATCGTATTCATCATTGAACCAGTTCGCATCGATGCCACCGTGTGCAGAGTAAGGCGCAGTAGCACCGAATACTTCATCTCTTTTCGACTCGTCAAAAGCAGAGAAGAACTGACAAAAGTCGCTGATGCTGCCCATATTCGAGATGACGTTATAAATCGGTAAGCTGACACCAAAAGCTTGATTGAACGTCTTGATTGTCGATTTAAGCTCGTCGGCTTGTTGTGTTATCTGTTCGTTGTTTTCCAGTAGTGACGAGACGTCAGTGGTGAGCAACAAGCCATTAGCTGCTTGTCTTGGGCGCCATGCCGTTAGAGACTGACTGAGTGTTTTTAGATATTCAGGATGTTGGTCTTCCCCCATACTCACCGACACTAAAATAGAATGCTCACTGACCCAAAACAGAACAGGGAATTCAATGTCATTACCGAAGTCGTCAAGCTTATAGGCTTCGTAACCCATTTGAGTGATGATGCTTTTGTCTTTGTTTGGGTTTTGACTCAATAGTAAATAGATCGGTTGATCGTAGCGGCTGGTTAAGCGAGTTTTACGCTTTTGCCCGCTGATCATTCGTTTAAAATGATTTGCTAATTGCTTTTGTCTTTTCTGAATCAGTTCTTTGTCTAAAGACTCTTCTTGTGATTTTGCGCTGCGTTTGATGAGCACCCAATAGCAAATGAAGCCGATAAGCGTAGAGACGATGGCGATAGTCGTCAGCGCCCAAACCAAATAAGCATTGAGCGGTGTTAACAGAATGACGCTAGAGGCGACGGTAAAAAAGGCGACAGAGGCTAGGGCAGAAATGCCTACTGTTTTCTTAACGTTGCCTGACTTGTTTGATTTGGCATCCGGCATAATCAGTTAGATTCTTCCTTGTTTAAGTCATGCGCAGAAGTGCGAACAATAATAGCGTTTATTTGGTCGTTTTCTACGTACCAAGCTTTGGTTGTTCTCGCTTCTTCTGAAGTGTTGGCTCTTAATATCACTCGATAGTATTTCTTGTAAGGTGAGATGATTGGCTCATAAGCTGACGGAGATAGATTATTGATGAAAGCTTGGGCATTTTTTTTACTTGAGAACGTCGCGAGTTGCACCAACCAATTGGCTGAGCTTGGCGTGAAGTTAGTTGTTTTTGAGGCTTCTACTGCCTCAGCTTTACTCGCGTGACGAGGAGGGTTTTCCAAGTCATTATCTTGGCTGATGAAGACAATGTCTTTGATTTCTCCAGAAAGAACGTAGCGTTGGCTAAAGTTTGGTAAAAAGGTGAAATCACGCGATCGCTGTGCGTGGGTTTTGTTGTACCAGAACTCTGTTAAACCAATACTGGTTGCTATCAAACAAAAGAAAAACAAGCTAGTAATGAAGTAACGTTTACGTCTTGTTGGTTTTCTTACGTCAGGTAGCTTTACCTTCGTGCGGCAGTGAACGCCACTGGCGGTACGATATTGACTGATGGTTTGTTCTAATTGATGAACGAATGCTTTTAACTGTTCAGCGCCGCCTTCACGATATTGGCCTTTGAACCCAATATTGATGAAGAGGTAGATGATCTCCAGCAGATCGATCAGTTTGTGTGGTTGTCTTGCGGCTTTTTCAGCAACAGAGAAGAACAGCTCACCGCCATTACGCATGCCAAACAGTTCGCTAAGTAAGGTTTTATTTTCCCAGCCGCGTTTCTCTCCCCACTCGGTGTAGATGATGAATTCATCGATGACTACAGCGTACAAAAAGCACAGTTTATCGATAACGGCAATAGGGTAGGTAAGCTCGGTTGCTTGAGCCTTTATGTCGTTAATGCCCTGAATAAACTGCTCTCGGAAAACGGTTAAATCTTCAGGTTCAGACAACGTTGAGATCTTGAGTGTTTTGGTCAGTAAATCACTACTGATGTTGATCAGTTGATTCTCTGCCTTATCAAAGTGACGCAGAAACTCTTCTTGGGTGCTGGTGGAGTGCACCGCAACCAATTTAGAGAAAGCGTGGTCAGACTCTGTATTCGCAGAGCCTTTTGATGCTTTATCTATGACCAGTGTTTCTTCGTCTAAATAATCCATGGCCATTATCTCAACGCGTATAGAACGACTTCGAGAGCGGGTATGCGAGCATCGACGTGCAGCGCAATCGCATCACGCGTATCGAGCATATCTAACCAATTTCGGTCTTTGGTGTCGACTTCAAAATAAGCGACACCTTGCATCGGTTTGAGCTCACTCGGTGCGATCGGAAGTGGCGTTAACGAAATGCCAGACAGCGAGCTTCTGACTAATTCAACAATCTTGTTGTTACTGCTTAACTTGGCTGAAATAGGGAACAGCTCATTCAGCTCTGTGCTGCTGATATCGGACTTAACACTGAGAACGAAACGACGATTATAAACGCTGCTAGGGTCTTTGATTAATGTGCGAAGTAGACGGCGTTTCTCAAACAGTGAAATATCCCACTTGAATTCGATAACCGAGTCTTGTTGAACCAGGGTGAGTAAGTTTCTTAGGCTCGAAAACAGTGGGTTAAAGTTGTCGTAGAGCTTGTCATATTTTAAAGGCTGGCACTCATTAGGAATCGCCGGTGTTAACGCCATGACTTGAGCTTCAAACTGTTTCAGCTTTGAATACAGTTCATGTGTCGGGTATTTGGTGTTACTGATGGTTAATTCAAACCACGGTAGCCAAGTGTTGAGCGTTTGAAGCCACAAGAAATCTTGCATCATAGACTGAGGACTTTTTTGTCCTTGGCCAGCTTCGATGCGTTTCAGAAGATTTTGAGCTCGGTTACTGACTAGCGCATGAATTTCTTTGACTCTTTCGCTAAGGAGAGTTGAGGCACCGTAATGTAAGCAGGCAGGGATAAAGGCTCTATCGAGCATCACTTCATCAGAATCACTAATTTCTAAAATCTTAGCGACGGGAATTAGGGTAAAACCAGACGTGTCTTCACCAGCGAATTTGAGACCGATATTAAGTTGGGCGACATCAACTTCAACACTGGCGTTTTCAGAGGTAGATGTGTCGAAGACATTGATTGAACGAGTGATGTAACGGCTTTGTTCCTGGCCATCTTCGCTGTAATCATTGTTGCCTTGTAAGGAGATTGGCAGAGCAAGGTAAACGATGGTTTCAATGGTGCCTTGAGGAATGTCGACTACGATCTCTTGCTTGAGATTGAATTGGGTTCCGTCGGGGAACACACCAGAACAACTTGGAATCGACAGCTTACCGATCTTCAATAGATCGTGGTTAAGCACTAACTCGGTGATGCCGAAGAAAGGGGCAAAACCAGCCAGTGTTTCAATATTCTGACGAATGTAGTTTTGCACATAGCGGTCTTGCTGCTGAAAGTGCTGAGGCGCAATAAACATCCCTTCTTGCCAAACTACTTTTTTGAAAGCGTCCACGTAAAATCCTTTTCTATTATTTTTATATCTTGGCTTTTTTATTAAAAGATTTGCCACCAGCTGGAGTCAGGCTGTATCACGGCTAACTCTGCTTTCTTCCCTGTAATCGTTAACGATAAGGTTTGCTCTGGGTCGGAAGGCATCATCAAAACGGTCTTGGTTGTGCCGTTCTGGTAATCTGCGAATTCGACCAATGCTGCAATGTATTGAGTGTTCTTATTGATGTCTAACGTCAGTTTTTGTTCTGAGCTAGGCAGTACAATCGGCAGCACTTGTTTTGAAACCAAGTTAGCTGCCAATAACTGTAGGTCATTGTTGTATAAGTCAATAAACGGTAATTGCTTAAACAGTTGTTGATCCGTCAATTGGTAAAGCCTAACCACAACAGGGTTGGCTTGGTCGTCATTGTATTGGTTGACTGTCGCATCCGCTTTAACGGTCAACGAGTATTGAGTGACAACAGGAGCTGGATCTGATGACGAACATGCTGAGATCAATAAACAAAGCGATAAGAGTATGAGACGTTTCATTCTCTCTCCTCACTTTGCTTTTGCATGTTCTCCATAAACAGCGCTTTGAACTGACGTCTGAAATCTCCGTTGTCTTGGCGGTGTTGGAAGTGTTTTCTGTAGATCTTCCAATATTTCTTATCTTTGTTGGTAAAAATGCCGCTACTTACATACTCACTAAACTGGTTCTCAAGCTGCTTTGGCGCAAACTCATTCAAGAACTGATCAACCGTCTGTTCTAATGCGTCGAACAGTGCTTTTTGTTGTAGCTGTGGGTTCTGTAAGTACTGCTGATTCTTCTCAGTTAACGTAATGAGTTTGTCTATTGACTCTTCAATACGGGTATTGTTCTCAACATTAACCGGTAAATATTCTAATTCAGCAGAAGATAGGGAGCTGCTATCGCGATGAGCGATTTCGTCCACTTCAATGTTGGGTACAACTTTGTCGTCGTCTAAGTCTTCAAAAGGATCAGACGAGAAGGGGTCGTCACTCAATACATTCTTCGAAGAGAAGTTAGAGGTTTTCTTAACTGGAGCGACTTGTGGTGCGTCATCTAAAAAGTCTGTGTCGCTGTCATCGAGCTTTAAGTTGAAAGGTTCTATAAAAGTTTCATCCTGTGTGGTGTTATTGGCCGTGCTCATTTTGGGGTCACTCAATAGGCTCACCAAGAGTGTGTAGCCACCCAGTTTGATGATGTCACCATCGGTAATGACGTATTCTTTCTCTTTTGCCAGGGACTTGTCGTTCAACGAAACGCCATTGTTACTGATGTCTTTAATCACGTAACCACGATCTGTTGGATAAAGTTGGCAGTGAGTTCTTGAGATCCATTTCGTTTGATCGGGTAGCGTAATATCACATGATGGAGAACGACCTAAGCTTCCGCCACTTTCGGGCAGATACGTAACTCTAGAGGAAACGACCTCTTCAGCAGGTACAGAAATCATGTGGACACTGATGGACAATGGCTACTCCTTGCACTTGGATATGGCTGAGTTAAAACTGTCTAAGAAACCTGAATAGGTTTTAAGGAATCGATTCGAGAAGTAGACCCCCATATCCTTGGTATCTAAGTTCGTCGAATTGAAGTAATCGAGTGGTAGAGAGGCTTTATCCAGTTCTCTTTTAAAGACCAACTCATCCTCTAAAACAACATCAATTTCCCTTTGTTTTAAAAGTCTTAGTAATACTTTAGCATCTCGTGGCTGCTTAACGACGTTAAATCCATTACGTTTTAGCCAAAACCATTTGTTTGAGCCAAATTTGGCAGAAAAGTTAAGGTTTAATTTTGACAATTCATCAACCTTCGGCTCTACTCCTGGGCCAAAATACCAATTCAAGGTTTGTTTTGCGATAGGTGCTGAGAGCGTTGCGTATTCATCACGTTCTGAGGTTTGGGTTGCAACGAAGAAACCGTGTTGGCTGCCACTGTGAACACGCAATTGTGCATCAGACCAAGTGGTCATAGTCAGCTGATAAGGCTGTCCCATCATGCCTAACGCGCATTTAACCTTGTCTAATGCGATGCCTTGCATCGAAGCGTTCTCATAGGTTTGGTACGGCGGCCAATCTTGTGTGGTAAGCATTAGGCGCGATGGCCCAATTTTCACTTGAGCAGAAGCACTCACCGACCAAAACGTCGAGATGAGTAGGGTGATTAGCGATAATTTGATGGTAGAGGCTCTAGTTAACATCATTAGAGTGTCCTATCACTTCAGAGATCTTCAATATTGACACTGGCGGGTAATAGTCGAGCTTATGTGCGGCTTCGATATTAACAATATAAGAATATTGGCTAAGTGACTCTATCGGAATGTCTGAAGCTTTCTGAGTTCCTTTCAATATGTTTTTCGCTTTGTATCCAGCAAATTGACCAACATTGTAGTAACGGCTGACAATACCAAATAAGGCTTTATGGTTTCTTATTGGGCTTTCAGTTGCCGAGAATGTGGGGATACCTTTCGAATGTAGCCCTGATACGACTTCCCCTCCTTGGGTGATGATGTATGAATCAGGTGGTAAATAAGCCATATCGACACCATCACGTTTCATATTGTTTATCGTGAGGTTAATTAAGTCGCTGTTTGACTTGCTTTTATCAATGTTTAGTGGGTACAACATAACACGCTTGTTATAAATTTCCGATAACTCCATCATTTTATTTGCGGTGATAATCGAATTATTTTCGTCAGCGTTATATATAACCCCAAGGCTTGAAATGTTATTGAGTTTTTCTATCGCTTTAAACTGTATTTCATGGGGTACGATGTGCGATACACCAGTGAAATTCCTATCGTCTGAAGATAAATCAGCAATCAACTTAGAACCCACAGGGTCGGTCACAATACTGAATACAACAGGCGTCGAATTATTCATTCTAAATTCGCTGGGTTCTGTATAAGTCCCTAATAAATTCAAGGTGATAGTCGTACCGAAGGAGTAAATGAGATCGGCATCTTTATATTCTAGATCTTGAATGTGTTGTTTGAGCTGTGCTTTATCTCTATTGGCATCAAGAATCGTAAATCTTACATCGACGTGTTGGGATAAATAATCCATGAACCCTTGTTCGGCATCGGTTACCCCTCGCCATAATAAAAGAATGACATGTTTTTCGTCACTTTTAGCAAAGGAGAGTGGAGTTATTAAAATAAAGCTAAGGACGAACACTATAAATCTCATGATTGAACCCCTAGCTTCTGTTTATCAGACTTCAGAAATATTGAGAAAAAGACAATTAAGCTAAAGGAACTTGCGAGTAGTGACGCGCCAAATATAAGAATGGTTTGGTCGTAACCGAAGATACTTAAACATACTCCAGCGAGCATTGGCCCTGCGATATTACCAATACGCTCTGTAAGCCTGAAGATACCGATGATTTTACCTTTCTCGATCCCTTGCCCAGAAAGTAGGTCGATGACTAAAGGTATTTGAGGAGAAACACAGATGCCGTGTGCGATACCAATAATAATCACGATAAGTAGCAACCCTAATGTGCCTTGGAAAAAATAGAAGTTGAGCAAGGCAAGGGACGAAAGTAGTCCGCCAATGAAGATAAAGGCCATTTTGTTTTTGAGCTTATCGACCAAAATGGCACTCAATGGTGAAATTAATATGATGGCAAGGCCGTAGGCCATA
Organism: Vibrio sp. FE10; assembly: GCF_030297155.1. Taxonomy (NCBI): domain Bacteria; kingdom Pseudomonadati; phylum Pseudomonadota; class Gammaproteobacteria; order Vibrionales; family Vibrionaceae; genus Vibrio; species Vibrio apostichopi. The sequence goes on along the minus strand of NZ_AP028067.1, from coordinate 2,080,769 downwards.
ATCACACGCCCAGAAACAGAGCTACTTTCGCCAAGGAATTGCAGATAAACAGGGCAGATGTAGTAGAGGAAACCAGTGAGCACGATCTTCGCAGGTATGGCACTGAATATCGTGATTAAGGCAAAATACTTATTGCTCAACAGCAGTTTAAAGTCTTTTAACTTAACTGGCTTGCTTGAGTTTCCGGTGTTTGATTTTTCAAAAAACACATAGACGAGTAACACACTGAGTGTTGCTAATAGTCCGGCGAGCATAAACGTTTCTGAGTACCCAAGTTTCTCCGCTAAGATGCCTCCGATAGCAGCACCACATAAAGAACCAGAGAAAAATGATGACAAGAAAGTCGCCATGCCTTTAGTGCGATTAGAATCATTGGTGGTATCTGAGACATAGCCTTGCGCTGAAATGAATACGATGCCGTAGCCGACTGCCGTAAAAGCGCGCGCTATCAGCAAGAATTCTAAAGATTGAATGAAAGCCGTCGCGACTAAACCAAAACAAGTGATCAGCCCTCCAGTCATTAACGAATGTCTTCTGCCTACTTTGTCTGACCAATAACCTGCAAACGGCAGCGAGATAGCCCAGCAAAGCATGAATAGGGAAATGGGTAAGCTAGTGACAAGGTTTTCAGGAATCCAGCCGGTGGTGTTTTCCAGCGAAGAGACAAATCTAGGGAAAAAAGCCAGCGAAGACGCCTCTGAGAACACCAATAAAAATAGGGGTAAGCGAATGAATCGAAAGTCTTGTTTGTCGATATCTTGAGATGGCTGGTTTGGGTTCAGTTTAGTAATGGCTTGATTCGTAAGGTTGAGTAGTTTGCCAATTTCATCGCGCGTAGAGATCTTTGCCAAATGATTAACGATGTCGCGATTCACCAACATGAAGACTTTCTTTACTTGGTTCCAAGGTGAAATGATCATGAAGTTACACATGAACAGAATGATTTCGGCCACCACAAGGCAAGAGGCGACCAAGACAGTAATCATGTCCATGACGCTTTCTTTGAGTAGATTGATGATCAAATTGTTATCTGTGGTGACGTTTAATTGAATCGTATGGCTGTTGTTGAGTGAGAACGTCGATTCTCGAATTGAAGGGTGCTCAACGTATTCTGCTGGATAACGATAGGAAGTGCCGGACTGACCTTCGAAGTTTATCGACAGAATCTCGCTATGGTGGTCAACGAAGAAAGCAAATTCATCTTCTAAGCCATGCAGTTTGTTGTCGGGAACGCCTTTGTCGAGTAACCCTTTGATCATTTGGTTTAATGAGTCGCCAATTAGGTTGGATTTCTGTTCTAGTTTCACTTCGTAGAGTTGGGAAAACTTGTCTAGCGATTGATACGAAACCCCTAGGTTAGAAATTATCGTTAAAAGGATAGCAAGTGAGATGATAAACACCGGAAAGTGCTTGTTTTTCAACTTCTCAAACTTAGACAATGAGTTTTGGGATTGAAGCGCCTTGTGAGCTTGGGTAATGGTTGGAAGTAACTCATCTGAATCGGTAGAGGATTCAAATATTGCAGTTGCGCCTTTTACTCGGCTTACAATACCTTCCAATAGGTACTTCAAGGCGATAAAGGCAAACAGGCAAGAGAGCAGTATCCAAATCGCCGAATAGAGAAACTGGAGCTTGAGTATAAAGGTTTTCTGTTGCTCTAATAGCGTTGTCGAATAGTAGAGCTTAACTTGGCCCTCAACTAAACCAAAGGAGTTAGTGATATCGAGCGATAGCTGACGGTCATTTTCTTGATTTCCTTCTCCGGTACCAAATAGTCGTTCACCTGAAGTTGAGACGACCACCAAGGCGGTAATGCCGTCGACGATTTTTAAACGGCGGTCCAACATACCTTGGATGTTGGATATCGCTGAAAGGGGTAAGCCCAAACTGATGGCTTGATTGATATCGTTATGTGTTTCTTCCAACACAATCTCATAGATAGAATCTGAGGTTTCAGTCAGCCTCTTCTCGAAATTGAAATAGTTTAACGTAGCATTTAAGGTGATGGAAAACAGCAAAACCGCCATGATGGCCAACATCAACTTAACCCGAAGAGACAGGTTAAGTAATGAAGGTTTGGTCAAGTTTTGGCTGGCTTTGCTGTTCATTGGTTAAGACCTACTTAATAGATAAATCGAAGTCGGCACTGTTGTTGGTCGCGCTAACAGTGACTTGAGTTATCGGTTCGCTACGGCTGAGTCGACCAATACATTCTTCAGCCAATCTAGGCATCAATGAACGATTAATGATTTGTTCAACAGCACGTCCACCCGTCGTAGGATCGGTATTTCGGTCAACCACGAACTGAATGAAATCCGCGTCCCAAGTGAATGAAGCCTGATATTGCTCTGCAAGTTTCTTCTTGATTCGATTGAGCGAGATCTCAGTGATCTTCGCGAGCTCTTCATCATTTAGCGGGTAGTAAGGAACAATCGTTGTTCTGCCTAAGAAAGCAGGCTTAAAGTACTGCTGTAAATCTGGACGAATTGCTTCAAGTAACTCATCGTTGTCGATACGGTCTGTGGTTTTAGCGCACACATCACAGATAGCTTGATCGGCTGCGTTCGATGTCATGATGATGATGGTATTTTTGAAATCGACGGTTCGACCTTCACTGTCTTTGATATGGCCTTTATCGAAGATTTGATAGAACAAGTCATGTACGCCAGGGTGAGCTTTCTCCATCTCATCCAATAGAAGCACAGAGTAAGGATTGCGTCGGATAGCTTCTGTTAGAACACCACCTTCACCAAAGCCGACATAACCGGCAGGCGAACCGAGTAGCATCGAGATCTTATGTTCCTCTTTGAACTCGGTCATGTTGATGACGGTAAGGTCGTTGCTACCTCCGTAAAGTTGCTCCGCAAGCGCCATGGCGGTCTCGGTTTTACCCACACCACTTGGGCCACACATCAAGAACACACCAATGGGTTTACGATTATCGGTTAAACCAGCACGTGATATACGAATCGCTTTTGCGAGCTCATTCTTCGCGACATCTTGGCCAATCACTCGAGTATTAAGCTCGTCTTCCAAGGTAAGCAGCTTAGCGATTTCATCACTCATCATGTTGCCCACAGGGATACCTGTCCAATTGGCAATCACTTGCGCGATGGTGTTGTCGTCAACCATGGCATAAACCAAAGGCTCTTCACCTTGTAAGTCCGCTAATTCAATTCTTAGAGTATCGAGTTGCTTCTGTTTGTTGGAATCAACCGCGTTTTGCTCTTGTTCTTCCGTTATCTCTTGCTGAACAGATTTGACTTGGTCGACTAACTCAATCTCTTTCTCCCAACGCGTGTAATAAGCAGCCAATGCTTTTTGGTTTTCTTCAATTGATAGAGTGAGTTCTTTGATTAACTCGGCACTGTTCGAGAACAAGGCGTCTTCTTTCTCAAGCGCGGATTTCTCGTTTTCTTGATAACGAATTGTCTGCTCTAGCGTTTCCAATACCTCAGGCTTCGCACCTTGTGTCAGTGCAATTCGAGCACTGGCGGTATCAAGCAGGCTGATTGCTTTATCGGGTAATTGACGACTTGGTAGGTAACGGATTGATAAGTTAACCGCTGCTTCGATTGCTGATTCAGCGATAAACGCTCCATGGTGAGCTTGCAATGAAGCGGCTACGCCACGCAGCATTTGCATTGCATCTTCAGCGTTAGGCTCTTCAATGGTTACGACTTGGAATCGACGTGTTAGAGCCGGATCTTTTTCGAAGTACTTTTTGTATTCAGCCCAAGTTGTCGCTGCAATGGTTTTGAATTCACCACGTGCTAGCGCAGGTTTGAGAAGGTTGGCTGCGTCGTTTTGTCCGGCAGCACCGCCTGCACCAATGAGCGTATGAGCCTCATCGATGAAAACGATGATAGGAATTTCGGAGCTTTTCACTTCGTTGATGACGTCTTTGAGGCGGTTTTCAAACTCACCTTTAACGCTTGCGCCAGCTTGCAGTAACCCAAGATCTAAAGAGTGAATTTGTACACCTTGCAACGCACTCGGGACTTCATCTGCCGCGATTCTTAGCGCTAAGCCTTCGACAACAGCAGTTTTACCTACACCAGGTTCACCTACCATAATCGGGTTGTTTTGGCGTTTACGACATAAGATATCAATCGCTTTTCTTACTTCGGCATTACGGCCAGAAATTGGGTCGATATTACCGTCAATCGCTTGTTGAGTCAGGTTGACGGTGTATTTGCTTAATGCGTCGTTGCCAGCGGGTGTGGTGTCGACAGTTCCACTGGCAGAGGAGGAGGCAGCGTTACGTGCAATAGGAGTTTTCTTGATCAGACCTTGCAGAGACTCTAATGACACACTGCTTAACGTTTCAAGCTGCAGGGTACTTACGCCGAGCACGTTTTGTTGCATCAGCGCTTGAATAAGGTGCAAGCTGACAATCTCACCGTGACCGTAGTTTACAGAGGCAATCATCCAAGCATCTTTGATCAGTTCAGTTAAGCTATGGCTTAATGTTGGCTGACCTTCATTGCCTTTAGGCAACATAGATATTTTCTTGGTCAGTTCATTAACTAGTGCGTCTAATGAAAGCTTTTGAGATTCGCACAGCGCCATGAGTTTTGCGTCTTTCTGCGAGATAAGTTGAAGAATCCAGTGTTCTGTTTCTATCGCTCCAACACCTTGGTTCATTGCCGCGCCCGCCGACGCTTCCAGCGCTTGCTTTAGCTCGGGAGATAGCTTTCCTACTAAGTTAGTGAGAGTTACTTGTGTCATAGTCAATTCCTTGTATCTCTATAATCTATACATTCCGTATTACGAACTACAAAAGCAAAATCTTTACGGTTTCATTGGGGTTACGTTCCGGTGCTAGGTAGTCAATCTCACCTAAACGAGCGGCAATAGAAACGTTGCTTGATAAACGGGGTCTGGTTAAATATGAACGCTTAACGTTCAGGTAAATGGCAACAGGCGTGCTGTCTTTTAAGTAATGCTGTGTTAAAGACAACACTGCTTTGGCAAATTGGTCATCTTGCTGAATTTCTAAAAACTCATGTCTGTTTTCCGGTGTAACAAAAATACTCAAGTTATTAAAATGAGCGAGGCAGGTTCTTCCTACTAAAAAGCCTTGCCCTAAGCGACTGTTGAAATCCTGATTTGTACCGATTCGAGTCAATGAATCCGCCGGTAAAAGGCGTCGTTCAAAGGTTTTACATTCAACCTCTATCGAGTAAGGGAAGAAGTCGTTTAAGATCTTTTTCAAAGCGGTAAGGCTGCGGCTTTGTTGGCTCAGTAACAGTGAATATTGCAGGTACTCTTTGTGCTCTTTCCCTAGCGCTGCAAAGTGGTTTAACAATGCTGTTTTTTTCGGGTTTTGTTCGCTTTCAACCAGCAACCAACGTCGTGCATTGGTTCGATAGGTGATTTCAAAGTGTCGTTGATTAAACACGTCTAGAAAATCTTGCAACGAATGATCTTCATTGTGTATCGCAGCTAACAACTCTTCGTAAATATAATTGGGTATCACGCCTTTAACGCCAGAGAGCGCTTGCTTCGCTAGTCTGAGCTTGGCCTTATTTCCCTTTAACGAGAAGTACTGAATTTCTTGAGGGTTACCTGTCGGCATAGCCTCAGATTTTAATTGGATCTGCAACGGCGTCGTACTTTGGGATTGAAGTTGTTCCAACAATCTCATTGCCTGAGAGAAGTCGTACTTTTCAGGCTGAGTCGCTAAATCTTCGATGAAGTGCTTCATATCATCTCCCTATGACCATCGCTTTGGCTATGTATCGTTGGCGGTGTTACCGATATTCGCTGAGCTATAAGCACAATTGACTGCCGTGAATTTTAGGGTACTTCTTAATGACACCATCTCGTCCGTAGATACGGACCTTGAGTTGAATATATCGGTCAAAGCTACAAAACTGCTGGAAGAAGCGATTCAACACATCGGCAAACGCCAAATAAGGGGAGGTCGCATCAAGTGTCAGTTCAATCTCTGTACCGGGAGAGAACACGTTTTTGCCCAATACGCGAATAGCGGACACTTGAGAGTTAAATGTAATGGAGTGAATCATCTGAATTTCAGCGCTTGATACCTGTTCACGACTGCACAAACTCAACATGTGCTTAAGGTCAGCCACTGGATTACTTGATTGCACCAATGATGAAAAGTTGGTGTTCAGCAAACTAATAAATTCCCAATGGATGTTTTGGTCTACTTCTTTTGGAATAGGTGCTGAAGGTGGATAAATAGGTGAAAATTCACCGGGTAAATCAATACTCTCTAGGCATTCCAAAGTGCCGCTCACACCACAAGCCTGTTTACCATTAGTACACAGTAAGTGAGTGCCGAGCAGCTTACTGAATTCAGTGTTTGGCGTTTCAGATAACGAAATCGCAATGCTCATTTCACCGAAGTGATTGTGTTTGCTTTGCCAGTAGTCGTACTGTTGGTTGTGCGAATATTTTTCTTTAAAAAGAGGGACCAAAGGTATTTCACCATTGGGCGTGATTTCGTAAACGTTCTGAATTTCAATGATTTCGATATTGTTGTCACTGTGCGCGTCGGCATTGACTGGAACAGAAAGGGTTCTGTGATCGTATGGGATCGGCTCGCCTGTTTGTTCGAACAAGTTAATCGCGGGTATCACATTGAGCTTAAAGACATCTTTATTGAATAGGCGGATAAACTCAGACGGTAATGACGACATGAACAAGTTAATGACGAGTTCTGATTCGTCAAACTGGCTGGCGTATTCGGCGAAGTTCTTAAGTCTGAAGAACTGTCGCTTCTCTTTAAAAAAGAAGAATTCGTTGATCAGTTGATAACCCGTAAATTGATTACCGTGTTCCGGCAGAAATTTAAACTCTAGGTCGCTGATTCGATTCTTAAGCTGGTGGCTATCGACAGTGACGTGTCGAGCGCATTCACTGTCTGAAATCGAGATCGATAAGGTATTGTTGAGAAGAAGCTCGACTAGTGAGTCTGCGTTGTTTTCAAACCCTTTGACGAAGAAATCGAGATCATTTAATTCCAAATGGCTGAAATGTACTTCTGGGTCGCCGGTACTTAAAGATATCTGAACAACGGCAGAGCTTTGATTGGCTGATTTTGGTCTGTTAAAGCTAAATGGAGCGCTTAAAGCCTTGATGTTACCTAAATTAAACGGGGCTATTTTGAGTTCGTCAACGGTTCTAAATAGGCATTCGTTTTTGGTGTTGGTGCTCGAAAACAGCGAACCTTTTGGCAAAGTACTCGACTCAATCGGGCCATCTTCGGCAAGCAATTCAAGATAAGCAACACTAGGAACCGTTTGAATATAAGAAGGGTAGAGGACACTTAAAATGCCTTCAATGACTTCAGGTAGCTGCTCTGAGAGTTTCTTTTCTACCTTCGCATTCAGCAGTGCTACGCCATCTAGTAGGCGAGCCATACTTGGATCTTCGATCTTACCTTGATGAATATTGAGCTTTTCAGCGTGCGTCGGATATTCCTGACCAAACTGTCCTAATGAACGGCGCACAAAGGCCAGTTCTTGCTCGAAGTAACGCATAATAGGTTCAGTCATAGTTATCTTCTTCTAAAGAGGTCGTTAAGTCGCTTAATGCGATTTTGGAATCAAAGATAAGATCCTGTTCACCATGGCTGGTTTTGACCTTGGCGATGATGTTGAACGACAATGAGTTGTCACCTTCTTTACGTTCTCCAAGCTCAACGGAGATGTCGTGTAATCGTGGTTCAAAGCTCTTTATCCATGTTTCTATGCGTAGGGTGAGCTGAGTCTTTTCAAGGGTCGCACTCAGTAACTGAATATCTTCGATGCCAAACTTCAAATTAGAACGGTTGACTTCAACCAACCTGTTATCGATATCGGTCAGTGATGCTTCTGCTTCTAAGAGTTTGGTGAGATGGAACTTGATGTCTTCAATTTCAGCATCCTGATAGGGCTTTGAATCACTGATGAAGGTTTTCCAAAAGCTCATTACGCCACCTCGTTTAGGTCAGTCGTTAGAACCACTTCACCACTGAAATAGTCAAACTGGTATTGAGGAACGATACGTAAAGTACAGGCGAAGCTGCCAGCTTGAGAGCTTGACTCAGTGACACTCACTTTGGCGAAACTTAATGGGTATTTGGATAAGGTTTCTTCATTAGCGAAGGAAACGTTGCTCGAGAACTTGTCAATCCAGTGCGTCAAAAATAACTCACATTCTGTGGCGTTGTTGAAGCTACCGATCATTTCTCTTACTTGAACTTTTAAGTAGTGCGCAATTCGACAAGACATCAGTGTGGTTTGAATCTGAGTAAGCACTTTGTCGTTGTCACTTTGTCCGCACTGCCAAATCGAATTGTTCCCATTGAAGTAAAACTTATCGGTTAAAGGACTCTTCGCTAATGGGATAAAGCCGCTCTGCGCGTAGAAATTCGACAGTTGTCCGAACAAGCTAATGTCCGTTACTGGCTTTTGCAGGTGACTATCGAAATAGTGATTCGTAGGGAGGTTGATGACGGCGCCTTGAAGCTTATCGTTCCAACGGGATTTCAAAAAACCAAACCAGTTCACACGGTGAAACTCGCGCATGATAGTGGTCGCAAGCACCATATTGGCTAAACCCCAAGCGCCTTTACCTTGCTCGTTATAAATAAAGCCAGCGCGTCGGTTTTTGTAAGCATCACGAAGGCGTACTTGAGGAAGCGCCATGCCGATAAATCGAGAGCTGGGTTTGCTTCGTAAATCTTGCCACGCCTTAAAATCAGGGCCGGAAAGGATTTTGTTGATACGCTCAATGTCTGATAACCAATCGGCGCCGCTTTCACCAAAGAACGTGGATACTGGCGAAAACAACATAGGGCAGAGTGTCGCTTCGCCTAATTTACCTAACAGTTCTACGGTAAACAGGTCGTCGTAATCAGCGTCAAAATCGATGTCCATCGAAATAGGGTGACTAAACGTGATGCAACCAAAAGGGTGTCCACCTAAGGTATTCAGTTCGTTATTGCCGATCTTGTTATACAAGTCACTGGATTTGGTTGAATAGGCTTGATTGACGTCACTAGAGATCTCCGCCCAATTCATATCGAGCAGCTTCACATGTGCTCTTTGGTAGCTGACGGGGAGGGAAACAAGTTGTTGAAGGCTTAGCCAGTTACGTTCTAGCTTTTGAAACTCAGGTTCATGTAAGACTTCATCAAGTTGCAAACTGAGCTTAGTATCGATTGTTGATATAAGTGTTGATATCAATGAAATTAGTGAGGATTTAGAGCTTAAGGAGTGTTTGTCTATCTCAGATAACAGAGATAAAGCCTCTTTCATAAAGGTATTATCTGTGTCATCTAATTGATTGAATTTGTTTTGCCATTCTGTATTTAACTTCATACAAAATTTTTGGCCGGATTGCTCCGGCCAAATCCATATTAGCCTGGAATCTTCGCAACCATTCGAACTGAAGTTGTCAGTTCTTCAAGTTGTAACCAAGGTCTTAAATGAGCGACTGCTGAGTAGGCACCCGGCTTACCAGGTTGCTCGACCACTTCAATGCGAGATTCACAAAGAGGGGTTTTTGCACGTTGCTCATTACCAATTGCACCAGCGTTGGTGTATTGGTCGATCCATAGTTGTAGCTCTCGTTTAATATCAGGAGCTTCAAGGTTCGAGCCTAATTTGTCTCGACCCATTACTTTCAAGTAGTGGGCGATACGGCTACTCGCCATGATGTAAGGCAGGCGGGCAGAAATTGCAGCGTTTGCAGTTGCATCTGGGTCAGTGAAAGTTTTAGGCTTCTGAGTTGTTTGACCGCCGATGAATACTGCGTAGTTAGAGCTCTTGTAGTGAACCAAAGGAAGGAAACCAAGGTCAGAAAGCTCTTTCTCGCGCTCATCAGTCAGGTTAACTTCTGTTGGACACTGCTGAAGTAGATCGCCAGCTTCAGACTTGTAAGTTAGGTTAGGAAGGTTTTCGACCTTACCACCGTTATCAAGTCCACGAATGGAAGTACACCAGCCCGAAGCGGTATAAGCTTGAGTCATTTTTAGACCCAAATCATACGCTGCATTTGACCAAACTAACTGATCATTGCTGGTTGGTTTAGGGTTGCCATCCATATCAGTGCCAAGCTCTTCATAAGAGAACACATCCGTACTTAGACCTTTGTCACCATAAGGTAGACGAGCCAGCGTGCGAGGCAGTGTTAGCGTTACGTAACGTGCATCATCACTCTCACGGAATGAATTCCATGCTGCGTAAGCAGGAGAGTCGAAACCAGCGGCTACCGGCTTACCTTCAGAGAACGTTTGGAAGTCGTTAAACTCGAACATCTCAGCATTTGCAGCAGCAATGAAGGGTGCATGACACGCTGCAGCAACTTCACCCATGTAGCGAAGTAGGGCAACATCTTCATCTTTGGCGCTAAACTCGTAGTCACCAATGAATGTACCGTAAGGTTCACCACCAGCAGTACCGAATTCGCCTTGGTAAACTGCATTGAATAGTGGGCTACGGTCAATCGCAGGTGCATCTTCGAATTGATCAAGCAGTTCTTCTTGAGTGTAATCGACCATTTTGATCTTAAGATCACGGCCAAGTTCGCTCTCTTTTACCAGTTTTTGTAGACCACGCCAAGAACCTTCAAGCTTTTGTAGGTCTTTCTGTTGCATGACTTCAGATAACTGTTGAGACAGTTTCTTGTCAATCTCAGAGATAGCGTTTTCAATGGTCTTTGTAACGTTCTTATCCCACGTGACCGTGCCAGAAAGCGCTTGTTCTGTCAGTACAGAAAACAGTTCTTTCGTTGTGTCAGCAGGTGTTTGAGTGGTTGCTTCAATCGCACGGTCTAGGAAGCTCAGTGAGCCTTCCGCCGCCTCCGGTTGCGCTTGATTCTCAGTTTCAGTACTCATTACTCAGCTCCTTCTTCTTTAATACCAAGCTCATCAGAAAGAGCATTAATCGTATCTGCACTTTGTAGAACTTCTTTAAGTAGCTTTTCTAGGTCGCGAGAACGATCGGCTTTAGAAAGCAGTACCTTCAGTTGATTACGGGTTTCGACTAGCTTCTTAAGCGGTTCAACCTGTTCGATAATCGCTTCAGGTTCGAAATCTTTCATCGAATTGAACTTAAGGCTCGCCGCGAATTGGCTGTCATCACCCGCAAGAACGTTATCGACTTTCAATGATAGCTCTGGGCCAACACGCTTCATTACAGTGTCGAAGTTGTCTTTATCAACGTTATAGAAGGTACGATCTTCTACTTCTTCTTTATCTTGTTTATGGCCCGAGTAGTCACCAATAACCCCAACAACAAAAGGGAGCTCTTTGGTTTCTACAGCGCCATTAGTCTCAACGTCATAGGTAATACTTACGCGGTTCTTACTTACGCGTTTATGTTGGGAATTTAGTGCCACGGTAACTCTCCTTGTTTAATTACTTAGCAGTCGAAGTGACTTTAGCTGTAGTAGCATCGAAGCCAACCTCAGGGCCTTTCTCGATCTTACCGCCGTCTGCTTCAATGTAGTAAGCCTTAGAAATTTGTGTGTAGGTTAAACTGAAAGATTCGCTTGGAAGTGAACCATCGGTACCTGACATGTTGTAGCTAGACATACGAGCCATTTTTAGCGTTAGAATCAGGTATGGATCAGCACCAGAACCTTCGCGGTTTGGTTTTGTCATCACGATTTCAACAGTGCGGCCTTCTGGACCCGGCGCATATAAGAATGTGGTTAGATGTGGTGTTGCACCATCACAGCCACGCGTCATGTTGACTTCACCAAGAGCAACCATGCCTTGGTCCGCATTGTTTGCATTACCTACATCGATACCAACACCACGTACTGCACTCCAAGAAACGCTATCAAGTGCAAAGAATCCATCTTTACCCCCGATTTTTTCTACAGTTGCCGCACCTTTTGGTGTCGTACCCTCAATTCTCATAAAAATAGAAGCCATTACTTTCTCCTTGCTCAACGCATTAATGTGCTTTACCACTCAAAATCTTGCAGGCTGCTCGATGATGAGTTGGAAGTCGATTCAGATGTTTGGTTTGTATCTGTCGTGCTATTTGAACTATCAGGAACTGGCGATACGGCTGCTGGCTCTTCAATAGTCGAGGTCGCTACCGGAGTTCTCACCGGAGCGGAAGTTGTTAAAGGAACCGACTTTCCCGACAAGTCGAGCTTGTCTAGGTTGTCCATTCCGGTCATTTGATTGATCTGGGCTATGACACTTTCATTGCCAACCATTTCTTGGAGTAATTCAGGAAAGCTCATGTAACCCCAGCGAATAGAGCGCTCAAGTAAGAAAGCGATAGGGCTATGAGGCTCTGTTTCTTTAAAGTATTCCGCGATTTTTCTGATCTCTTGAAACGCATGGTCACGATTCACAATGCCGTTGATTCTCGATACATTTTGTACGGTCATTTGAGTTTGAGTAGGTTGACCGTTCGCTGTCTGAACTGGACTGCCACTAGCAACGTTTCCGTTGCCTTGATTCACGGGACTAGCTTGCCCTGAATATTGGCTTGCTTCAGGTTCAGAACCTGAGTCGTTCGAGGTTGAGTTTGCTTGTTGGGATGCCGAATGTATCGAATCGCTTTGCTGAGGCTCCTCAGCTGCGTTCTGTAGAATGTGGAAGTCATTATCTAAAGGCCAAGGCGCGAATTTTTCTCCAACAAGAAAATGTATCGCTTTAATCAGGTCACGTACGTTGGTCTTGATGAAGTTGAAACTGATAACGGTTGCGCCAACGGCTTGGCATTTTTCAGCTAGGCTTTTCTCAGCAACTTCCAATTCACTATAAATACTCGCTAATTGAAAGAGTGTCTCTGAAACGCTTTGATCAAATGAACTTAACGCTGTTTCTTTCAGCTCTGCAATGTTGCCTTTACGCTCAGCGGTGAGGTAATCACCGAATGTGACACCAGCGCAAAAATCGAGCATTTGAAAGGGGATATACACAGAGCTTGAGTCAAACGACTCACCAACCAGTTGAAGTAGGGGTTTTGTTCGGAATTCAGTCATCTCCTTTGCTTTCCCTGCATCGTCAGCAGCTTTGAGTTTAGCTTCTGGCAGCATTGGATTAAGTGTGTCCCAAAATTGGTCGATGAAAAGATTCAGAGCAGGGACAGCGTTAGCAAAGTTATGAAATGGTTGTGAAGTGAAAAGTTGGCTAGTGATGTACCAGCCTAATATCTCGAGGTCTTTGGATTGGGAAGTCAGTGTTTCTTCTGAAACCCTTTTCAATTCAGCCCAATTTTCTGTATTGGCGTCAACAATGGCGGGATCAGAAGAAGCATCAGGCGTTTCAACCAACTGTCGAAATGAAGATTGAGCGCTATTGTAAACGTTTCTCAAACTGCGATAGGCACTTCGATCTAACTTCAAATAAGAGCCTGAAGGCTCTTCATCCGAGATTGGAACAAGTAGGTTGGCGATTTCTGTCATATACATCCTGTAAAAAATCTATTTGTTATCCCGCTCGCACAAAGTGTTATTTTAGATACATATTCCTTATGTTTCGTAAACACTTGTTAACATTTATTAATTCTAGAGCTTTTTCTTGAAAAGTCTCATGCAAAATAGATATTTACTTAAAACTTTGAACTTCATCTAAGAAAGTGGACCGATGTCACGATTTTTTGAAACCCCATGAAATGTAAGGTATTTAACCGCCAATCATCACGGTTGGCATACCAAGAACAATCGTACCTCCGTGGCTCGTAGTATCGCCCATACGCGCAGCGGGTTTACTCATTATGAGCACAGTGGCACTGCCTTTGATGATGCTATCTGGAGGTCCGACACAAACGCACATGTCTCCAAGCGTTGCGGCTGGCATATTGCCAATGAGAACTGTTGGTACACCGGGTCCACTGATTGGCCCGCCTACATGGGGGATAGGTGGAACCGCGGGTGTCTGCATTGGGCAAACATGCATGTCAGTTAATCGTGCGGCTAATGTCATCGTTCACTCCTGTCATCCGTAACTTTATGATTTGCTGCCTTTGGCAAGCTCGAGAGCAATACCAACGGATTTCTTATAGTACTCGTTGGTTTTATCCCAATTGGGTAAGGCCGCTGAATGGTTGATCGCGCCTGCAACTGCTTTAGAGTATAGGAACGGGTCGGGCAGAACGCTGGGTAAATCTGGTGCCACGATACTGCCAGCTCCATTCCAGAATACGGCTTGAGCCAACCAAGATGGCCCGCAATTCAATTTAAGCTTGTTGGAAAAGAGCTCGCTCTTACGCCTCTGTTCTTCTGAAGGAGATTTTACCCAAGCCTTGGCTGTTGAAATACACTGCTTTTGCATTGTAGACCACACATCATTTCTTGCATCGAGTGTATGCGCACCCCACCAAATAGCTTCTCGAACAGGCAGCCCATGCGCAAGAAGCTGAACCAAGTCGAAATAGAGTTCGTTTTCCAATAAAGCTTCAATGGAATCATCAATGTTGAGCTCTTCATCAATCAGTGCTTGTGCTTCTTCAGAGCTCGAGAACCTGTCGAGCAGTTGTCTGCCAGTCTGATATGGAATTTTCTTATACATGTTTTCGTTCTACCTGAATTTTGTTCGTGGCGACTGATGATCTTCCATCGCGATTTGATATTGATAGTCGACTTTCTTTGAACACATTAATTCACCTTAACAATTGCGCCTTTCAATTCACCCATCACACCGCCATCGAAAGTGCCTTTCAAACCAGATTTGAATTCGGCACTTAATGACCCTTCAGCTGACAGTGTCGTATCCGCTTTAATGGCGACACTGAGTCCTTTAATACTGTTGGAGCTTGTTGCTTCGAGAGCCGTTGTGACACCGGATATCTTATTGGCGGATGTTGCCTTGCTTGTTACATTCATCCCTTCAAGGTTGAGTGCGCTGCTCGCCTTAATATCAATGTTGCTGGCTTCAATACTGATGGAAGATGAAGACATGGTGATCTTGCTCGATCCTACCGTCAGTTCTATCTTGTCATCGGCTTCTAGTGAGATTGATTTGCCTTTCTCACTGATCGCTTTGTCTGAACTCAGTGTGTAATTATCTTCTGTTGAGACGGTAACTTGCTTGGTGGTCTTCTGTAGCAGCTCACCTTTGATTGTCTCAGTCAGATTGTTTTCCACTTCTTTGGTGAAGTCTTTGGTCGCGTGCATATACAAGAGCTCGTTGTCTTTCTTATCATCGAAATAGAGCTCATTGGCCAATCCACTCAACTTCGTGCTAATACCTGTTTTGGTCGAATTGGCTTCTTTGTAAGGGGGCGGGTTTTTACTGTTGTAAACACTTCCTGTAATAATCGGCTGGTCTGGGTCGCCATCTATAAAGCTGACCAGTACCTCTTGTCCTACTCTCGGAATAAACTGAGCACCGTAGCCACTGCCTGCCATCATCTGAGCGACACGCACATAACAACTTGTTTTGTCGCCAGAGGCTTCCGTATCCCAATGAAATTGAATACGAACTCTGCCTTGGTCATCTTGATTGATCTCCCCTGCGGTGCTTCCTGCGACAATTGCGCTTTGTAGACCGTGTATTCTGGCCTTATCTCGCGGTGTCGGGTAATTAGGAATTGAAGTATCAAGTAGGGTGAGGCGTGCCTCGCAATGGTTTTCAGTGCTGTATCGAATGTGGAGTTCCGTGACCAGATAATCGCCGAGTTGAGACTTGTCTAAGTGGGATGACAGTGAGAACCACGTACCCAATTCAAATGAATCGTGTTGTGCTTCGGCTTCGACAGTTTGATAGTTTTGCTCTAGTTGTTCGATACGTCGTTTAACTAGGTTACTGGCGAGATCTTCCATTCCACCCGTGATGCCAAGTTTCGGATAAAACTGTTTCGTTAACTTGGTATTGTTAGCGATTGTATGGCTGGATTTCTTCTCTTTACTGCTCACAAGTTTAGTCTGTGAGTAGTCATAACTGGTTAACTCGATGCTGGCACCATGAAACTGACCTTGTGGCATCCATTTATTGATGAGTGGATTACTGCCTGAAGGGACTTCAATCATATCGAGTTTACTGGCATCAGACTTTTGAAAAGGGCTCTGCGCATCTTGAAGCATCATTAGATGATCGGAATCGCTGTGTTGGAAAAAGTAGTGAACACCTTCCTCAGCCAACAAGCGTGTTACAAAATCAAAGTCGCTTTCATCGTATTGAACACAATATTCACGTTTCGATGAAGGCATCGTGCCAGCCTTAAAGGATCCGCTGAAACCGGCTTGGGTTAGCACGTCTGAAACGATGTCTTTGGTCGACTGGCTTTGATAAACACGGAAAGAATGGGCGTGTTTCAATAACCAAAACCACGGCCTTAGGGTGACGCGGTAACTAGAGTACTGCAGATTGCTATCCATACCCAGCAGTTGAACTTGTGTAACAATGCCGTTGAATACTCGCGTCGCAGTCAAGTTATCGGTGTCATTAACAAAGCGGGTGACAGAGAGTTTTTGGCCCAGTTGATCATCGATAACGAAGTTCTTTGAAATGACTGTGAATTCGATTTTAAAAGGCTTCGATAAGTACTCAGAAATAGCAAAATCGCTGACTGCATGCTCGTTGCTTTTAGAATCTTTTGCCACAATCGTGCTGGCAGAAGGGGAGAAATTATCCGTCATAGGCTCGCCTGATAATGCTCGAAGATGTTCTGACATAAGGTTATGTCGATACTAACGAACTGACTTGATGTTAAAACTTTATATCTAAATTTATAGCATAAAGTAAATAATATAATAAGCATCATAACAAAGGCGTGAGGTGTTTCCATTTTATGAAAACAAATACCATTAAATTAATTATGGTAATTAGTTGCTGATTTATATTGTTAAATGTCATTTAAATACGAGGTTATTGCGACGCAGAGGGGGATATAGGGAGATCTTAAATAATATATAGAATAATGTGTTGCTAGAGATAGTATGCCGTAGTAATAATATAAATATTGCTAGCATGTTACATTTCTGGGCTAGTGGTTATTCAAGGATAGAATAATGACGAACACAAAAATCTCGTTACGGTTTACCGTTGGAGGGATGTTTTTGCTTGCAACGGTACTGACGGCGATTGTTGCGGTTTCACTTCAATATTACTTCAGTAAAAAAATGGCGACGGAGCATACCTTGTCGAAGTTGACCATGGTATCTCAGGACTTAAGCGACTATATCGGTAACGTCGATTCCGACGCGATAAATACTGCTCGTTTACTCTCTTCAGTGCATCGTTCTATTAGCCATCAAATCTCTCGAGAAGAGTCGCGTGGAATCCTCTCTGAAGCGATAAAAGATAATCCGCTGTTTTACAGTATCTATATAGGTTCTTCTAACGAACGTTTCTTCCAAATTATTAATCTGGAATCTTCTCCGTTTGTTAGAGATAAAATCGGTGCTGATCGCTCAGATCGCTGGGTTGTGATTGAGATCAGTGACAAAGAAGCCGGCCGTATCCGCACGACTAAATACTATGACCTTGAGTTTAACCTCAGAGAGTCAAAGACAGAACCGAGCAATTACTTTCCGACGACAAGGCCTTGGTACGTATCCGCAAATACAGAGACGGTTGAAAAAACGCAGCCTTACCTTTTCCAACATCTCCAGATCACCGGACAAACCTATTCTTTAGCCTTCGAATCAAAAGCTGCTGGTGATACACAACATGTGATAGGCATAGATATTGTCTTGTCATCTCTGGCAAGTAAGTTATCTGCGAGCGCGTTGGACCTTGATGAAGACAGTCAGGTTGAATCTTTCTTATATTCCAAATCCGGCAACATTATTGCGTCTAACCGCGATATTGAAACGACACAAGTACTTCCTCAGGCTAGTGAAATCAATTGGTCTTCTGAGCAACAAGCCATCATAGAAAAAACACCGCCTTTGTTGTTCTCTAATCAAAATGATTGGGGGCCGATGGATTTCTCTGTATCTGGGGAACCACACGGCTACGCGATTGATCTCTTAAAAATGATCAGTGAGATGAGCGGGGTTAGGTTTGAATTTGTGAATGGTTTTTCGTGGGCGGAGTTAACCGGCAAGTTTCATGAAGGAAGCATTGATGGCCTACATTCGATTCAGAACTACGAAAGCAATGGTGTTAAAGGTTTATACACTGACGCTATCTATGAACTGCCTTTCTCTGTTGTCACTCGAGGTGACGTTCAAACCCTATCAAATTACGCTGATCTTGAAGGTGAAAAAGTTGCGATTCTATCAGGGTGGTCGATTACCCCTCAGTTGAGAACAGACTTCCCAAATATCGATCTTGTTGAGTTTTCCGACATGGAATCGGCATTGGATGCCGTTGAGAATGGCGAATATTTCGCTGTACTGGACGCTAAGCCCGTACTGTCGTTTTCTTTGGATAAGTTTTTCCATGCAAACCTCAAAGTTAATGATGCGCTCTCGGACTTGAAAGCGAGCTATCCAAATCAGTTCCACATTGTGCTACAGAATAAACATCAACAGCTGTTACCAATCATCAACCAAGCCATAAATGCATTAACGGATGAACAGAAAGCCGCACTATCGCAAAAGTGGTTTCAACATCCGGCTCTAAATACAGGCACAACTATTCCTTATACGGAGCTTTATGATAGAACTGCGACAGCGACCACCGAAGGCGAAATGGTTAAGATTGTGCTCAATGGTGAAGCTAAGCGTTTATATCTGAAAAAGATTGAGACGGGCGAGCAGTACTCTGAATATTTTGCAGTAGCGATACCAGAAGCGGAAATTTACAGTGCGGTGAACAAGCGAGTGGCGACCTCTATTGGCGTGACCGTGCTTTTGATGAGCCTAACCTTACCTGTAGCTTGGATCTTTGGTGCGCCTATTGTCCGTCCTATTCGTCAATTAAAAGCAGAGACGAGTAAGATTAAACTGCGTGATTATGACAGCGTGACCGTGCTGGATACTCGAATTAAGGAAATATGGGAGTTGTCGGTTGCAGTCAAGGAGATGTCGACAGAACTCAAGCAACATGAGCAAACTCAAGAGGCGTTTGTTGAGTCGTTTATCAAGCTTATCGCTCAAGCGATCGATGATAAATCCGCTTATACGGCAGGGCATTGTAATCGTGTGCCAGAACTGGGTTTGATGCTGGCTGACGCGGCTGAACAATCACAATCTGAGCACTTCAAAGACTTTAAGTTTGAGAATGATGATGAGCGCCGTGAGTTTAGAATTGCAGCTTGGCTTCATGATTGTGGCAAGATCACGACACCTGAGCACATCGTCGATAAAGGTTCGAAGCTAGAAGCGAACTACAACCGAATTCACGAGGTGAGGACGCGATTTGAAGTACTTTGGCGTGATGCTGAAATTACAGCGTTGAGAAAACAACTTGAAGGAAAGCTACCCACGCAGCAGATAACCGATGATCTCGCAGCGACGAAGCAACAACTACAAGATGACTTTGAGTTTATCGCGACATCGAACGTGGGTGGTGAATTCATGAGTGATGATAAGGTCGAACGTATTCGTTCTATTGCTGAAACGACTTGGACGCGTAATTTCGACGATCAACTCGGCCTATCGCCAATTGAAGCGATGAATAGGGCATCGAGTTCAAGCTTGCCTGCGACAGAGCCGCTTCTGAGTGATAAGCCGGAGCATATAGTGAAAAGAGATAGACCATTAGAATTTGACCCAAAATATCAGATTAAAATGGACGTTCCTGAGCACTTATACAATCTAGGGGAAGTTTATAACCTGAGTATTGCACGAGGCACATTGACCGCTGAAGACAGGTTCAAGATAAATGAGCACATGCTTGGCACCATCAAGATGCTTGAAAACCTACCATTCCCGAAAGAGTTAAGCCGCGTGCCTCGCTATGCGTCAACTCACCACGAAACCCTTAAAGGTACAGGCTATCCAAGGAAGTTGACTGGTGACGACCTTTCAATCCCAGAACGCATTCTGGTGATATCAGATATCTTTGAGGCGTTAACCGCTGCCGATCGACCTTACAAGAAAGCGAAGCCAATTAGTGTCGCTGTCGACATCATGCACAAAATGGCGCTGGATGAGCATATTGATATTGAACTGTTTAGATTGTTCTTGACCAGTGGTACGCATGTTCGTTATGCCGAAGAGTATCTCAAACCGGAACAGATTGATTTTGTCGACATCAATAAATACCTCGAGGTCACTCGTCAGGTTGCTTGACCAAAGGTTGGCTGGTTAGAACGAGTTCGATGAATGAAAGGCGCACATCAGTGCGCCTTTTTTATACCTGTGGTTTGGAGTTAAACGGAGATGAGGGATGCTGATACCTATATTCTAGTTGAGATCATTGATGGATCTGCGTTTGGTAAGTTGAGTCTAAGGTTGTCGACACATTGTTTTCGAGTAATTTAGTGTAGGCAAGGGTTTGGTATGCTCTTTCATGGATTAATTTGTTTAATAACATGTATTTATTGTCTTTCATTGCTTCGTTTTACTACTTCTCTACCGATTAATAAAAATACTACCTTAGTCTAAATTGTCGACAATTTACTTGATTGTCGACAATTTAATCGTGTATTTTATGTTCATGTTATGGAATTGTTGACAATTAAGGTTCAACAATCAGAAGTGAGCAGCGTGAATATGAATACTGCGATAAAAGATCTCACCTTAAGTGCAAACACGAAAACTCGTGTGGGCGATAAAGAAAACACCAAGTCTGAAAGCCTAACTGAATACTTAGTCGAGGCGATTGTTAACGGTGAATTACCTCCGGGCAGTAAGATCTCGGAACCTGAGCTAGCTAAACGCTTCGAGGTAAGTCGAGGGCCATTACGTGAAGCGATAATGAGGGTTGAAGGGCTAGGGCTTATTGAACG
Organism: Vibrio sp. FE10; assembly: GCF_030297155.1. NCBI lineage: Bacteria > Pseudomonadati > Pseudomonadota > Gammaproteobacteria > Vibrionales > Vibrionaceae > Vibrio > Vibrio apostichopi. The sequence continues at coordinate 2,060,001 of NZ_AP028067.1, read as the reverse complement.
CATTCCTCATGTTGGCGCGCGAGTTATTACCTTTTCGGCTGACAAATTATTTGAGCTTTACGCGGTGCGAGAGGCATTAGAAGGCATGGCGGCTCGATTAGCGGCGAGACACATCACGCAAGAAGAGTTGATTGGGCTTGAAGGGTTATTGTCGACACATTCGAAGCACATCGATGAAGTCGAAGGTTCTTCCTACTTCCACCAACATGGGGATTTCGATTTCCATTATCGAATCATTAAAGCCAGCCGCAATAGCAAACTCATTTCTCTGCTGTGTGATGAGCTTTATCACTTATTACGCATGTATCGCTACCAATCGCCTAGAGCACAGTCTCGACCAAAAGAGGCGCTTGATGAACACAAATACATCCTACAAGCGATTCGTAACCGTGATGAAGAGCTAGCAGAAATGCTAATGCGAAGACACATCTCGGGCAGTCGGCTGCTTATAGAGCAACAAATTCAATCCAAAGATCTTGATTAAAAGGCGACTGATATTGGCCTGCGGATCTGCGTTGGCGAAAGCTAAACATCAGTAGTTATAAAAGTTAGATAAAAACAAACAATTAACAGGGAGCGTCATTATGAAGTTATCAGCAGGAGCAAAGTTCCGACAAGCTGTGCAAGACAACGATCCACTACAGATCGTCGGCACGGTGAATCCGTACTGCGCGATGATGGCAAAGAACTTGGGTCATCAGGCCATTTATTTGTCTGGTGGAGGCATCGCCAATGCGTCTTATGGTTTGCCTGATTTAGGCATCACCACACTAAACGATGTGTTGGTGGATGTTGAACGTATTACCAATGCGTGTGATTTGCCCTTGCTGGTGGATATCGACACGGGTTTCGGTGGCGCGTTCAATATCGCACGTACGATTCGCGCGATGGAAAAGGCGGGAGCAGCGGCAATTCACATGGAAGATCAGGTGGCTCAGAAACGCTGTGGTCACCGTCCAAATAAAGCAATTGTTAGTCAGCAAGAGATGGTCGATAGAGTGAAAGCGGCAACCGATGCCAGAACTGACGAAAGCTTTGTAATTATGGCTCGTACGGATGCATTGGCGGTTGAAGGAATAGACAGTGCGATTGAGCGAGCTATTGCGTGTGTTGAAGCGGGTGCGGACATGATCTTCCCTGAAGCGATGAATCAGCTCGACCAATACGTGAAGTTCTCGGCGGCGCTGAAATCAGCAACGGGTAAGCATGTGCCTATCTTGGCCAACATCACCGAGTTTGGGCAAACGCCACTTTACAACTGTAACGAACTAGCCCAATCAAGTGTCGACATGGTGCTTTATCCATTGAGTGCATTCCGTGCGATGAACAAAGCCGCGGAAAATGTATACAAACACTTGTTAGTTGAAGGCAATCAGGAAGCTCTGTTGGATTCAATGCAAACCCGTAAAGAGCTGTACGAACACCTGAATTACCACGATTACGAGAACAAGCTTGATCAGTTGTTTTCGAGTGAAGAATAAATCTCAGTTCAATTAATAAAAATCAACTTAATCCAATAACGTGAAATGGTTAGTCGCCATATCCAGTTCCGATTTTTAAAAGCGTCGGACATATAAATAGTCAGCACCAAAGAGTGCAGGCGGCTAACAAAGAAAAGGAGTTCAACATGTCTGTATCTTTGAGTGATAAAGCAACTGTCGACAATGCGTCAAAGGCGAACAATAACGTAGACAAGAATGAAAGCGCGAAACCAACCGGTACACCTGCGATTGGTGGTGCAGGGCTACGTGGCCAAAGTGCTGGAACCACCGCGCTATGTACCGTAGGCCAGTCAGGAACGGGTTTAACTTATCGTGGCTATGATATTACTGACCTTGCCAATCACGCTCAGTTTGAAGAAGTGGCTCACCTGTTACTAAGAGGTCACTTACCCACTGAAAAAGAGCTCGATGAATACAAAGCCTTGTTAGTTGGCCTGCGTGGTTTACCTCAGCCATTGAAAGCGGCCTTAGAACTGATCCCTGCTGATGCTCATCCTATGGATGTGATGAGAACGGGGTGTTCAATGCTAGGTAATTTAGAGCAAGAATCTGACTTTTCTGAACAACTGTCTGCGACCGAACGCATGCTTGCGCTTTTCCCTGCCATTATTTGTTATTGGTACCGCTTTAGCCATGATGGTGTGCGAATTGATACTGAAGATCAAAGTGAAGAGTGTTTAGGTGGCTACTTCTTGAAGATGCTTACAGACAAGGCGCCAAGTGAACTCCATAAGAAGGTGATGCACTGTTCGCTCACCCTTTACGCGGAACATGAGTTTAACGCTTCAACCTTTGCTGCTCGTGTTTGTGCTTCAACCTTGTCGGATATTCATTCGTGCGTTACAGCGGCGATCGGAACATTGAGAGGTCCTTTGCATGGCGGTGCAAATGAAGCCGCGATGGAAATGATCCAAGATTGGAAAACTGCCGATGAAGCTGAAGCGAACATCATGAAGATGCTTGCTAATAAAGACAAAATCATGGGCTTCGGTCATGCCATTTATCGTGAAAGCGACCCACGAAACGCCTTAATCAAACGCTGGTCAAAAGAGCTTGCCCAAGAGGTGGGTGATGAACAGCTTTATGCCGTGTCTGAGCGCGTTGAAGCCGTTATGAAGCGAGAGAAAGGCTTGTTTTGTAACGCTGACTTCTTCCATGCATCGGCTTATCACTTCATGGATATCCCAACCAAACTGTTCACGCCAATTTTTGTGATGAGCCGCCTCACAGGTTGGACGGCGCACGTGTTCGAACAAAGAGAAAACAATCGCATCATTCGTCCAAGCGCAGACTACACAGGCCCAGAGCATCAAGACTGGCTACCTATTCATCTACGTTAGCCCTCTATAACGAGCCGACTTATGTCTTGAGGTGACTTCCGTCTTCATATGACAAGGCCTCAAGAAACAACGAATAGAATCTAACAGATAATGGTGGATGTATGTCTGATGTGAAAATTGAACGGACCCAGAACCTTGAACTAAATCAGTACCGTAAGCCTTTACCCGGTACTCATTTAGAGTATTTCGACGCTTGCGAAGCGATAGAATCGATATCTCCGGGCAGCTATAAAACCTTGCCGTATACGTCGCGAGTATTGGCGGAACAATTGGTAAGACGCTGTGCCCCTGAAACGCTTGAAGATAGCTTAAAACAGATAATTGAACGCAAGAGTGACTTAGATTTTCCTTGGTACCCTGCGCGAGTGGTGTGTCATGACATTCTTGGTCAAACAGCCTTGGTTGATTTGGCTGGATTACGAGACGCGATTGCCGACCAAGGCGGAGACCCTGCCAAGGTAAACCCAGTAGTCGAAACTCAATTGATTGTTGATCACTCTCTGGCAGTGGAACACGCAGGCTTTGATAGCGAAGCGTTTGACAAAAACCGCGCCATTGAAGAGCGTCGAAACGAAGACCGTTTTCACTTTATTGAATGGTGTAAAACCGCGTTTAAAAACGTGAGTGTGATTCCTGCGGGTAATGGAATTATGCACCAGATTAACTTGGAGAAAATGTCTCCGGTGATTCAATCCAAAGAGGGTATCGCGTTTCCCGATACCTGTGTCGGCACCGACAGTCATACTCCTCATGTTGATGCTCTGGGTGTTATTGCAATAGGTGTAGGTGGTTTGGAAGCTGAGACTGTGATGCTCGGTCGTCCGTCTATGATGCGTTTACCTGATATTGTGGGCGTTAAACTTACCGGTCAGAGACAAGAAGGGATAACCGCAACGGATATCGTGCTCGCAATTACTGAGTTTCTTCGCAATGAAAGGGTTGTCTCAAGTTACTTGGAATTCTTTGGCGAAGGCGCACGTGCACTGACCATTGGCGACCGCGCAACCATATCTAACATGACACCAGAATATGGCGCGACTGCGGGTATGTTCTATATCGATGAACAGACCATTCAATATCTCAAGCTTACAGGGCGAGAGCCTGAACAGGTTGAATTGGTAGAGCGTTACGCCAAGCAAACTGGGCTTTGGGCTGATGACTTAGAGTCTGCCCAATACGAACGTGTGCTGGAGTTTGATTTGTCTAAAGTTGAACGCAACCTTGCAGGGCCATCCAATCCTCATCGCCGTTTACCAACCAGCGAACTTGCCAAGCAAGGGATCAGTCAAGCTTCTTGGAAAGAGCAACACGCTGAACAATATTCCGACGACCAAATGCCAGATGGCGCCGTGATCATTGCTGCGATTACCTCTTGTACTAATACCAGTAACCCAAGAAATGTCGTCGCCGCTGCTTTGGTCGCTAAGAAAGCCAATCAGCTTGGATTAGTTCGAAAGCCGTGGGTGAAAACGTCATTCGCTCCAGGCTCAAAAGTTGCCAAGTTATATCTTGAGTCTGCAGGTTTGCTTCCTGAACTTGAACAATTAGGCTTCGGTATCGTCGGCTATGCGTGCACTACCTGTAACGGAATGAGTGGGGCGTTGGATCCTAAAATCCAACAAGAGATCATCGACCGCGACCTGTATTCAACCGCTGTGTTATCTGGGAATCGAAACTTCGATGGTCGAATCCATCCCTATGCTAAACAAGCGTTTTTAGCGTCACCGCCATTGGTGGTTGCTTATGCTTTAGCGGGTACGATTCGCTTTGATATCGAAAAAGACAGCCTAGGTACAGACAATAACGGCCAACCAATCTATTTAAGTGATTTGTGGCCAAGTGATGCAGAAATTGATGCGGTTGTCGGTGAGCATGTTAAGCCTCAGCAATTCCAACAAATCTACGTAAAAATGTTCCAGCCAGACGAAGAGCTGGTGACTTCTGAACCGCTTTATGACTGGCGACCTCAAAGTACCTATATACGCAGACCACCTTATTGGGAAGGGGCTCTTGCGGGAGAGCGAAGCCTTTCAGGGATGAGACCTTTAGCAGTTCTGGGTGACAACATCACCACCGATCACTTATCGCCATCAAATGCGATTCTCGCTTCGAGTGCAGCAGGTGAGTACTTGGCGAAAATGGAAGTGCCGGAAGAGGACTTTAACTCTTACGCGACCCATCGAGGTGATCACTTAACCGCGCAACGAGCAACATTCGCCAACCCTAAGCTGTTTAACGAAATGGTGAAGGACGCTGGAGAAGTCGTGCAAGGTTCACTAGCAAGAGTTGAACCCGAAGGTCAAGTTACGCGAATGTGGGAAGCGATAGAAACCTACATGAACCGTAAACAGCCTTTGATTGTCGTGGCGGGTGCGGATTATGGACAAGGTTCATCACGTGACTGGGCAGCCAAAGGGGTGCGCTTAGCAGGTGTTGAAGTAATTGTGGCAGAAGGGTTTGAACGAATCCACAGAACCAACTTAGTCGGTATGGGCGTGTTGCCTCTGCAATTCAAAGCGGGAACGGATCGAAATACTTTAGAGTTAGACGGCACCGAGCTTTACGACGTTTACGGTGACATCCAAGCAGGTTCTGATTTGGCTTTAGTGATCACTCGTAAAAACGGTGAAAAGCTTGATGTGCCAGTAACCTGCAGACTAGATACCGCAGACGAAGTGAACGTGTATAGCGCTGGTGGCGTGTTGCAACGTTTCGCCAAAGACTTTCTCGCCCAGTAGGAGCTTGTAATGAACACTAAACAGATAAAAGTGCCTGCAACCTATATGCGGGGAGGAACGAGTAAAGGTGTCTTCTTCAAGTTGAATGACTTGCCTGATTCAGCACAAGTTGCTGGAGAAGCGAGAGATGCATTACTTCTGCGTGTGATTGGCAGCCCAGATCCTTATGGTAAACAAACCGACGGTATGGGAGGCGCAACATCCAGTACCAGTAAAACCGTGATTGTTTCGAAGAGCAATAGAGCCGATCACGATGTTGATTACCTCTTTGGGCAAGTTGCGATAGACAAGCCGTTTGTCGATTGGAGTGGTAACTGCGGAAACCTATCAGCAGCGGTTGGTCCATTTGCTATTCATAGTGGCTTAGTCGATTCAAACCGTATTCCAGAAAATGGTGTGGTCGAGGTCCGAGTATGGCAAGTGAATATAGAAAAAACCATCATTGTTCACGTGCCTATCGTTAATGGTGAAGTTCAAGAGTTGGGAGATTTTGAACTCGATGGTGTCACTTTTCCCGCCGCTGAGATCCAAGTTGATTTCCTAGACCCAGCAGACGCGAGTGGTTCTATGTTTCCAACAGGGAATGTTGTCGATTTCTTAGATGTTCCTGAGCTGGGCTGTATTAAAGCGACGTACATTAACGCCGGTATACCGACTATTTTTGTTGTTGCTGAATCTGTGGGCTATCAAGGTACTGAACTTCAATCGGATATCAACAGCGATGCAAAAGCCTTGGCACTGTTTGAATCCATCCGAGCACATGGCGCAGTTGCAATGGGGCTTATCGATTCCTTAGAAGAAGCGGAATTACGCCAACACACACCTAAAGTTGCGTTTGTTGCTAAGCCCCAAGCGTATCAAGCTTCAAGTGGTAAATCGGTTTCAGCTGACGATACCGATCTTCTGGTGCGAGCTTTGTCTATGGGGCAGCTGCATCACGCCATGATGGGCACAGCTGCAGTCGCCATTGCTTCAGCAGCGAGTGTTCCGGGTACGTTAGTAAACTTAGCAGCCGGTGAGGGTTCCCGTGATTTTGTGACTTTTGGTCATCCATCAGGAACCTTAAAGGTGGGTGCTAAAGCTCTGCAGACGGAAAGCGGTTGGAAAATAGAAAGGGCGATAATGAGTCGTAGTGCCCGAGTGATCATGGAAGGTGCCATCCGTGTGCCTTTTCCTAAGTAAAGCGATTGTCGTGAACGGTTAGATGCTCACGAACACAACGCTGAGAAAAGAGTGCACCCAAGTGAACGGCCAAAAGCTAGGCGCTTGGACAAATGGATAAATCATGGAGGAGGCACTATGTCTGCTACGAATCGAATGACTAGAAAAACAGATTACATCACCGAGTATCAATGGGCGAGGGAAGACCCAAATTCGTTCTGGGAAACACAATCACAAGCGATAGATTGGTTTGAACCACCAAAAACAATTTTACAAACGGACGATAATGGCATTGAACGATGGTTTCCTGATGGGGTAATGAATACCTGCTGGTTAGCGTTGGATTATCATTGTGAACATGACCGTGGTGATAGGGTCGCGCTGATTTACGACTCGCCCGTTACAAGCATCAAGTCGTCTTACACTTACAATGAGCTACGCGAACAAGTGGCTAAGACCGCTGGTATGTTGGCAGAACAGGGCGTAACCAAAGGCGATCGTGTGGTTATCTACATGCCAATGATTCCTGAAGCAACCATGGCAATGTTAGCCTGTGCTCGGTTAGGTGCGGTGCACTCTGTGGTGTTCGGCGGATTTGCGCCCCACGAGCTTGCAGTACGAATTGAAGATGCTGAACCCAAAGTCTTGATTACCGCCTCATGTGGTATCGAAATCAACAAAGTTCTACCGTATAAACCGATGGTTGACCGCGCAATCATGGATAGCCGCTGGAAGCCTGAAAAAGTAGTAGTGTTCCAAAGAGAGCAATGCCTTGCAGAGTTAAACAACGAACGTGATTTGCATTGGCAACAAGGCGTTGCAGGCGCTGAGCCTCATGAGTGTGTGCCCGTTCTGGCGACAGACCCGTTATACATTTTGTATACCTCGGGTACGACAGGTAAACCCAAAGGTGTTGTCCGTGATAATGGCGGCCATGCAGTTGCCATGAAGTATTCGATGAGCACTATTTACGATATGCCACAAGACGGCGTGTTTTGGGCGGCCTCTGATGTCGGTTGGGTCGTTGGGCATTCCTATATTGTTTATGCGCCACTGATTCATGGCTGTACTACGATTCTGTTTGAAGGTAAGCCTGTCAGAACGCCAGATCCAGGGGCATTCTGGCGTGTGTGCGAAGAGTACAACGTCGATGTGTTGTTTTCCGCGCCAACAGCGTTTAGAGCAATCAAGAAAGAAGATCCTGAAGGCGAGTTGCTCACCAAGTATGACTTATCATCGCTCAAGTCGATTTTTATGGCGGGAGAGCGCTTAGACCCGCCAACATTGGATTGGGTTGAATCTCATACCAGCAAACCAGTTATTGACCACTGGTGGCAAACGGAGACGGGGTGGGCTATCTCTGCAAATCCTACAGGACTTGAGTCTTTGCCTGTGAAAGCGGGTTCTTCAACCAAACCTGTACCGGGTTATCAAGTTGAGATCCTCAATGAGTTGGGTGAAATCGCACAAACGAATCAACAAGGTTTTGTGGCACTCAAAAGACCGTTGCCACCAGGTTGTTTACCCACGGTATGGCGCAATCATGATCGGTTTGAATCCGGCTATTTGAGTCAGTTCCCGGGTTATTATGTTTCTGGTGACGGTGGTTATCTCGATGAAGATGGTTACCTATTTATCATGGGGCGTATTGATGATGTGATTAACGTTGCTGGGCATCGATTGTCTACTGGTGAAATGGAAGAGATCGTTGGTGGTCACCCAGCGATTGCCGAATGTGCTGTTGTGGGTATTCACGACGACTTGAAAGGACAACTGCCACTCGGTTTGGTCGTGCTAAAAGATGGCGTGAAAGTCGATGGCATTGAACTGCAAGCTGAGTTGGTGGGTAAGGTTCGTAACGAGATTGGGGCGGTTGCATGCTTTAAGCAAGCTTTGGTGGTTGAGAGACTGCCTAAGACGCGCTCCGGTAAGATCTTACGCAGAACCATCCGACAAATCGCAGAAGGTGAGCAATATGTGGTGCCTTCAACGATTGATGATCCAACAAGCTTAACGGAAATTGCCGAAAAGCTCGGCAAGTAAACGCTAGGTTGAACTTTGGCTTTGGTGTGGTGGTTTAGATTGAGCTTGTTCTGGATTATTGAAGCATAACTAGGCGTGATGCTTTATCTAAACTCGGCTTTATTCATCTCACCATTCATCGCATTTACTATGGCCTCATTATGAAATACCAATAATGAGGTCTTTTTATGCGAGCTTACTTTTTGTTGATTGCTTTACTTGTTAGTGGCGTTGCGAATGCCAGTATTTCAAAGGATGAAGCGAGTCGGACATTACTAGAGCCTTTGAGCTATCCCAAGATATTTAAATGCGTCTCCAAGACAGGTGTCGATTTGTACCAAGCCGTGTTTGATATTGGCGTAGGGTATGATGCTGATCCAATTAACTCCAAGATGATCGTCAATTCAAGAAAAGGCCGCTACGAGTATCAAATTTTGGGTGCGGTGAAGTCACAAAGAGCTGGCGAAATTGTGGTGCTGACTCGCCATCAAGGAGACGGTGTTCAAGTTGCCGCTATGATTGACGAGGCAAATGGCAAGATACTGGGTATAGGTGATAAAAACCATTATCGGGATTGCGGTGTAAGGCCACCTGTTAGCGCAGCCGATATGCAGAATTTTTGGTCCAAGGCTAAGTTGAACTAAAAAGCTATAGAGAGAAGAGTTATTGAGGCGACCTTATTGGTCGCTTTTTGTTTTTTCGCTGTTTCATTTTTGATGGGCAGAGTTCAATCAAGTGATATATGTCATCCTCTAATGATGTGTTGGTTGAATGATACATAGCTGAACATTATGTATCGTCTAAACTTGGCTTTATTTATCTCGCTAACGGTTCTATTTAAGATGGCTTCATTCCAAACGAAGAACTAAGCGAGACTCCTATGACATTCACTAAACCTTTCCTTTTAGCGACACTGATTGTGACTCTTTCTGGTTGTGCATCGCCTGCAACTGACAACGAAAATGAAAACGCAGCGCGTAACCGTGGTGCAATAGGCGGTGCTTTAATAGGAGCGACAGCGGGTGCGCTGACTGGAGACGCAAGCTTAGCTGTTAAGGGTGCTGCGTTAGGTGGCGTGACTGGGGGTGTTGCGGGTTCTATGAAAGATACGGATGACGCGCGAAATGCTCAGCGAACCCAAGTGACGGCAGACGGCTTAGCGCAAGATAATCGTACTGACGCTGAAAAGCGAGTTGCCGAAGTGGAAGCGGAAATTAAGCTTATTGAACTGGAACAACAGCTTGCTGAACTCAATGAAGAGAAAGAAGACAACGGCGCATAAAGCGAGAGCGTCGATACACGTTTCATCGGTTCAATCCAAATCAAAAAAAATGGTCACTCTATGTGGCCATTTTTGCATCTAAAACACGCAGTTCAAACAACGAATTAATTCAATAACTTGTATAGATACTCACTGCAAGTAAACTAGACTCAGTTTAATTATCAATTAGGTTTGAGAAGCGTACTTGTCATGAATGTCACCTTAAGGGCTGCAAAGCACACCGATCTAGAGCAACTGAATGAGTTGATGTTTGATCTTCACCACCATCATCATATTGCGTGTCCTGAACATTTTAAAACGGCGGAAGAGATAGAACAGGAAAAGAGTATTGCACGATACTTAGATGATCCTGAGTGCTTGGTGTATGTGGCATTAAAGGGCGAGCTGATTGTTGGCTTCATCTCGGGACATTTTTGTGAGCTTATTTCTACCGTGAGTAAACCGGTTCAGATGGGCAGTGTCGATGAGCTTTTTGTGTTGCCAGAATACCGAAAAGCGGATGTGGCTCAAATGTTGTTTAATCGCGTTGAATCTACTTTTGAAGACTATGGTGTCACCCAGGTTTTTGTCGAGGTTTGGGACTTTAATTCACCTGCCAAGGACTTCTATCAAAAAATGGGGTTCACACCTCACATTCAATGGATGAGAAAGGCTTTGAACAAAACATAGACAGCGATTTTGTGTGGGTTTGATTACAATAGGCTCGATGCATTAGCAGTCTTCTCTTTCTTCTCTTATTTTTAGGTAAATTCGTTGGTTATTCGATATCTATTAGCTTTTATTTTGTCTCTTTTGAGTGCTACTTCCGCTTGGGCTAACAACACCTTGCCTGATCATATCGCGGGCGCTTTGTGTGTAGTACGTGCTGATAACCAAATCGTGTTGGTTGATGAATTGATCACAGGTCATTTATCTTTGCCGGGTGGTACCGTTGTTTCTGGTGAACCGCCAGCGGTGGCTGCGCAACGTGAAACATGGGAAGAGGCGGGTTTGTCAGTCACGGTCGGTGATGTATTGGGTTATACCGACAGTGCCGTTGTGTATGATTGTATTTCTGATTCTGAAGTAATCAGCTACCAAGCTCGAAATGAGTTAGGTGGCTTTGAGCTACCAATTTGGTTCGCTCCTCATTATGGAGTGGAAGTGAGTCGCGCGATGTTATTGCCGCCAACCGAATTGGAAGCAAACCAATATCGTTACCCAGAGCAATGGTCTGAGATTAACGAATTCTTTTTATCCGCGACAAATCAGCCTGTGACTTACGTGACTGAGCTGGTGGGCGCAGCGCCTAAAGTTCATCAAGTAGAATTGAACGGGATTGTTTCACTTCAAAACACGTTCGACAACCTGCCGAATGTTTTTGCTAATACGGTACTTTTGACAGACTTATTAGCAAAGCCGTGGATCTTTATCGTGATCTTGCCGCTAGTCGCTTGGCATTTTGGCCGTAATTTCGCATTGAAATTTGGTTTCACGCTAATATCAGTGACTCTGCTGACTTTAATTGCTCATCAAGGGTTTGGGTTTCCACGTCCGCATGCCTACCTTCCAACATTGAAATTGGTAATGAGTAGCGGGTATAGCTTTCCAAGTCTGTTAGCCGCCTTGTGGGTTAGCTTAACTTTGTTAGTTCTTTGGAAGCTAAAGCGTTTGTTTGATCAAAAATCGCTCGCGCTGGTGGTCTTTGGTCTGCTTTGGATCATGCTGTTTAAGTCATACTCTGGCAGTGCATTCTTTAGTGACGTACTGATGGGCGGCGTTATGGGCGCATTAGCGACGTGGCATATCGTGAGATTAGACGCGAAACCTGATGTTGATATTAGTGTATTACTAAGTTCTAAAGCTGTGTGGTGGGGCTTATGCTTGATGTCGGTTGTGCTGACTGTTATCTGGCCACTACCGACATTCACTTTTTGGTTGGCGATTTTGATGACGATTGCATGTTTAGTGACGTTAACGGACTCAAAACCTTTGGTGGGTCAGTTCTCATTTAAGATCGTAGTTGGGGTTATTGTGATGTTACTTGTTGGCAATTTGTTGATCAGTTGGGCAGGCAGCTTTGTCTCATTTAGTGGTATCGCTTCCTTTATTGTTGAGACCTTACGTTTTCCAATCTTGATTTTGTTCGGTGTCGTGGCATTTCGTCTGCCTTGGGCTAGACAATAATAAGTGGAACGACTCATGTAAAAAGAAGGCTGTGCAATGCACAGCCTTCTTTATATCAATGTATTTTAGGATGAGACAGATAAAGCAAAGGGCTCTATCTAGTGCTTACGAGTTGAAGATAAACTTTTCAATCGCGACAGCTACACCGTGCTCGTCATTGCTTGCTGTAATGTAATCAGCAAGCTTCTTGGTTTCTTCCATCGCGTTTTCCATCGCAATACCCATGCCCGCGTATTCAAGCATATGGTGATCGTTTTCAGCATCGCCCATGCAGATCACTTCTTCCGCAGTAATCCCCAAATGTTTAGCAATAGCCTCAATACCCACACCCTTGTTTGAATTTGGGTTTAAGAACTCTAAGAAGAATGGTGCACTTTGCACGATAGTAAACTGAGTCTTAAGCTCTTGTGGCAACTTGCTGATGATTTCGGTGAGTTTGCTTGGCTCAGCAACAATCATAGTTTTGATGATTTCGTGGTCGTCTTCTAGTTGAGAAAAGTCGAACTCGGTAATCTCTAAGCCGTTAATACGCGCTTCAATAGCGGTGTACTCATTGTTTTCAGGCGTGATTAAGCCATGAATCTTGCTGAATGCATGAACATAACCACCAAGCTGTTCAGCTAGTGCTGCGATCTCTTTCGCGGCTTTACCATGGCTGATTTCGCTATGAATGAGTTCTTTTGTAGAGACGTTTTGAACCATAGAGCCGTTGTAGAAGAGCACAAAGTCATCTTCGCCGTTGATCGAAAGCTCGTCTAACTTACTCTGCATGCCTTCTAAAGGACGACCAGAAGCCAGAACCACTTTCACACCTGCAGCACGTGCTTTGGCAATCGCATCTTTGTTCTCTTGAGAAATCACTTTTTCACTGTTGAGCAGTGTGCCGTCCATATCAAGAGCAATCAGTTTGTACATGTTGTTCCTTACTAAAAAATAAAAGCTAACGAAATCTAATGGGCGAAAGGATAAGGGAACTTGAAAGTTCAGGCTAGGGCTTTGATCAACTCATTTATCAGTACTCATTTGTTTGACCAAAAGCGGCAAGTGCTTTAAGGTCTGCGGTTGATTAATTTCATCAAATGATTGAGCTGAGGGTAAGTTGTACAAGATTAATGAAATGTTTGAAACCATTCAGGGCGAGGGCGTATTTACCGGCGTTCCTGCTGTTTTTGTTCGTCTACAAATTTGCCCAGTAGGCTGTTCTTGGTGTGACACCAAACAGACGTGGGAAGCGTTACCTGAAGATGAAACTAGCCTTGGCGATATTATGGTTAAGACAGAGGATTCACCAACTTGGTCTGCGATTGATGCTCAAGGAATCGTGAATGAATACATCAAGCAAGGTTACACGGCTAAGCACATTGTGATTACCGGTGGTGAGCCGTGCATTTATGATCTTGTCCCTCTTACTGAAGCATTTGAGCAACACGGTTGTCGTTGTCAGATTGAGACCAGCGGAACATCAGAAGTCAAAGCAACAAGTGATACGTGGGTTACGGTGTCACCAAAAGTGGCAATGAAAGCGAAACTGGAAATCTTAGATAGTGCCTTACAACGCGCTAACGAGATTAAGCATCCAGTAGGAACCGGAAAAGACATCGATCAGCTAGATGGTTTATTAGAGCGAGCGGATGTTTCGGGTGAAACTGTTATCGCATTACAACCAATCAGCCAAAAAGATCGAGCGACGCAGCTTTGTATTGATACCTGCATTGAGCGCAATTGGCGCTTATCAATCCAAACTCACAAGTATTTGAGCATCGCGTAGGTTGCATTTGTTTACTGGCCTAGATAAGTCGCTAGTAGAAGATTTTCGTAAGGATTTAAGATGAAAAAAGCAGTTGTAGTATTCAGTGGTGGTCAAGACTCAACAACGTGTCTTGTTCAAGCATTAAAAGAGTATGATGAAGTTCATGCGATCACGTTTGATTATGGCCAGCGCCACAAATTAGAGATTGAAGTGGCTGAGTCATTATCAAAAGAGCTTGGTGTGAAAGCGCATAAAGTGATGGATGTGACGCTGTTGAATGAACTGGCGATCAGCTCTCTGACTCGTGACGATATTCCTGTATCACACGAGCTACAAGAGAATGGATTGCCAAACTCGTTCGTTCCTGGTCGTAATATTCTTTTCTTAACACTGGCCGGTATTTACGCGTACCAAATCGGAGCTGAAACTGTGATTACTGGTGTGTGTGAAACAGATTTCTCTGGCTATCCTGATTGTCGCAATGATTTTGTAAAAGCGATGAATTCTGCGCTTGTACAGGGCATGGACAAGAAGCTTGATATCAAAACCCCATTGATGTGGCTGAACAAAGCTGAAACATGGGCGATGGCCGACCAATATTCAGCACTTGAGCTTGTTCGCAATAAAACCCTGACTTGCTACAACGGCATCATCGGCGACGGTTGTGGTGATTGCCCTGCATGTGAACTAAGAAAAGTTGGCCTTAACGATTACCTAGGTGATCGCAAGGGTATTATGGCTGAGTTGGTTCGCAAGCAGGCTGAGAATAAATAACATCAGGTAAGTCAATCGGGTCGTTATAAGCATCGATGATGCAGTTTCGGCCATTACTCTTCGCTTGATAAAGTGCTTGGTCAAGAACCGAGTACAAGTCATCAAAGTCACTTAATGCGTTTGAGGTTGCTAGATAAGCAAAACTCGCGGTTACATTAAGTGGCTTTTTGCTTTCTGATAAGAAGACAGTGCTTGATATTGCGTAGTGCAACTCTTCAACACGCTCTCGTACTTCAGAAGGTTTAGTGTCGGTCAGCATGATAAGAAACTCTTCACCGCCTAAGCGGCCAAACAATTCATCACTCATTAAGTGCTTTCTAATTTGCTCACTGATATGGACCAGTGCTCGATCACCAGTAGGGTGGCCATATTCGTCATTTATCTTCTTGAACTTATCAAGGTCTAGCAAAACCAGAACGTGTTGTTTATACGCGCCTTTACAGCGTTTTACTCGTTTGATTCTTCGTATTATTTCGGTGCGGCCGTACGCTTTTGTCATTGCGTCAACAGCCGCTTTCGCACGAACCGTTTTGTTCACCAATATCGTAAAGCTCGCAGTACACAGCAATAAAATGATAAGGATGTTGTACATCAATCGCTGGTGTTCCATTTTCTCGATTTGAAAGCGGTCAATTCGTGTTTGATTGGCCAAGAACGAGCTTTCTAGTTGTTGCTCATACTTAGCGTGAGTCAGGTCTAGTGCTTCAAAGGCTAATCGATTATCGATGTCTCGTGCTTCCATCTGTATCGACGAGTATCGTTGGTAAAAATAAAACGCCTGTTGGTAATCGCTCAATGCTTGATGAATGTCAGAAAGTTGAAGAAGGGCTTGGGCAATGTACTTATGCCTTGTGACTTGCTCGGCCAACTCTAAAGCTTGCTGTGCATAATTGAGCGCTTCCTGCGTTAGTTTTCTTTCTTCGAACATGTCGCTGATCGCTAAGTACGCGTTGATGCGAATGACATCGTTGTTTAGTGCGTTGGAGTCGGATAGAGACTCGACTAAATAGTCTCTCGCCAAATCATAGTCGTTGGTTTGTGTGTAGGCTTTTCCTAAACCAAGGTTTGTCAGAGCGATACCGTAGTTATGGGATGAGGTACTCAACAGTACTTTGGCTTGCTTAAAGTGGGTAATCGCTAGGTCGCTTTGACCTTGACTAAGATATAAGTCAGCCAAGCTATGATGGACTTGAGCTTTCATCAAATCTGAAGAGTCGGCTCTTAGTTCGAGCGCTTCTTCTAGGTACTGCGCTGATTTATCGTATTGTTTTAGCTCTTTGAGCAAATTACCCACATCGTTATAGATCCCCGAAATATCATGCCCTTGTGGGAACACGTTTATCAGTGCGAGGTAGGTGCTTAACGCCGCTTGATAGTCGCTACGAAAATGGTGATTGTTGGCGATGACTCGATAAGTGCCAAACTTAGGCAACACTGGGTCTGCGATGTCGTGTAAGTCCGATTGAAGCGCGGAGCAATAATAGTTTGCTCGATGGTATTTTGCTTGTTCGTTGAGAGAACGACATAGCTGGTATTTTAATAGCGCTCTTCCAGTCAAATCACTGCGCGATTGCATTTTAGCCAGTAGGGTCAAAAAACCTTGTTGCGCTTCGTTATATTGGCCTTGGCCGTCTTTCATCAAAGCAAAAATAAACGCTTCTTCTATTACTTGGTATTCACTGTCGTTTGAAGTTGTCCCATAGAATGGCTGATCGCGGTGGCTCATGTATTGATACAGAAGGGACGCTAAGTAAAGCTTATCTCCGTATGCTGTTGAGCTCATATAACGTGTTTGCAGCATGTTTAATGCGCGCTCAGGAGAATGATTTAAAGTGGAGAGATAAAGTGCGTTCCAATCAGCATTTGGAGTCGCATTGACGTCTAAATTGGAGGCATAGATTGATGAATTGTGGTCACGATCTAACGTTGAGACTTGGCTGTAAGAATTAAAACTAATGAAAAGCAGAAAGGTAATAAAAACGGAGTGAATCACAAGAGACTATCAATCAGATAAAGAACGATATTCTATGATTAATTTGATCTTGGTTCAAATTTCGGGTGGTGTAAGTCGGAGTTTGTGCGAGGGAGGTCTCTAATTTATTTCGATTTATCAAAGGCATATCGGCCGTACGCATTCGCACGACCGATATTGGAAATTAGATGTATAATTTCGCTAGGTCAGAAGGCTCAAGTTCTTTGCCTTCTAGTGTTGCATTCCAGTTAGTACCAACAAGAACGCCGTCTTCAGCAAGAGTCAGTAACCAATCTTCTACAAAGATATCTAGTGGAATTTCTAATACTTCAAAGTCAGCCCACTCTTCAACGTTGTGAGTCTGAGCATCTTCTTTTGAAGACCAAAAAGGCATCACTTCGCTGCTTTCGAATTCACTTGAGTCACATGCTAGCCAACCTTCTTCATTGCGAAGGCCCCATACCAGTTTAGTTTCTTGTGTTTCAGAAACGAAAAGTTCTAGATTTGCTTGAGTATCAGCTGTTAGTTTGCTCATGGATTAATTCTCTATGTTGATAACGAGGCAAGATTAACATTATAGACGGCTTAGGTACATGCTATTCAAGGAATTATCACCATACTGAAACGTTAACTTAAGATAGCGATTCAGTATGGTGAAAGTAGTGTAGAAGCTACTTTTTTATTTTGGTGAAGATGTGCCACTCTTCTTTAATGTTACCTTTAAATCCTGCAACAGAAGCGACAACTTTCCGATGTAATGCGTGATTGATTTGGGTGTCATCACTACTAAAATCAGAATCACCGTGACCGACGATGTTCACTCTAGACGGTTGAATGCCATTGCTGATAAGCGCACGTCTTACGTGTGATGCACGGTCTTTTGATAGCTTTAAATTATGTTCGGCATTACCCACTTTACTGGCATAGCCTTGCAATTCAATTGTCGTGCCCTCGTAACGCTTTAAAAATGCTGCCATCTGGCGTATCTGACTAAGAAAGGCAGGGTTAATTTCCGTAGAGTTATTGGCGAAGAGTATGTGAAGCTCTTTTTTCTCTGATGACTCGAAATATGAACCACAACCGTCGTTATCTATCTCAGCGCCAATTTGA
Source organism: Vibrio sp. FE10 (assembly GCF_030297155.1). Taxonomy (NCBI): domain Bacteria; kingdom Pseudomonadati; phylum Pseudomonadota; class Gammaproteobacteria; order Vibrionales; family Vibrionaceae; genus Vibrio; species Vibrio apostichopi. Next base: position 2,042,184 of record NZ_AP028067.1, on the reverse strand, counting down.
GTATCTGGACATAAATCTCGAGCGTTAATTACGCCGTCATTATCATCATCTTCGAGATCATAAATTTGCGTGATGTCTGGAAGAGCTCGATATTCAAATTCTTCATTGCTTGTTTCAGCTAAAACGTTGGCAGAGACAATCATGAGGCAAAGCGGAAATACAGTCTTAATCAGCTTCATTAATATTCTACCTTTTCATTCCATTCTTGAGGGGTTTCGACGCGTAACCCTGTTAACAGGTTTCCTGTTGCATTCATTACTCGGTATTTCGCGTATTGTTCATCGTATTTGGCATCCAGATAGCCCTTACGGGCCTCGAATAGTTCATTCTCGGTGTTAAGTAAATCGAGGAGAGTACGTTTACCGATGCGGTATTGTTTCTCATACGAGATTACCGTGTCTGATGCCGAGTCTACGTGGTCAGATAAGAACTCTTTTTGTTGAACGGTTAAATCCAGCGCGCTCCATGAAAGACGCAAGCTCTCTTCTACATTGCGGTAGGTGCTTTCACGGAGGTCTTTCGCTTTGTTTAGTTGATAAGCGGCACTTTCTGCGCGGTCTTGGTCTGAACCACCGTTGTAAAGGTTGTATCTTAAACGAACCATCGCAGAAAATTCGTCACTGCTGCCTGGAGTGCCACCGGCATCATCGCGCCAGGTTTGAGCTGCTTCAAAAGAAACAGTTGGGTAGTTGGTGCTCTTAGATTGTTTGTACTGAAATTTCGCTGAGTCTACATCGGCTTGTGCAATCTTTATCACAGGGTGTTGGTTAAACGCTTTTGCTAATGCTCCATCAACCGTGTAAGGGATAGCGCCCGAATCTGCTCGAGGGAAGGTTAACCCTAGTGGAGATTGACCAACAAGCCTTTTGAATTGTGTATGAGTGTCAAAAAGGTTGTTTTGCGCCGCAAGTAAATTACCGTGTGCTTTTGCTATACGAGCTTCTACCTGTGACATATCTGCTGTTGAACCAATACCTGATTCGACACGTTTACGAATGTCGCTGTATATCTCTTTATGCGTGGCTAGGTTGTTTTCAGAAAGAGAAAGTACTTCATAGGCCTTTACAGCGTCGAGGTAAACCTTGGTTACTTCTAACGCGATATCTTGCGCATTGGAAAGCAACTGATAGCGAACAGATTCGGCATCGGCTGCGGTACGATCAATATCATTCGAGGTGTTAGCTCCATCCCAGATAAGCTGAGTAAGGGTAATAGTGGCTTCTTTTCGAGTAAGGTCTGTTGTGTCTGAATTGGTCGCAAGGTCAGTATGCTCATAACCAATACCGCCATCTAAGTCTATACTTGGACGGTAAGCACCACCAGAAGCGTCATTAAGATAGCGCTTACTGACGTATTCATTATAAGCACTTTTAATTTCAGGGTTACTTTCTAAAGTAAACGCAACGGCTTGCTCTAAGGTCTGGGCTTTAGTCGGTAAACTCAGTGCTATAGCTAACCCTAATATTGTCTTTTGAAGCCTATTCAATGTGCATCTCCCTAAAGTTAGCTCGCATCTAAATCTTGAATTCGTGATGTTATATACGAAATTTAGATGAACCGCCAAAAAAATTACGATCGCTAAGCTGGCGTTCGCAAATGGTTGTTAAAATGTTAACCGATCATCGTGCGTTTTATGGTATTTTTAGATACGTCAATCTTACGTTTTAAAATCTATTATTTTCCGCAAACACAATAACTTATATTACTGTTGTGAGCACTAAGATTGTTATGCGATGTGATCACCGTCATTAGCTTGTCACTCAAGTTGTTAAATACTAGATTCATAACTAGGAATTATATGACTTTAAGTGTTATATTTTAACTAATATTATAAATATAATGTCACTATTTTGACGTTAATGACAAGAAATGCTTTTTTAGGGGTTTATATGGACATGACAACATTGAATTTGGGTGGTGCATTAGCACTTGGCCAGCGCATTGTTATCTCGGTAGATGGTACGATTAAAGTCTTAGAAGAAGGCCAACCACTACAAACAGGGGATGTCGTTCTTGAATCTCAGAACGGGTCCAATGAACCTCAGGTATCAGCAAAGCGCTTTTCACCAGAAGAAGGTGGGGAAGTTGAACTTGACCAAGACATAGCGAATATTTTTGCTGCATTAGAAGAAGGTCAAGACCCAACAGAGTTAGGTGAAGAGTTCGCTACCGCTGCAGGCCAGAATGGCTCTAGTTTAAGTGCGAGCGGAACTATCGAGCGAGATGGCGAAGAAACTATCCCTGGTACCGACTTCGTAACAACGGGTTTTGAAGCGCTGGGAATGTCTCGTACTCAAAGCTTGAGTCTTCTTGATGCTTTCCGTTCGTTTGAGCAACCTAATAAAAATCCCACTTTCGTTGATAACAATAATTCACCTATCGGTGACACAGTCTCTTTTACCACAGATGAAGATACGCCAGTGAACGGAACCTTGTCGGCTTCAGACGAAGATGGCGATACTCTGTCTTTCGTTAAAGCTACAGATCCTTCGAACGGCACCGTCGTCGTTGATGGAAACGGTGACTGGACTTATACACCTAATGAAAACTACAACGGTGATGACAGCTTTACTGTAGAAGTCTCTGACGGGCAAGGTGGCACAGACACAATAACCGTGAATATCGGTGTTACTCCTATTAATGATTCACCGGTCGGTGACGATGTTTCTGTCACTACAGATGAAGATACTCCAGTCAGCGGCTCCCTCAATGCAACAGACGCAGATAATGATCAGTTAACGTTCAGTAAAGGTACAGAGCCAGAGAATGGCTCTGTAGTCGTCGATGAAAATGGTAATTGGACATACACCCCAAACGAGAACTACAACGGAAGCGATAGCTTTACTGTTGTGGTTAATGATGGCCAAGGTGGTACTGATACCATTACGGTTGATGTTGGGGTTACGCCAGTAAATGACCAATCTTCATTTGATGCGCAAACGGTGACGTACGCGGAAAACCAAGTGGCGGACGCGGTGGTTGGCACTTTGTCAGGCAGCGATCTGGATGGCGTGACCATATACGAGTTCAAACACAGTGACGGCACATTAAGCACCACCAGTGAAGACGGCTTCTACAGTGTGGATGCGGCCGGCAATATCAGCATCACGGCAGCGGGCGTGGCGGCGGAGGTGAACGACTTCGATCAAGGCTCGAACAGTGGTGATTACCAGATGGTGATGACCGACGGTTACGGCTCGACAGCTGAAGCTACGGTGACGCTGAACGAGCAGAACCTGGACGACAACGCGCCGGAGTTCACTGGGACCAACGACGACGGTGAATACAGCTTCAGCTACAACGAGAACCTAGACGGCACGACCGTGATCGGCACCGTGAGTGCGACAGACGCGGACGGTGAGTCGGTGACGTACAGCATCACGTCGGGTAACGACAACGGCTGGTTCGAAATCAACGCTTCAACGGGTGCGATTACCCTAACGGATGCGGGTGTGTTGGCCGCGTCGAACGACTTCGAAGCGCTGGCGAACGTGCACAATCTGAAAGTGACGGCGACAGAAGCGGGCGGTCTTGGCGATGTGAAGTCGACCGAAATCGACGTGACGCTGAACGAGCAGAACCTGGACGACAACGCGCCGGAGTTCACTGGGACCAACGACGACGGTGAATACAGCTTCAGCTACAACGAGAACCTAGACGGCACGACCGTGATCGGCACCGTGAGTGCGACAGACGCGGACGGTGAGTCGGTGACGTACAGCATCACGTCGGGTAACGACAACGGCTGGTTCGAAATCAACGCTTCAACGGGTGCGATTACCCTAACGGATGCGGGTGTGTTGGCCGCGTCGAACGACTTCGAAGCGCTGGCGAACGTGCACAATCTGAAAGTGACGGCGACAGAAGCGGGCGGTCTTGGCGATGTGAAGTCGACCGAAATCGACGTGACGCTGAACGAGCAGAACCTGGACGACAACGCGCCGGAGTTCACTGGGACCAACGACGACGGTGAATACAGCTTCAGCTACAACGAGAACCTAGACGGCACGACCGTGATCGGCACCGTGAGTGCGACAGACGCGGACGGTGAGTCGGTGACGTACAGCATCACGTCGGGTAACGACAACGGCTGGTTCGAAATCAACGCTTCAACGGGTGCGATTACCCTAACGGATGCGGGTGTGTTGGCCGCGTCGAACGACTTCGAAGCGCTGGCGAACGTGCACAATCTGAAAGTGACGGCGACAGAAGCGGGCGGTCTTGGCGATGTGAAGTCGACCGAAATCGACGTGACGCTGAACGAGCAGAACCTGGACGACAACGCGCCGGAGTTCACTGGGACCAACGACGACGGTGAATACAGCTTCAGCTACAACGAGAACCTAGACGGCACGACCGTGATCGGCACCGTGAGTGCGACAGACGCGGACGGTGAGTCGGTGACGTACAGCATCACGTCGGGTAACGACAACGGCTGGTTCGAAATCAACGCTTCAACGGGTGCGATTACCCTAACGGATGCGGGTGTGTTGGCCGCGTCGAACGACTTCGAAGCGCTGGCGAACGTGCACAATCTGAAAGTGACGGCGACAGAAGCGGGCGGTCTTGGCGATGTGAAGTCGACCGAAATCGACGTGACGCTGAACGAGCAGAACCTGGACGACAACGCGCCGGAGTTCACTGGGACCAACGACGACGGTGAATACAGCTTCAGCTACAACGAGAACCTAGACGGCACGACCGTGATCGGCACCGTGAGTGCGACAGACGCGGACGGTGAGTCGGTGACGTACAGCATCACGTCGGGTAACGACAACGGCTGGTTCGAAATCAACGCTTCAACGGGTGCGATTACCCTAACGGATGCGGGTGTGTTGGCCGCGTCGAACGACTTCGAAGCGCTGGCGAACGTGCACAATCTGAAAGTGACGGCGACAGAAGCGGGCGGTCTTGGCGATGTGAAGTCGACCGAAATCGACGTGACGCTGAACGAGCAGAACCTGGACGACAACGCGCCGGAGTTCACTGGGACCAACGACGACGGTGAATACAGCTTCAGCTACAACGAGAACCTAGACGGCACGACCGTGATCGGCACCGTGAGTGCGACAGACGCGGACGGTGAGTCGGTGACGTACAGCATCACGTCGGGTAACGACAACGGCTGGTTCGAAATCAACGCTTCAACGGGTGCGATTACCCTAACGGATGCGGGTGTGTTGGCCGCGTCGAACGACTTCGAAGCGCTGGCGAACGTGCACAATCTGAAAGTGACGGCGACAGAAGCGGGCGGTCTTGGCGATGTGAAGTCGACCGAAATCGACGTGACGCTGAACGAGCAGAACCTGGACGACAACGCGCCGGAGTTCACTGGGACCAACGACGACGGTGAATACAGCTTCAGCTACAACGAGAACCTAGACGGCACGACCGTGATCGGCACCGTGAGTGCGACAGACGCGGACGGTGAGTCGGTGACGTACAGCATCACGTCGGGTAACGACAACGGCTGGTTCGAAATCAACGCTTCAACGGGTGCGATTACCCTAACGGATGCGGGTGTGTTGGCCGCGTCGAACGACTTCGAAGCGCTGGCGAACGTGCACAATCTGAAAGTGACGGCGACAGAAGCGGGCGGTCTTGGCGATGTGAAGTCGACCGAAATCGACGTGACGCTGAACGAGCAGAACCTGGACGACAACGCGCCGGAGTTCACTGGGACCAACGACGACGGTGAATACAGCTTCAGCTACAACGAGAACCTAGACGGCACGACCGTGATCGGCACCGTGAGTGCGACAGACGCGGACGGTGAGTCGGTGACGTACAGCATCACGTCGGGTAACGACAACGGCTGGTTCGAAATCAACGCTTCAACGGGTGCGATTACCCTAACGGATGCGGGTGTGTTGGCCGCGTCGAACGACTTCGAAGCGCTGGCGAACGTGCACAATCTGAAAGTGACGGCGACAGAAGCGGGCGGTCTTGGCGATGTGAAGTCGACCGAAATCGACGTGACGCTGAACGAGCAGAACCTGGACGACAACGCGCCGGAGTTCACTGGGACCAACGACGACGGTGAATACAGCTTCAGCTACAACGAGAACCTAGACGGCACGACCGTGATCGGCACCGTGAGTGCGACAGACGCGGACGGTGAGTCGGTGACGTACAGCATCACGTCGGGTAACGACAACGGCTGGTTCGAAATCAACGCTTCAACGGGTGCGATTACCCTAACGGATGCGGGTGTGTTGGCCGCGTCGAACGACTTCGAAGCGCTGGCGAACGTGCACAATCTGAAAGTGACGGCGACAGAAGCGGGCGGTCTTGGCGATGTGAAGTCGACCGAAATCGACGTGACGCTGAACGAGCAGAACCTGGACGACAACGCGCCGGAGTTCACTGGGACCAACGACGACGGTGAATACAGCTTCAGCTACAACGAGAACCTAGACGGCACGACCGTGATCGGCACCGTGAGTGCGACAGACGCGGACGGTGAGTCGGTGACGTACAGCATCACGTCGGGTAACGACAACGGCTGGTTCGAAATCAACGCTTCAACGGGTGCGATTACCCTAACGGATGCGGGTGTGTTGGCCGCGTCGAACGACTTCGAAGCGCTGGCGAACGTGCACAATCTGAAAGTGACGGCGACAGAAGCGGGCGGTCTTGGCGATGTGAAGTCGACCGAAATCGACGTGACGCTGAACGAGCAGAACCTGGACGACAACGCGCCGGAGTTCACTGGGACCAACGACGACGGTGAATACAGCTTCAGCTACAACGAGAACCTAGACGGCACGACCGTGATCGGCACCGTGAGTGCGACAGACGCGGACGGTGAGTCGGTGACGTACAGCATCACGTCGGGTAACGACAACGGCTGGTTCGAAATCAACGCTTCAACGGGTGCGATTACCCTAACGGATGCGGGTGTGTTGGCCGCGTCGAACGACTTCGAAGCGCTGGCGAACGTGCACAATCTGAAAGTGACGGCGACAGAAGCGGGCGGTCTTGGCGATGTGAAGTCGACCGAAATCGACGTGACGCTGAACGAGCAGAACCTGGACGACAACGCGCCGGAGTTCACTGGGACCAACGACGACGGTGAATACAGCTTCAGCTACAACGAGAACCTAGACGGCACGACCGTGATCGGCACCGTGAGTGCGACAGACGCGGACGGTGAGTCGGTGACGTACAGCATCACGTCGGGTAACGACAACGGCTGGTTCGAAATCAACGCTTCAACGGGTGCGATTACCCTAACGGATGCGGGTGTGTTGGCCGCGTCGAACGACTTCGAAGCGCTGGCGAACGTGCACAATCTGAAAGTGACGGCGACAGAAGCGGGCGGTCTTGGCGATGTGAAGTCGACCGAAATCGACGTGACGCTGAACGAGCAGAACCTGGACGACAACGCGCCGGAGTTCACTGGGACCAACGACGACGGTGAATACAGCTTCAGCTACAACGAGAACCTAGACGGCACGACCGTGATCGGCACCGTGAGTGCGACAGACGCGGACGGTGAGTCGGTGACGTACAGCATCACGTCGGGTAACGACAACGGCTGGTTCGAAATCAACGCTTCAACGGGTGCGATTACCCTAACGGATGCGGGTGTGTTGGCCGCGTCGAACGACTTCGAAGCGCTGGCGAACGTGCACAATCTGAAAGTGACGGCGACAGAAGCGGGCGGTCTTGGCGATGTGAAGTCGACCGAAATCGACGTGACGCTGAACGAGCAGAACCTGGACGACAACGCGCCGGAGTTCACTGGGACCAACGACGACGGTGAATACAGCTTCAGCTACAACGAGAACCTAGACGGCACGACCGTGATCGGCACCGTGAGTGCGACAGACGCGGACGGTGAGTCGGTGACGTACAGCATCACGTCGGGTAACGACAACGGCTGGTTCGAAATCAACGCTTCAACGGGTGCGATTACCCTAACGGATGCGGGTGTGTTGGCCGCGTCGAACGACTTCGAAGCGCTGGCGAACGTGCACAATCTGAAAGTGACGGCGACAGAAGCGGGCGGTCTTGGCGATGTGAAGTCGACCGAAATCGACGTGACGCTGAACGAGCAGAACCTGGACGACAACGCGCCGGAGTTCACTGGGACCAACGACGACGGTGAATACAGCTTCAGCTACAACGAGAACCTAGACGGCACGACCGTGATCGGCACCGTGAGTGCGACAGACGCGGACGGTGAGTCGGTGACGTACAGCATCACGTCGGGTAACGACAACGGCTGGTTCGAAATCAACGCTTCAACGGGTGCGATTACCCTAACGGATGCGGGTGTGTTGGCCGCGTCGAACGACTTCGAAGCGCTGGCGAACGTGCACAATCTGAAAGTGACGGCGACAGAAGCGGGCGGTCTTGGCGATGTGAAGTCGACCGAAATCGACGTGACGCTGAACGAGCAGAACCTGGACGACAACGCGCCGGAGTTCACTGGGACCAACGACGACGGTGAATACAGCTTCAGCTACAACGAGAACCTAGACGGCACGACCGTGATCGGCACCGTGAGTGCGACAGACGCGGACGGTGAGTCGGTGACGTACAGCATCACGTCGGGTAACGACAACGGCTGGTTCGAAATCAACGCTTCAACGGGTGCGATTACCCTAACGGATGCGGGTGTGTTGGCCGCGTCGAACGACTTCGAAGCGCTGGCGAACGTGCACAATCTGAAAGTGACGGCGACAGAAGCGGGCGGTCTTGGCGATGTGAAGTCGACCGAAATCGACGTGACGCTGAACGAGCAGAACCTGGACGACAACGCGCCGGAGTTCACTGGGACCAACGACGACGGTGAATACAGCTTCAGCTACAACGAGAACCTAGACGGCACGACCGTGATCGGCACCGTGAGTGCGACAGACGCGGACGGTGAGTCGGTGACGTACAGCATCACGTCGGGTAACGACAACGGCTGGTTCGAAATCAACGCTTCAACGGGTGCGATTACCCTAACGGATGCGGGTGTGTTGGCCGCGTCGAACGACTTCGAAGCGCTGGCGAACGTGCACAATCTGAAAGTGACGGCGACAGAAGCGGGCGGTCTTGGCGATGTGAAGTCGACCGAAATCGACGTGACGCTGAACGAGCAGAACCTGGACGACAACGCGCCGGAGTTCACTGGGACCAACGACGACGGTGAATACAGCTTCAGCTACAACGAGAACCTAGACGGCACGACCGTGATCGGCACCGTGAGTGCGACAGACGCGGACGGTGAGTCGGTGACGTACAGCATCACGTCGGGTAACGACAACGGCTGGTTCGAAATCAACGCTTCAACGGGTGCGATTACCCTAACGGATGCGGGTGTGTTGGCCGCGTCGAACGACTTCGAAGCGCTGGCGAACGTGCACAATCTGAAAGTGACGGCGACAGAAGCGGGCGGTCTTGGCGATGTGAAGTCGACCGAAATCGACGTGACGCTGAACGAGCAGAACCTGGACGACAACGCGCCGGAGTTCACTGGGACCAACGACGACGGTGAATACAGCTTCAGCTACAACGAGAACCTAGACGGCACGACCGTGATCGGCACCGTGAGTGCGACAGACGCGGACGGTGAGTCGGTGACGTACAGCATCACGTCGGGTAACGACAACGGCTGGTTCGAAATCAACGCTTCAACGGGTGCGATTACCCTAACGGATGCGGGTGTGTTGGCCGCGTCGAACGACTTCGAAGCGCTGGCGAACGTGCACAATCTGAAAGTGACGGCGACAGAAGCGGGCGGTCTTGGCGATGTGAAGTCGACCGAAATCGACGTGACGCTGAACGAGCAGAACCTGGACGACAACGCGCCGGAGTTCACTGGGACCAACGACGACGGTGAATACAGCTTCAGCTACAACGAGAACCTAGACGGCACGACCGTGATCGGCACCGTGAGTGCGACAGACGCGGACGGTGAGTCGGTGACGTACAGCATCACGTCGGGTAACGACAACGGCTGGTTCGAAATCAACGCTTCAACGGGTGCGATTACCCTAACGGATGCGGGTGTGTTGGCCGCGTCGAACGACTTCGAAGCGCTGGCGAACGTGCACAATCTGAAAGTGACGGCGACAGAAGCGGGCGGTCTTGGCGATGTGAAGTCGACCGAAATCGACGTGACGCTGAACGAGCAGAACCTGGACGACAACGCGCCGGAGTTCACTGGGACCAACGACGACGGTGAATACAGCTTCAGCTACAACGAGAACCTAGACGGCACGACCGTGATCGGCACCGTGAGTGCGACAGACGCGGACGGTGAGTCGGTGACGTACAGCATCACGTCGGGTAACGACAACGGCTGGTTCGAAATCAACGCTTCAACGGGTGCGATTACCCTAACGGATGCGGGTGTGTTGGCCGCGTCGAACGACTTCGAAGCGCTGGCGAACGTGCACAATCTGAAAGTGACGGCGACAGAAGCGGGCGGTCTTGGCGATGTGAAGTCGACCGAAATCGACGTGACGCTGAACGAGCAGAACCTGGACGACAACGCGCCGGAGTTCACTGGGACCAACGACGACGGTGAATACAGCTTCAGCTACAACGAGAACCTAGACGGCACGACCGTGATCGGCACCGTGAGTGCGACAGACGCGGACGGTGAGTCGGTGACGTACAGCATCACGTCGGGTAACGACAACGGCTGGTTCGAAATCAACGCTTCAACGGGTGCGATTACCCTAACGGATGCGGGTGTGTTGGCCGCGTCGAACGACTTCGAAGCGCTGGCGAACGTGCACAATCTGAAAGTGACGGCGACAGAAGCGGGCGGTCTTGGCGATGTGAAGTCGACCGAAATCGACGTGACGCTGAACGAGCAGAACCTGGACGACAACGCGCCGGAGTTCACTGGGACCAACGACGACGGTGAATACAGCTTCAGCTACAACGAGAACCTAGACGGCACGACCGTGATCGGCACCGTGAGTGCGACAGACGCGGACGGTGAGTCGGTGACGTACAGCATCACGTCGGGTAACGACAACGGCTGGTTCGAAATCAACGCTTCAACGGGTGCGATTACCCTAACGGATGCGGGTGTGTTGGCCGCGTCGAACGACTTCGAAGCGCTGGCGAACGTGCACAATCTGAAAGTGACGGCGACAGAAGCGGGCGGTCTTGGCGATGTGAAGTCGACCGAAATCGACGTGACGCTGAACGAGCAGAACCTGGACGACAACGCGCCGGAGTTCACTGGGACCAACGACGACGGTGAATACAGCTTCAGCTACAACGAGAACCTAGACGGCACGACCGTGATCGGCACCGTGAGTGCGACAGACGCGGACGGTGAGTCGGTGACGTACAGCATCACGTCGGGTAACGACAACGGCTGGTTCGAAATCAACGCTTCAACGGGTGCGATTACCCTAACGGATGCGGGTGTGTTGGCCGCGTCGAACGACTTCGAAGCGCTGGCGAACGTGCACAATCTGAAAGTGACGGCGACAGAAGCGGGCGGTCTTGGCGATGTGAAGTCGACCGAAATCGACGTGACGCTGAACGAGCAGAACCTGGACGACAACGCGCCGGAGTTCACTGGGACCAACGACGACGGTGAATACAGCTTCAGCTACAACGAGAACCTAGACGGCACGACCGTGATCGGCACCGTGAGTGCGACAGACGCGGACGGTGAGTCGGTGACGTACAGCATCACGTCGGGTAACGACAACGGCTGGTTCGAAATCAACGCTTCAACGGGTGCGATTACCCTAACGGATGCGGGTGTGTTGGCCGCGTCGAACGACTTCGAAGCGCTGGCGAACGTGCACAATCTGAAAGTGACGGCGACAGAAGCGGGCGGTCTTGGCGATGTGAAGTCGACCGAAATCGACGTGACGCTGAACGAGCAGAACCTGGACGACAACGCGCCGGAGTTCACTGGGACCAACGACGACGGTGAATACAGCTTCAGCTACAACGAGAACCTAGACGGCACGACCGTGATCGGCACCGTGAGTGCGACAGACGCGGACGGTGAGTCGGTGACGTACAGCATCACGTCGGGTAACGACAACGGCTGGTTCGAAATCAACGCTTCAACGGGTGCGATTACCCTAACGGATGCGGGTGTGTTGGCCGCGTCGAACGACTTCGAAGCGCTGGCGAACGTGCACAATCTGAAAGTGACGGCGACAGAAGCGGGCGGTCTTGGCGATGTGAAGTCGACCGAAATCGACGTGACGCTGAACGAGCAGAACCTGGACGACAACGCGCCGGAGTTCACTGGGACCAACGACGACGGTGAATACAGCTTCAGCTACAACGAGAACCTAGACGGCACGACCGTGATCGGCACCGTGAGTGCGACAGACGCGGACGGTGAGTCGGTGACGTACAGCATCACGTCGGGTAACGACAACGGCTGGTTCGAAATCAACGCTTCAACGGGTGCGATTACCCTAACGGATGCGGGTGTGTTGGCCGCGTCGAACGACTTCGAAGCGCTGGCGAACGTGCACAATCTGAAAGTGACGGCGACAGAAGCGGGCGGTCTTGGCGATGTGAAGTCGACCGAAATCGACGTGACGCTGAACGAGCAGAACCTGGACGACAACGCGCCGGAGTTCACTGGGACCAACGACGACGGTGAATACAGCTTCAGCTACAACGAGAACCTAGACGGCACGACCGTGATCGGCACCGTGAGTGCGACAGACGCGGACGGTGAGTCGGTGACGTACAGCATCACGTCGGGTAACGACAACGGCTGGTTCGAAATCAACGCTTCAACGGGTGCGATTACCCTAACGGATGCGGGTGTGTTGGCCGCGTCGAACGACTTCGAAGCGCTGGCGAACGTGCACAATCTGAAAGTGACGGCGACAGAAGCGGGCGGTCTTGGCGATGTGAAGTCGACCGAAATCGACGTGACGCTGAACGAGCAGAACCTGGACGACAACGCGCCGGAGTTCACTGGGACCAACGACGACGGTGAATACAGCTTCAGCTACAACGAGAACCTAGACGGCACGACCGTGATCGGCACCGTGAGTGCGACAGACGCGGACGGTGAGTCGGTGACGTACAGCATCACGTCGGGTAACGACAACGGCTGGTTCGAAATCAACGCTTCAACGGGTGCGATTACCCTAACGGATGCGGGTGTGTTGGCCGCGTCGAACGACTTCGAAGCGCTGGCGAACGTGCACAATCTGAAAGTGACGGCGACAGAAGCGGGCGGTCTTGGCGATGTGAAGTCGACCGAAATCGACGTGACGCTGAACGAGCAGAACCTGGACGACAACGCGCCGGAGTTCACTGGGACCAACGACGACGGTGAATACAGCTTCAGCTACAACGAGAACCTAGACGGCACGACCGTGATCGGCACCGTGAGTGCGACAGACGCGGACGGTGAGTCGGTGACGTACAGCATCACGTCGGGTAACGACAACGGCTGGTTCGAAATCAACGCTTCAACGGGTGCGATTACCCTAACGGATGCGGGTGTGTTGGCCGCGTCGAACGACTTCGAAGCGCTGGCGAACGTGCACAATCTGAAAGTGACGGCGACAGAAGCGGGCGGTCTTGGCGATGTGAAGTCGACCGAAATCGACGTGACGCTGAACGAGCAGAACCTGGACGACAACGCGCCGGAGTTCACTGGGACCAACGACGACGGTGAATACAGCTTCAGCTACAACGAGAACCTAGACGGCACGACCGTGATCGGCACCGTGAGTGCGACAGACGCGGACGGTGAGTCGGTGACGTACAGCATCACGTCGGGTAACGACAACGGCTGGTTCGAAATCAACGCTTCAACGGGTGCGATTACCCTAACGGATGCGGGTGTGTTGGCCGCGTCGAACGACTTCGAAGCGCTGGCGAACGTGCACAATCTGAAAGTGACGGCGACAGAAGCGGGCGGTCTTGGCGATGTGAAGTCGACCGAAATCGACGTGACGCTGAACGAGCAGAACCTGGACGACAACGCGCCGGAGTTCACTGGGACCAACGACGACGGTGAATACAGCTTCAGCTACAACGAGAACCTAGACGGCACGACCGTGATCGGCACCGTGAGTGCGACAGACGCGGACGGTGAGTCGGTGACGTACAGCATCACGTCGGGTAACGACAACGGCTGGTTCGAAATCAACGCTTCAACGGGTGCGATTACCCTAACGGATGCGGGTGTGTTGGCCGCGTCGAACGACTTCGAAGCGCTGGCGAACGTGCACAATCTGAAAGTGACGGCGACAGAAGCGGGCGGTCTTGGCGATGTGAAGTCGACCGAAATCGACGTGACGCTGAACGAGCAGAACCTGGACGACAACGCGCCGGAGTTCACTGGGACCAACGACGACGGTGAATACAGCTTCAGCTACAACGAGAACCTAGACGGCACGACCGTGATCGGCACCGTGAGTGCGACAGACGCGGACGGTGAGTCGGTGACGTACAGCATCACGTCGGGTAACGACAACGGCTGGTTCGAAATCAACGCTTCAACGGGTGCGATTACCCTAACGGATGCGGGTGTGTTGGCCGCGTCGAACGACTTCGAAGCGCTGGCGAACGTGCACAATCTGAAAGTGACGGCGACAGAAGCGGGCGGTCTTGGCGATGTGAAGTCGACCGAAATCGACGTGACGCTGAACGAGCAGAACCTGGACGACAACGCGCCGGAGTTCACTGGGACCAACGACGACGGTGAATACAGCTTCAGCTACAACGAGAACCTAGACGGCACGACCGTGATCGGCACCGTGAGTGCGACAGACGCGGACGGTGAGTCGGTGACGTACAGCATCACGTCGGGTAACGACAACGGCTGGTTCGAAATCAACGCTTCAACGGGTGCGATTACCCTAACGGATGCGGGTGTGTTGGCCGCGTCGAACGACTTCGAAGCGCTGGCGAACGTGCACAATCTGAAAGTGACGGCGACAGAAGCGGGCGGTCTTGGCGATGTGAAGTCGACCGAAATCGACGTGACGCTGAACGAGCAGAACCTGGACGACAACGCGCCGGAGTTCACTGGGACCAACGACGACGGTGAATACAGCTTCAGCTACAACGAGAACCTAGACGGCACGACCGTGATCGGCACCGTGAGTGCGACAGACGCGGACGGTGAGTCGGTGACGTACAGCATCACGTCGGGTAACGACAACGGCTGGTTCGAAATCAACGCTTCAACGGGTGCGATTACCCTAACGGATGCGGGTGTGTTGGCCGCGTCGAACGACTTCGAAGCGCTGGCGAACGTGCACAATCTGAAAGTGACGGCGACAGAAGCGGGCGGTCTTGGCGATGTGAAGTCGACCGAAATCGACGTGACGCTGAACGAGCAGAACCTGGACGACAACGCGCCGGAGTTCACTGGGACCAACGACGACGGTGAATACAGCTTCAGCTACAACGAGAACCTAGACGGCACGACCGTGATCGGCACCGTGAGTGCGACAGACGCGGACGGTGAGTCGGTGACGTACAGCATCACGTCGGGTAACGACAACGGCTGGTTCGAAATCAACGCTTCAACGGGTGCGATTACCCTAACGGATGCGGGTGTGTTGGCCGCGTCGAACGACTTCGAAGCGCTGGCGAACGTGCACAATCTGAAAGTGACGGCGACAGAAGCGGGCGGTCTTGGCGATGTGAAGTCGACCGAAATCGACGTGACGCTGAACGAGCAGAACCTGGACGACAACGCGCCGGAGTTCACTGGGACCAACGACGACGGTGAATACAGCTTCAGCTACAACGAGAACCTAGACGGCACGACCGTGATCGGCACCGTGAGTGCGACAGACGCGGACGGTGAGTCGGTGACGTACAGCATCACGTCGGGTAACGACAACGGCTGGTTCGAAATCAACGCTTCAACGGGTGCGATTACCCTAACGGATGCGGGTGTGTTGGCCGCGTCGAACGACTTCGAAGCGCTGGCGAACGTGCACAATCTGAAAGTGACGGCGACAGAAGCGGGCGGTCTTGGCGATGTGAAGTCGACCGAAATCGACGTGACGCTGAACGAGCAGAACCTGGACGACAACGCGCCGGAGTTCACTGGGACCAACGACGACGGTGAATACAGCTTCAGCTACAACGAGAACCTAGACGGCACGACCGTGATCGGCACCGTGAGTGCGACAGACGCGGACGGTGAGTCGGTGACGTACAGCATCACGTCGGGTAACGACAACGGCTGGTTCGAAATCAACGCTTCAACGGGTGCGATTACCCTAACGGATGCGGGTGTGTTGGCCGCGTCGAACGACTTCGAAGCGCTGGCGAACGTGCACAATCTGAAAGTGACGGCGACAGAAGCGGGCGGTCTTGGCGATGTGAAGTCGACCGAAATCGACGTGACGCTGAACGAGCAGAACCTGAATGAGTCACCTATTGCCTCTGATGGTGTGGTTGACACAAACGAAGACACATCTACCTTCATCGAGTGGGATTCCTTTGGAATAAGCGATGTTGATTCACCTGATTCAGCTCTAGGTATCGAGATTACCGATTTGCCAGATAACGGTCAGTTTGAGTATTTCGGTGATGATGGTCAGTGGCATGACATTTCGGTTGGTCAAGTTATCGACAAGGGCGAATTTGATGCAGATAGAGTTCGATTCACTCCGGATGAAGATGAATCTGGGTACGATAGTCACTCAACCCCAGGTATCGGCGACCAACAACAAGATTATGCACAGATTGGTTTCAAACCAACGGATGGTGTAAATATAGGCGAAGAGTCGACTGTCGCGATAAATGTTACTCCAATTGCTGATGCCCCTAACTTGTTAACCAGCATTGATGGAATTGAACTTCCGGGCCAACAATTCAACGTAAGTATGTGGAATGGTGTCTCTGTTGGTTCTCAATATGGTGTTGGTAATGGTGTTGACCCTGATACCTTGATTAATGTCATCGATGATTTGGATGCGAATAGTGCCTCTTCAAGCAATACGAATGACGTCCGAGACCCTAGTCAAGGAGCTGGTCAAGCTACACTAATCACTGGTCTAATTTATCTAGAAGCCGGTACATCTTATGATTTCGTTGGTAAAGCAGACGACAGTTTAGCGATAAAAATCGGCGGAGAACTTACAGATGATGCTCGATGGGGCGACAGTCGCGGGAGTATTCAAGGTGGAGCATTCACCCCAACTGTTTCTGGTTTTTATCCGATAGAAATTTACCATCATAACCAAAGTGGCCCTGGTAATTTCGATGTCAATGTTTCTGTAGATGGCGCGAGCCCTGTCAACTTAGACAACACAAACTTTGGCGTAGTCAGTGATGTATCTCAGCTCGATAATATTGACATACGTACATCACAACTAATAAACGAAAATGGCGTTGAGTTCTATCAAGTCTATACAACGAATGAAGGTCCACAAGACACACGTATTCCACTGACAGAGCTGCAAGCATCTTTAAATGATACTGATGGTTCTGAAAGTTTGGCTGTCAATGTTAGTGGTTTCCCTATTGGTTCTGAGCTAAGTGATGGAGTTAATTCTCACACATTCACTACTACCAATGAGACATTTGATATCAGTAGTTGGGATATGACAAGTCTAACGGTCTTACCGCCTTCGGGAAGTCACGACGATTTTACTATTGATGTAGAAGCGATCGCTAGTGAAAAGGACTCAGCAAGTACTGCTACGACTACGACCAGTATTGATGTGGTTGTTCATGAATACAATGCTACAAATACGCAGCCAGATACTCGTACTGTAGATGAAGATACAAGTATCTCTGGTAACGTGTTAGCAAACGATACTGATACAGATAACACATTATCACTGCAGTCAATTGAAGTAGGAGGAACTTCCTATAACGTTGGTGACACTATCACGCTAACCGGTGGTGAGTTGACGGTTGAGCAAGATGGTAGTTACTCGTTTGTACCATCTGAGCATTGGTCAGGTAACGTTCCGACAGTGACTTACACTACAAACACTGGTGTAAGCGATACTCTCGATATTACGGTCAGTGCGGTTGCTGATGCTCCTCGTATAACTATTGCGGTCGGGGAGTTGCAACAATCACAAGCTGTGCCTGATTTCGGTACATCACCTAGCGATATTAGAAACCTTGTAAGTAACGGTGAGACATCTATTGGTGGTATTAATTTCGACCATGTTGACCAGTCTCCAGGTTTTAATGATGGCAATCAAGGTGATGACTTGATGATTGCACCTGACAATGCGGCGGCTCAGCAGTTTGTTGGCGATCAGCAAGCCGTTAACTTGAGTCAACAGGGTAGCGATACGTTTGTTGGGACTAGTGGCAACGATTCGTTTTATGGTGGTAATGGGTCTCAGGATAGCGAAGTTGAAACTGATACTGTTATCTATCAAGGCAAATTGTCTGAATACGAGCTTGATTTTAGAGGCCTAGAACATAGCCAAGTACCTTATTGGTTAGTTAAAGATTCTCTTGAAAGAGACACATCTAGTGATAATTCGCCTTCCACCGAAGATGGTGACCATTTATATGGTATTGAACGTATTATTTTCTCGGATTCGATAATCGAGATTGATAATGAGACTGGAGAATATACGGTTCTTCAAGATAGTGTAATACCACTAGATATTTCAGCGGAACTTGTTGATAACGATGGAAGTGAATCGTTAGGTAATGAATTTACTCTTGTAGGTATACCTCAAGGCGTTGAGTTGTACATCGGGGGACAGCTTATATCTCCAAACATTGATGGATCATATTCTATTGTTATACCTGTTTCTGGTGATGTTAGTGCAGAGCTTCGCATTCCTTACTCTTATGAAGGAGACCTAGACTTTGAGCTTGCTGTATCTGCCTCATCCTCTGAATCGGTTAATAGTGATGAAGCAATAACTAACACGTCAGCAGATATAAGTTTCAGAAGCTATGATTTGGAATCTGGCTCTCACGGTGATGATAATATCAAAGGGACAGAGAACAACGATTTGATTGTTGGTGACGTTCAAGGGATTCAAATTGTTGCTGGTGAGGATTACAACATCGCGTTTATTCTCGATACGTCGGGCAGCATGGGAAGAGATGTTGAAACCGCAAAAGATGAACTGTTGGTTGTTTTTGATGCGATTTTAGCTAGCTCTCAGGGGCAACATTCCGGCCAAGTTAATATTCTAATAACGGATTTTTCAGACAATTCAAATACGTCAGTATCTGTCGACTTGAGCAGTCAAAACCCAAGAGAGCAGTTCGTCGCAGCACTTGATGCGATCACTGATGCTGGCGGAGGTGGTACCAATTATGAAGCTGGATTCCAATCTGCTGTTGAATGGTTCGCTGACCAAAGCGGTGGGAACAACATTTCATATTTCATTTCTGACGGTGAGCCGACTTCCTTTACTGACAGTAGGTTAATGAAAAGTGAGTTCGATGAAATATTGATCGATTATGATCTGAGTACGAACCAAGTTATAACACTGGCTGATTTATTGCCTGCCGGATATACAAGTGGCGTTGTTAATTATAAAGGTAATGTATTAATTGACGATAAGGCCAAGCTATATTCACCATTAACAGGAGATAGAATTGGTGATTTAAGCATTAATGGCAATTCTTACGATTACTATGATAAGGGTGGCGTTAATAAACAAGGTCAGCATATGTATCAATTGCTCGCATTGATGTCATCTGTTGACGCTATTGGGCTCGGTAACTCATTAGATGAAGATGTTCTCGAAGATTACGACTCTGATGGCCTAGTTGAAACGTCAATAGACGTAACGAAATTGTCAGAGGTTATTCTTGGTAAAGAAGTGAGTTTATTGCAAGGTGAAGATCAAATTGATGCTTTAGCTGGTGATGACATCATGTTCGGAGACTTAGTGCAATTTGACGGTATTTCAGGTCAAGGTGTCGCAGCGATACAGAAATATGTAGCTCAGGAAACTGGTGAGCAATTGTCTTCGGTGTCAGCGCGAGATATTCACGATTATATTTCTGACAATGTACAAGACTTTGACCAATCTCGAGCCAACGATAAGGATGACATTTTATCTGGCGGCGAAGGAGACGATATTCTCTATGGCCAAGGTGGTGAAGATACGCTTATCGGTGGGCTAGGAGACGATATCTTAGTTGGTGGAGAAGGTGATGACTTGTTCCAATGGGTTGACCAACCATTCCAAGGCGATGTTGATACCATTACCGACTTTGCTTTGGGTGAAGACCATTTGGATATCTCTCAACTGCTGCCGACTGAGAATAATATGTCAGATCTTTTAGAACACATCGCTATTGAAAAAGTGGATAACGGTGGAGGGGATAAGGACTTAGTGATCACTATTTCTGAAGATTCAGGTAACAGTGGTCAAACTCAAACGATTGTACTTGATAATACGGGGAATCAGTTTGACTCTGTGAACGCTCAAGGCGATGGCAGTGTGATAAGTAGTGATTTGAGTAACTTGGTTAATCAACTCTTTGTGAACTTACCAGACCAATAACAAAAAAGGGCCGAAAGGCCCTTTTTTAATACATCTGTTTTGCTATAGAAGCTTGATTCTAAGACTCTAAAATTAAAGCACCTTACAAGCGAAACCTTTCAAGTAGAAACCTTCTGGGTAAGCTGTATCGATCAAGTGATCGGCAGCTTGCTCGAAGCGTTCAACAAATTTCACTGTTCTGCCTGCATCTAGAGCGGCATCAGCAATAATTTTTTGGAATAGGTCAGCACCCATCAAACCTGAGCAAGAGTAGGTAAGTAGTGTTCCACCTGGCTTCAGGATTTGCATCGCTAACATGTTAACGTCTTTATAGCCGTTAGCACCTGATGTTAGGTTGTTTTTGCTTGAAACGAACTTTGGTGGATCCATGATAACGACATCAAACTTAGTACCTTGATCTCGGTATTCACGAAGTAGTTTGAATACGTCTGCGTTTAAGAATACAGCACGCTTTTTCGAGATGTCGAACTCATTCAGCTCAGCGTTGAACTTAGCTGTATCAAGAGCCAGTTGAGATACATCTGCGTTGATTACACGCTTTGCATCACCCTTAAGGGCATACAGACCAAAACCACCAGTGTATGAGAAGCAGTTAAGAACATCTTTGCCTTTAACGTACTTCATCGATTCTTTACGGCTATCACGTTGATCCATGTAGAAGCCTGTTTTATGACCTTCCATGATGTTCACGCTGATCTTCACGCCGTTTTCTTCGATGATTACTGATTTAGGTGGCTCTTCGCCATGCAGTACACCGACAGTTTGCTCCAAGCCTTCTTTTTTACGAACCGCTACGTCAGAGCGTTCGTAAATATTGCAATCAGGGAAGCACTCAACTAACGCTTCAACGATAATACTTTTGTTGAACTCCGCGCCAGCGCTCAGTAGTTGGCAAACTAAGAAGTCTTGGTATTTGTCGATAGTGATACC
Organism: Vibrio sp. FE10; assembly: GCF_030297155.1. Taxonomy (NCBI): domain Bacteria; kingdom Pseudomonadati; phylum Pseudomonadota; class Gammaproteobacteria; order Vibrionales; family Vibrionaceae; genus Vibrio; species Vibrio apostichopi. The sequence goes on along the minus strand of NZ_AP028067.1, from coordinate 2,020,822 downwards.
TGGCAGGCCGTCAGATTCTGCCGCCGTTAAGCGGTATCCTGTCAAACCATCGCGTTCGATAATATCTTCACGCAGTGATTGTGCGTCTTTAAATCTTTTGATGAAAAACGCTTTATTGATTTCTTCCTTTTCAAATGTCCAAACACGAGCTCGAATTTGAGAAGCAGGAGAGTAAGCTGCTTTCGCAAGCCACTGACCATTTTGAGCATATACGTCTACAGTTTCACCTTGTTGTGGCTCGCCTTCAACTTTATCGATACCGCGTGAAAATACCCATGGGTGTTTGCGGCGTAACGATTTGTCTCGGGCTTTAGCTAGATGAATAGAAGGAGTCATGATTTACTCTGTTGGTTGAAATTTGAAGGAGACGTATTGTCGGGGAAGTGAAATCGAAAAGCAAATAAGAAAGGGCTGCAGAAGCAGCCCAAGTATCGATATTTTATGTTCAGATCTTAATGATTAAGCTTTCAGACCGGTTAGTAGGCCTTCCATGGTGTCGCTCTGCTTGCGTAGCTGATCGACATTGGAATTACTCTTACTGATCATTTCGCAAATGCTATCTGATTGGTGACGAATTTCCGCAACGCTCTGTGCAATATTATCAGCTACCACACCTTGTTCTTCAGAGGCGGTCGCAATTTGGGTACTGCTGTCAGATATTGATTGATTCTTCTCAGCTAACGAGCCGATCTCAACGTTCACTTCTGACATCAACGTTTGGCCTTCATTCGCGTTGTTAACCGTCACTTCCATCAGTTTGGTAAGCGATTGGCTGTTACGTTGTAATGATTCAATCATGCTTTGAATTTCGACGGTAGCTTGTTGAGTACGTCCCGCAAGAGCGCGAACTTCGTCAGCAACAACAGCAAAACCTCGACCTTGTTCTCCAGCTCGAGCGGCTTCGATAGCCGCGTTGAGTGCTAATAGGTTGGTCTGTTCTGAAATACCATTAATGGTCGCCACTACTTCATCGATTTGTGCTGCGTTGGCATCAAGTTCTTCTACCGCTTGCGAAGCCGATTGGATCTCTTGAGAAAGGTTAGAGATAGACTCTAGAGTATTAGAAACCTTCAACTGTCCGCTTTGCGCTACACCACGAGCATCCATCGTTTGAGTGCTCGACTCATGAGCAAGTGTTGCGACTTCGCGAATCGTTGCTGCCATTTGTTCCGTGGCGCTTGCTAGGCTATTCAGGTGTTCTTGTTGATTACCTGAGATGTCTGAGCTTTGTTGTGTCGATTGGTTTAAGTCAGAACTGATTTGCTGCATTAGTGCGACAGACTCTTGAATCGATAACACCATGTTTTGTTCACGTTCTGCTACTTTATCAATAGTAATTGCGATTTCACTGAATTCATCACGAACGAGAAAGTAGTTCATACGACAGGTGAGATCACCATTCGCTAACGTGCTTAATGCTTTATTCATAGAGAACATCGCACCGCCGATGAACGTCATGATGTAATAAACACCTAGCGCGATCAGAGATAGCGTAATAGCAATGATTGAAACTTGAGTCGCTGAGAGCGCTGACCAAAGGTTTTGATCGTGGTTGGCGATTAAGCTGAATGCACCATTCATGACCGAAACTGAGCCAGCGCCATAACCTAGGGAGATGGTGTCAGAGTTACTGACAAGCTGCGCCACTTGATCTTTAGTGAGTTGACCTGCCTCGATTAGCCCTTTCATCAAGAGCATTTCTTCTTGGTAAAGGTGAGCCAGTAAAGAGTCCGCAGCACTATCTAAAACAAGCGTTAAAATAACCAGGGCGAGAAGAGGTAATAAGAAGAGTAGATAGAACTTTTCTTGGATTTTTAGGTGAATGAGATATTTGTCAATCCAACGAAATGGGATTTCTTTCATAATCGTTATACTCGAAGTAATGCCACCGCCAAACGGTGAATGAATAGAGTCTCAACTATATCATTCATATAATTTATGAGGCAACGTTATGAAAAATTCACAATGTATATTTGTCGTATCAGGCCGAGTTCAATGTGTTGGCTTTCGCTATCACACAAGCAGGCAAGCACAAGCCTTGTCAATGTCGGGCTATGCAAAAAATTTAAACGATGGTCGCGTCGAAGTATTAGCGGTTGGGGATGTGGAGCAGATTGAGAAGTTATACGCTTGGTTACAATTAGGGCCGTCTAGCGCCACAGTAGAGCAGGTTGTTAAGCATCAAATCAGTGAGGCGGATAAACGGACTGTTTCTGTTGGAGAGTTTAAAATACTGTAGCGCGTTGCTACAGTATTTACAGGCAGCTCTTGTTAGCGGATAGAGTTTATAAACATTTCGCTGGCTTAGGTAAACCCGCTAACTTTGTTGCTTGTTTAGCTGGGCCTTTCTTGAATAATTTAAACAGGTATTTACTGTTACCTTTTTCAGGGCCGTGGGCTTTTTCCATTGCTTTAACGAGCATACGAACGGCTGGAGAGGTCTTGAATTCTTCGTAAAAGCTTCTTACAAAATGTACGACTTCCAAGTGTGCTTCAGTCAGTTCGATCGCTTCGTCTTCAGCTAAGATTTCAATCATACCTTCTTCCCATTGTGTGTAGTCCAATAGGTAGCCTTGAGCGTCGGTTTCAATTTGTTTGCCGTTATATTCAAACATGTTTAGTCCAGAATCAGTTTAACTCAGTAAATAGGGTACATGACCACGTTTACCTTTCTCAAGAAGTATTGTCGTTATATCTAGGAATATTACTTCTATGGATACAAAAAAGCCCAAGAGACAGGCTCTTGGGCTCTATTTTGAACGAACTATGATTAGTCGTTGCTGTTCATAATGCCTAAGATGCTTAGTAAGCTGATGAAGATGTTGTAGATTGAAACATACAAGCTGATAGTTGCTGAGATGTAGTTCGTTTCACCGCCACGGATGATGCTTTGCGTTGTTAGCAAGATAACACCAGTCGAGAACAGGATGAACATACCGCTCATTGCCAATGATAGTAGAGGCATCTGAAGGAATATGTTTGCAACCATACCCACTAGCAGCACAACGAAACCAGCCATTAACATGCCGTTAAGGAATGAAAGGTCGCGTTTAGTTGTTAGTGCGTAAGCTGATGCTGCCATAAAGGCAAGCGCAGTCCCGCCAAGTGCAGTTAGGATGACATCACCCATACCTGCGCCGACATACATGTTTAAGATTGGACCGATCGTGTAGCCTAGGAAACCTGTAAACAGGAACGTAAACACAAGACCCATGCCGTTGTCACGGTTCTTTTCTGTTAGGAATAGCAGGCCGTAAAAACCGACCAGCATGATAATAAGACCAGGACGAGGAAGGTTCATCGCCATAGATACGCCTGCTACAACAGCAGACCAAAGTAGTGTCATAGACAGTAGTGCGTATGTGTTACGCAACACTTTATTGGTTTGCAGAGCATTCTCTTGAGTTGCTGTGCGTGAAAACATAGGGCTGTTCATAATCTTCCTCGTAAGGTGACTTCAATAGTTATTAGTACATTTATGGGGCCGAAAGTTCGAAAAATCAAGTCTTTCATTCCTTCTGTATACTTAAAATAATAATCAAAATAGTCGTTTAAGTGTTTCTCAAGATGTAACAAATTGTTGCTAGTGTTTCATGTTCACAATTTTAAGAAGCTTTAATAACGAAGAGGCGACCGAAGCCGCCTCTGTCTATATCAGTATAGTATCACATTAATGGTGCAATATTTGACTCAAGAAGTTCTGAGTTCGATCCGATTGTGGGTTCTCGAAGAAGTCGACTGGGTTGTTTTCCTCGATAATCTCACCTGCATCCATAAAGATGACGCGGTCAGCAACTTCTTTAGCAAAACCCATCTCGTGCGTTACACACAACATCGTCATGCCTTCTTCTGCAAGTTCGACCATTACATCGAGTACCTCACGTACCATCTCTGGGTCGAGTGCTGATGTCGGTTCATCAAACAGCATGACTTGCGGGTTCATACATAAAGAACGAGCAATTGCCACACGTTGTTGTTGACCACCAGAAAGTTGACCTGGGAATTTATCGGCTTGCTCTGGTATTTTTACACGCTCGAGGAATTTCATCGCGATGGCTTCGGCTTCCTCTTTCGGCATCTTCTTCACCCAGATTGGTGCTAGGGTACAGTTTTCCAATACCGTTAGGTGAGGGAACAAGTTGAAGTGTTGGAAACACATACCGACATCGCGGCGAACGGCTTCAATGTTTTTCAGGTCTTCCGTTAGTTCATTACCGGATACAAAGATATGGCCTTTTTGGTGCTCTTCTAGGCGGTTGATACAACGAATCATCGTTGATTTTCCTGAACCTGAAGGGCCACAAATAACGATCTTCTCGCCTTTTTTTACTTCCAAGTTGATGTTTTTAAGAACGTGGAACTCACCGTACCACTTGTTCATGTCCTTTAACTCGATCATAAGACCTTGAGAGTTGTTTTCTGTTTGCTGCGTCATAATACGTCCTTGATCTTGTTAATTATCGTTTGTGACCGGTGTGAAGTTTGTTTTCTAGCCAAATCGAGTATCTCGACATGCCAAAACAAAACACCCAGAACACTAACGCGACAAATACATAACTTTCTGTGGAGAAACCAAGCCATTCAGGGTCGGTATTCGCGGCTTGGCCAATCCCTAGTACATCAAACATACCGATAATCAAAACAAGACTGGTATCTTTGAACAAACCAATAAAGGTGTTCACAATTGAAGGGATTGTGATTTTTAGAGCTTGAGGCAGAATGATAAGCCCAGTTTTTTTCCAGTAGCTTAACCCTAGGGCGTCAGCCGCTTCGTATTGACCTTTTGGTATTGCTTGTAAACCACCACGGATTACTTCTGCCATATAAGCTGCACTGAATAGTACAACCCCAACAAGCGCTCTGATCAGCTTATCGGTCTCTGTCCCTTCTGATAGAAAGAGGGGAAGCATTACCGAGGCCATGAATAGAACCGTAATCAGTGGTACACCACGCCAAATCTCGATGTAAACGGTACACATGCTGCGGATGATTGGCATCTCTGAACGTCGACCCAGTGCGAGTGCGACACCAATAGGCAGTGATACCACAATACCGACAAGCGCGATGATCAGCGTAACCAGTAATCCACCCCATTTATGTGTATCGACGACTTCAAGTCCGAAGATACCGCCGTATAGAAGACCAGCGATCAAGAAAGGGTAAATGTTTACAAAAAATAACCAAATCCAAGTGCGCTTTGGTGTTCTTTCGTATGCCAGCAAAGCAACAAATATCGCTAGCGTGATATAGAATAAACGTGGGCGCCACAATTCAGCTTCAGGGTAGAAGCCATACATGAACTGATCCCAACGCACGCTAATAAACACCCAACAAGCACCATCACTTGTACAAGCATCTCGTGTTGTTCCTATCCAATCAGCATTAATGAATGCCCAATCTGCTATTGCCCACAATAAAGTGAAAGCAAAATAAGCAAGCACCACAGTGACGACACTGTTAACAGGTCCATTAAATAGATTTTTTCTTAACCAACCGACAGGTCCAACGGTATTCGCTGGAGGCGGAAGATCAGGTTGAAATTGATGTGTACTCATCTTATCTCTCCACCAACGCTACTTTGCGGTTGTATATGTTCATTAGAGCGGATGTTAATAGGCTTAGAGTCAGGTAGACGCCCATTGTCATCGCGATTACTTCGATAGCTTGTCCAGTTTGGTTCAATGTTGTTCCTGCAAATACAGAGACAAGATCGGGATAACCAATGGCCATCGCAAGTGATGAGTTTTTAGTCAGGTTCAAATACTGACTGGTTAATGGTGGGATAATAATTCTTAATGCTTGTGGAATAATCACGAGCTTAAGTGTTCTTGCTCTTGGGATACCCAGAGACATCGCAGCCTCGGTTTGTCCATGGTTTACCGCGTTAATACCTGAACGCACAATCTCTGCGATGAATGCAGCTGTATAGATACTTAAAGCAAGCATCAATGCGGCAAGCTCAGGGATGATGCTAATACCACCTTTGAAGTTAAACCCTTTTAAAACAGGGTATTCCGCAGAGATAGGCATGCCCATAACAAAGTAAGTTACCAAAGGTAAACCGACAATTAATGCTGCAGCGATGCGCACCATCGGTGTTTGCTGACCAGTTAACTTTTGCTTGTTGTTAGCCCAGATGTTGATAACAAACGTAGCGATGATACCGGCAATTAGTGATGCGATAACAATGCTACTGCCTTGCTCCATGACAGGGGCAGGGAAGTACAGACCACGTACATTCAAGAAAATGGCTTCACCAAGGCTCATACTTTGACGAGCGGAAGGCAATGCTTGTAGAACGGCGAAATACCAAAAAAATATTTGTAGAAGAAGAGGGATATTTCGGAATATTTCTATGTAGACCGCTGCAAATCGGCTTACTAGCCAGTTTGAAGAGAGCCTAGCAATACCCATACTAAAGCCCAGTACCGTGGCTAGCATGATGCCTAGCACAGAAACTAAAGCGGTATTGAGAAGACCGATAAAGAAAGTACGACCGTATGAGAAGGTTTCGTCGTATTCAATGAGAGTTAAGCCGATACCAAAACCAGCTTCTTGGGATAGAAAATCAAAACCAGTGGCGATACCACGGGAGTCTAAGTTAGTGAGTGCATTATTTACAATCGTGTAAAAGAAAGCACAGAGTGCTCCGACAGCGAGAATTTGGAAAATAACTGAGCGAAAAGTGGGGTTGTAAAAAAGGTTGGCACTTTTGGGCTGTGGCTTTGCCTGAGCTGGAGAAATAGTTTCATTAGGTTTCATACTGCTATAACCTCAAATCCATTTAATAAATAGGGCGGAAAAGTCCGCCCTAATTGATGCTTGGAAATTTATTAACGGATTGGTGGAGCGTACATAAAGCCGCCCGCATTCCATAGTGCATTTACGCCACGAGAGATCTGTAGTGGTGAACCTGTACCAACAGTACGTTCGAAGCTCTCACCGTAGTTACCAACTTGTTTAATTACTTGGTAACCCCAATCGTCACGAATACCTAGGCCTTTACCTTTAGGACCGTCAACGCCAAGAATACGCTTGATGTTTGGATCTTTTGACTTAAGCATTTCATCAGCATTCTTAGAAGAGATACCATACTCTTCAGCGTTAATCATCGCTGAAAGTGTCCATTTAGCTACGTTGAACCATTTGTCATCATCTTGACGAACAACAGGGCCTAGTGGTTCTTTAGAGATGATTTCAGGAAGTACCTGTGCAGATTTAGGATCGGCTAGGTTCAAGCGAAGTGCATATAGGCCAGATTGGTCTGTTGTAAGAACATCACAACGACCCGCATCAAAACCTTTAGACGTTTGTGCTGCAGTATCAAATACTACTGGCTTGTAAGACATACCACTGTTACGGAAGTAATCCGCTAGGTTAAGTTCAGTCGTTGTACCTGATTGTACACATACTGAAGCGCCATCAAGTTCTTGAGCACTTGTAAGGCCAAGTTCTTTCTTAACCATGAAGCCTTGACCATCGTAGTAGTTAACACCTACGAAGTTCAGACCTAGAGCAGTGTCACGATGTAGTGTCCATGTTGTGTTACGAGATAGTACGTCGATTTCACCCGATTGAAGGGCAGTGAAACGTTCTTTCGCTGTTAAAGGTACATACTTAACTTTAGTCTTGTCACCGAGTACAGCCGCTGCAAGAGCTTGACAATACTCAACATCGATTCCTTCCCATTCACCTTTTGAGTTAGGGTTAGAGAACCCTGGAAGACCTGTACTTACACCACAAGTTAAAAAGCCTTGAGATGTGACTTTGTCCAGAGTGCTTTCTGCCGCTGATGCTGATGTTGCCATCATTGCAGTTGATGCAGCTACTACTGAAGCAAGAAGTGTTAGTTTATTTGTCATTTGTATCCTTCCTTGTTAACCAGGTGACACCTGATACTCGTGCTCATTTGAGTTTTTCTATATGTGTTGCGTTTTCTATGACCTTGTTACTCAAATCAAACTGGTTGCATTTTGCAAATGAAACTGTGTGCGATTTAAACAACTGTTTATAAGGTTAGGAAAGGATCTGTATTTTCACAAATGTATAATTTAAAAAGAATTTTGAATGAAATCACAAATCCGAACACAATTAGAATGACCAAATGTTAAGTTAATGTAAATAGTGCAGCGCTTCACACTGTTGGTGCAACGAGATTTAGATTTTTATATTGACAATTGACTAGGTAAATATTCTGAATCAACATCACAATGATGAAACATTAAACTTCAGAAAGATTGAAATTTGGTGAATAAATATTTTTATTGCACTTGGATGGTTATTAATATGCTCCAAATTTGGTAGCATGGCTGAATAGTTATTGAAGTCATCTCAAGGAAGAACATGCGTTATTTCCCAATGTTTTTAGATGTAGAAAATAAGCCGATCTTAGTGGTGGGTGGGGGCGAGGTTGCTTGCCGAAAAGTAGATAGCTTGTTAAGAGCTGGGGCGGATGTCACTTTAGTGTCCCCTAAGGTAGAGCCTTACTTAAAGCAGCTTGTTGATGATAATAAAGTCCATTGGGTTCAAAACTTTTACTCTTCACAACTTATCTCGAAAAACTACTTACAAGTGTGGGCAACCACAGACAACCCAGACCTAAATCATCAAGTACATAATGATGCAAAAAAAATGGGTATTCTTGTCAATGTGGTCGACGACTTACCCTATTGTGACTTCATCACGCCCTCAATGATAAATCGCGGAAGAATCCAAATTGCGATCTCAAGTGGGGGTGCATCACCTGTTTTGGTGAGAAATATTAGAGAAAAACTCGAAACCGTCTTGCCTCAGAATATTGGTTTGATCGCAGACTTTGGTGCATCAAAACGCAATTCGATTAAAGAGTCCTTTCCTACGGTTGATGAACGCCGCAAATTCTGGGAGCGTTTTTTGTCTTCCAGTTTTATCAATCAAGTCACGGAACGCGAGCAACTGGAAACTTATTATCAGCAATCTTTGGCGGAACCTGTCGATAATGAAGGGCAAGTGACTTGGATTGAATTTGAAGACGATGTAGAACTTCTTTCAATGAAGGCGCTGCGTCTGATGCAAGAAGCAGAATTGGTGCTGTCACCAAAAGAATGCCCATTTGATTACATTGACTTGTGCCGCAGAGACGCTGAGAGAGAGAGTTTCAGTGATAGTGGAGAGTTATCGACAAAGCTTGAGAAGGCAAGAGCAGAGAACTTACGCGTGTGTGTGTTTATTCCACCAGCAAGCGTTGAGTTCAATTTACTTGTCGGCCGTGATTTGAAACTGTCTACAGCAAAGGTCATCAGCTAGCTAAAGCATCTGTCAGTAAATTACAGCATGCGTCAGCGAATTAGAGCATGGGTAGGTTGGTTCTTGTAAGCTAATCGACTATTTGCAGTTATCACCAAAGATATAAAAAAGCCTCTGCTTTATTGAAGCAGAGGCTTTTTAGTATTTGAAATTCAACGTGTTAATCCAACTCAACCAACTCTACAAACACATCTATTATCGACGGTTTGTGGTTTTAGAGTGAATTAGTCACGGAAGTTGTCAAACTGGAAAGGTTGACCAAGTTCACCGCTACGAACTAGAGCCATAACAGCTTGTAGATCGTCACGCTTTTTACCTGTTACACGAACTTTGTCGCCTTGGATAGAAGCTTGAACTTTCACTTTGTTATCTTTGATTAGCTTTACGATTTTCTTCGCAACATCAGTTTCGATGCCTTGCTTGAAGATAACCGTTTGGTGCCAAGTGCGACCTGTTTGGTCTGCTGCTTTCGCTTCCATCGCGTTAGGATCAACGTTGCGCTTCGTTAGGTTGCTACGAAGAATGTCGCGCATCTGCTTTAGTTGGAAGTCATCTTGCGCTGTCAGTTTTACTGATTCGTCTTTGTAATCGAAGCTAGCTTCAACGCCGCGGAAATCGAAACGAGTCGATAGCTCACGGTTTGCGTTGTCTACAGCGTTACGTAGTTCTACTGCTTCTACTTCAGAGATAATGTCAAATGATGGCATTGTGTTCGTTCCTTAAGCTAAATTTCTATCTTTAATTGCAGTTGCAAGCATGTCTAGCATAGTTGCAGTATCTTCCCAGCTTAGGCAAGGGTCAGTGATAGACTTACCGTATTCTAGGTTATTGATGTCAGTCATTGGCTGGTTACCTTCTTTAATGAAGCTTTCTGCCATGATGCCTGCAATTTGGTTCTTGTTAGATTTGATCTGCTCGCAAATGTCTTGTGCTACTTCTAACTGCTTACGATGCTGCTTTTGGCAGTTTGCGTGGCTGAAGTCGACAACTAAGCGCTCAGGAAGGTTAACTTCTGCCAGTTGCTTACATGCGTTTTCAACAGATTCAGCGTCAAAGTTAGGACCTTTATCACCACCACGCAGAATAACGTGACCGTATGGGTTACCTGAAGTGCGGTAAACTGTCATACGACCATTCTTGTCTGGAGAATAGAAGTAGTGTGAAGCATGCGCAGCTCGAATCGCATCGATTGCGATCTTGATGTTGCCGTTGGTTGCATTCTTGAAGCCTACAGGGCAAGAAAGCGCTGAAGCCATTTCACGGTGAATCTGAGATTCTGTCGTACGAGCGCCAATCGCGCCCCAAGTGATCAGGTCTGCAATGTACTGACCTGTGATCATATCAAGGAATTCAGTCGCGGTAGCTAGGCCAAGCTTGTTGATATCAAGCAACAGTTTACGTGCTTTGTTCAAGCCAGTTTCAAGTGCGTATGAACCATCTAGATTCGGATCGGTAATCAAACCCTTCCAACCTACAATTGTGCGAGGTTTCTCGAAGTAGGTTCTCATTACAACGAATAATTCGTCTTTGTATTGATCTTGAATCTGACTTAAGCGCTCAGCGTAATCAAGTGCCGCATCTGTATCGTGAACAGAACAAGGGCCAACGATAACTAATAGGCGGTCATCACGACCCGTTAGGATATCTTCGATTTGGCGGCGAGATTGTTTAATACGCTCAGCAACGTCGTCAGTAATAGGGTGTGCATTGCCTAATTCGGCAGGAGTTGGCATAGGACCCAGAGCTTGGGTTCTCAACTCATCAGTTTTTAATGGCATGTGATAGCTTTTTTATTCTATTGCGAAGTGGTTAAGATAACGGAATTGAACAGAGGAATAAACTCTCTTAAGTCAAAGTTATCTCAGTTATTGCTAATATTCTTATTTTTATCAGCAGGCCAGCGTCAAATAGGGGATTTTCACTTGTATTAACAGGCAGCTATCGGTATTTTCGTTTGAACACAACATAAAAATGCTGGAGCAGCAATGACTCAAGAAAATCAAAGCACTTTGCACCCAGAACTTGTTTTAGGTGATGTGCTGCCTTCTTATAACGATAATAATAATTCCAACCACTTGTACGTTTCCCTGTCTGAATTGGTCATGGATCGTGTGTTCTATCATCCAAGTATTGAAAGCCACTTAGATGCGCTGTCTGATATTGAGAAAACCTCTTTAGACGCTATTCTTGGCGATAAAAGTGTTGATGAACATTTTGTTTCAACCTTAGTTGTCGCTATTCAAGCTGCAGTTCAACCACACCATAATTCGGTTCGTGTTGCACTGAGCAGTGCCGACAGCTATGGGTTCCGCTCTTTACTTGGCGGCAACTGCGAAGTTGAAGAAGTAAACCCGGCACTGGGTGTACGCGGTGTAGCACGTTATGCGACACCTGAATACAGCAAGGCTTTTGCGCTAGAGTGTCAGGTGATCAAAACTCTGCGTGAACAAGGAATCAACGTTGAAATCGTTGTTCCTTATGTTCGAGCTCTGAGTGATGCAGCGAAAATCATTGATCTGTTAGCTGAGCAAGGGTTACCACGCGGCTTGAATGGCCTAAAAGTACTCTTCTCGTGTGATGTCCCTTCTGCTGTTCTACTTAGTGAACGACTTCTGCATTATTTTGACGGTGCAGCGGTGAATGTTGATAGTCTGACTCAATTTGCGTTGGGTGTTGATAAGCAGAATGAAGCTCAGCAACATGCGTTTGATCCACAGAATGAAGCTGTGATTACGTTGATCTCTAGCATTGTAAAAGCGACTCAACACGCGAAGAAGCCTGTGCTAATCGTGACTCAAGGTTTGGTCGATTACCCAAGACTTCAAGGTTATATTGCGGATCTAGAAGGGGTTGATACCGTTATTACGGCTTAATCTTCCCTTATTGCAAGAGTTTGAAAATGAAGAGATATCATGGAGACGTGATATCTCTTTTTTGTAACATTTTTTTGACATCTCTATCGCTAACGGATTAACTGGTCTGATGACTGATTTGATTAGGTAATCCGAATGTTGACCCCTCTACAAAAAGCAAATTTCTATTTGAGCATGTTTGGCTTTTTCAAAGTGCCATTGATCTGGTTGTGTCGCCCAAAGCTGCTTGCATTGGATAACCAACATGTTGAAGTGAAAATTCCTCTTAAAAGGCGAACGAAGAATCACCTTGATAGCATGTATTTTGGTGTGTTGGCCGTTGGCGCTGATGTCGCAGGTGGCTTTCTTGCTATGAGTAAGTCGCAGCAACAAGGTGAAAAGATCTCGTTGGCATTTAAAGAGGTGACGGGCAATTTTTTGAAGCGCCCTGAGGGAGATGTGCATTTTACGTGTAACGATGGAGAGCTAATAAATACCATGTTGGCTGAAACCATGTCGACTGGAGAGCGTGTTAACCAACCCGTGACGATTATCGCGACGTGTCCGTCTCTACATGGTGATGAACCGATGGCGGAATTCACGCTAACGCTTTCTATTAAGAAAGTGCCTTCTAGAAAGTAACTAAAAGCTTTGTAGAAGTAGTAAGACACGCTTGAAAAATGAAAGGGCGGTATGTGGACTTTGCACCCACATACCCTATTTCGTACACATACTCTAAAGACTATGACTCTTGAGTGATCTGCTCGATATCAACGATTTTTGAACGGTTCATTACGATTTTCCAACGGTAATAAGTCGGTTCACTATCATGATTGTTCTCTTTGATGATCAAGTTCAGCAGGTGTCGTTTTTCTACCGACTCACGACTTACTTGACCTTCATTTAAGCGGTATACGTTATTTGAACCTTTGTCCATCAATCGAGTGAGAGCCCTCAGGCTGACGGACAGTGTTTCACGCGTCTCTTCGTAACCACTCATAAACGTCGATGTCGACATTTCGGTTTGAGAACGATAATGCAAAATTTGCTCTTCGCGCTGAACAACTCGCTTCTTACGAATCAACTGAATTTTGTCCGCTAACTTAGAGAAATTGGCGTAATCCAACCATTCAAGTTTGTGACCGACTGACTTATTCGTTGTCGGGTCAAAGTAGCGACGCTTCCACTTTGGTTTCCCTTTGCGGAGCCAACGCCAAAGTATATCCCTTAAATCATCCTTGAAGATTTCACGCAGAGCGTAGATGAACGACATGGACACGATGAAAGACGCGGTAATCTCTCCTAGGAAGTCTCGAGCCAATATGACGGTCGTGGTAACCACCACCATGACCAAGCCCGTTGCGATGCCTTTAACGGCGCGCTTCACGTTCTTACCCATCGATGTCGTCTTTTCTTTAAGCACGATAGGGTGCTCAATCAAACGACGCAGCAATCGCATCTTGTTGCTTAAACGAGTGACGTCTTCTCGAACCTTGGCAGAGTTATATCGATTAAGCTTGCGGTGGGCGGTTTCTTTATCACAAAGCGTTAATAGGCGTTCTTTGATGGTTGAATACTCACTGCCGCGTGGCATGTGGGAAACCAGTGATAAAAACTTCTGCTCTGTGTACCAAGATAGGTAGTTATCTATATTGGCATAGTAACGTTTAAGGTTTTCTTCATAAGGAATGCTTCGGCGCAGTTTCTTTAATATATCGAGAGCCAGTTCGATGACTTCATCGACTTCATCAGCCGTGACATTGTCACTCTCATTTTTGTTCAAGCTGCTGACGGCTTTGTCTAGCGCGATAACATATTGATAAGCGAACAAACTCAAACTGACACGATATTGCGTGATGGAGAGTCGCCCACGTTTTGCTAAACGGCTGTGTACCAGAGGTAGCAGTGTTTTATCACTGTAGTAAGCGCGTTTCTGAGTAATTGAGCTGTAGAAAAATGCGCTTTCAGAAAGGACTTCAGGCGTCAGTCCGAGTTCACCGGGAATGAATAGATAAACGTCCATGTCGAGCTTTTTTGTCTTAGCCATCGCATGGTTAATTTTAAGTGTTATCGCATCTTGTTTATCAACGGTGATCAACGATGTCTCCTAGAATATAAAAATATGAATGAAACTAGCGAAAGCATATCAGAGATCACGTATAATCACCGCCAAATTTAAAGTAGAGACAATCTTGATGATTAATATTGGTCAAATAAACAACCTAGAAGTAGTAAAACAAGCAGACTTCGGTGTATTCCTTGACGCTAGCGACTATGGAACGGTGTTGCTGCCGAAACGATTTACTCCTGAAGGTGTTGAAATTGGTCAAAAGCTAGATGTTTTCTTATACATTGATTCTGACAACCAGATCGCTGCAACCACTGAAAAACCGATCGCTCAAGTAGGGCAGTTTGGCTTGATGACGGTTGAAGGTGTAAACAGCACCGGTGCTTTCATGAGCTGGGGTGTGAAAGGCAAAGATCTTCTGGTTCCTTTCAGCGAGCAGCGTGGCCGTTTAAACGAAGGTCAGTCAATCTTAGTATATGTGTATATCGATAAAGCATCGAGCCGTATTGTTGGAACAACTAAGTTCAACAAGTGGTTAGACAACACGCCAGCGACTTATAAGCAAAACGAACAAGTTGATCTTATCATCGCAGAGCGCAGTCAATTGGGCTACAAAGCGATCGTTAATGGCGAACACTGGGGAATGATTTTCCCATCAGACATTATTGGTAAGCTATTCATTGGTAAATCACTAAAAGGCTACATCAAAAACATTCGTGAAGAAGACGGTAAGATTGACTTGTCTCTTCAAAAAGTCGGTGTTGCGAAGATGGATGACTTAAGCACTAAGATTCTAGATCTGCTTGAGAAGAAAGGCGGCTTTTTACCATTGAACGACAAGTCTTCTCCTGAAGCGATTTTCACGGCATTCAGAACCAGTAAAGGTACGTTCAAAAAGACCATCGGTGGTCTGTACAAGTCAGGTAAAATCTCGATTGATAAAGAAGGTATTCGCTTAGCTGAATAAGCGAGCCTCTCGGTTAAAAAAAAGCCCAAACTTTCCTGTTTGGGCTTAGGGGAAAGGGCTCCGAAGAGCCTACGCTAATCGTTGTAATTCTTTGTCTGATAGACTGAAGTCTAGTTTAAATTCCTCAATAAGCGATTTTCCATAACGCAAATAGTGACTTGAATTGATATTTATGTAATTAAGCGTTGATTCGACATTGTTTTTAGTCGCACCGAGTTATCTGATGTGAATAGAAAAAGCCCAAACAATTTACGTTGTTTGGGCTTTTTGTTTATTCGTATGCTTTAAGCAGTTAAGCAGTTAAGCAGTTAAGCAGTTAAGCAGTTAAGCATAAGCACTATTAGAACAGGTTCTTATCGCGTACGAGCTCTCGCGGTAAACCGTTCTTCACTCGGTTGCCAACCCACTTACCAAGGCCAATGATCGCGCCGTTGTATTTAACCAGCACTTCGCCTTTTCCTGACAAGCCTTCTGGGCGAACATCTCGTCCCATGAACCACTCACGCGCGTCTTCGATGTTAAGCTCTACAACGTTGGCTTCGTTACCGGTAGCCAGTGTTGTGGCTACCTGATGCTGCCAGCGGTAGCCTTTCTTATGAGTCTCGGCGATCTTGATGCCCATACGAGAGAAACGGAACTCGCCAATCATCGGCTCTAGTGCTTCAGGGAATAGCCAAACGTCTTTGTCACGAATCCATACCTGAGTATCACTTGGTAATTCGATATCCAGTGCGCCTAAAAGCTGATCAGCGACTTCTTGCTGTGCTTTTTTATTGGCTTTTTCAAATGGAAATTTACCCAAACGTTTCTTCACTTCTGGTGGTGTCACAGAAGCGAGTTTACGGATACGTGCAACGAAGAAACCTTCCGAGTCATAAACCTGCGGGAAGATGTGAAGAAAGCCTTCTTCAGTCGTCGTCGCTTTTGCATTGCCGAATAAGTTTTCTAAAGACTCGAACTCAACTGCGTCACCAAAGGTTTCTTTTAGGTGATGACATACTTGTTGGTTCTCTTCGGTGCTTAACGTACAGGTTGAGTAAACCAACACACCATTAGGCTTAAGAGCATGGAACGCACTTTCAATCAGATCTTTTTGAGTGTTAGCAATATCGACCACAGACTGATAAGTCCAGTTCTTCATCGCGTCAGCGTCTTTACGAATGGTGCCTTCGCCAGAGCAGGGCGCGTCTAACAGCACGGCATCGAATTGCTCTGGTAGCCAGCCACCGAAGACTCTGCCATCAAAGTTACTTAGTGCTGCATTACGCACGCCACAGCGCTCTATGTTGGCGTGAAGGACTTTCACACGGCTTGCTGCGTATTCATTAGCAACCAGTACGCCACGGTTATCCATTAAGGCCGCTATTTGGGTCGTTTTTGAGCCGGGTGCTGCAGCTGTGTCTAACACGGCTTGATAATTCTCTTCACCTTGGAATAGAGCGGACGGCGGCATCATCGAGCTGGCTTCTTGAATGTAGAATAGACCAGACATGTGTTCTGCCGTATTGCCTAGTGGCGTTTCACTTTCATCTGCAGTGATCCAAAAACCCGTTTCACACCAAGGTACTGGTTCCAGTTCCCAGCCTTTGTCTTTCGCGCGTACGAAGAAATCTTCAACACTGATCTTCAGTGTGTTTACTCGAATACTTTTACGAAGTGGCTTTTGACAAGAAGCGACAAACGAGGCCATATCTAGATGGCTTGGCATGATGCCTTCAATATGAGTCAGGAATTCTTCTGGGATATATACGTTAGCGTGCAAAAGGGTATCTCGATTTATAGCGTTAATGCGCGCAGTTTAAAGCAAAATGAGATTGTCCTAAACCAAATTTGCTTTAAACAATAAAAATGCAGCCGTTTGGCTGCATTTTAAATTGAATCATGTGTGTTTCAGTGTAGAAACTCAGTTCACTAAGGGCGAGGTATAGCCGTTCTCCAAGATTTCCATTCATCTTCTGCTTGAGGATATAAATAGAAAGATTGGTCTTCTTCTGCCAACGGTTGGAGTTCATTGGTTGGTGGCGTTGAGAAAGTAATCCCGCCTCTTAACAAGCTATCTACAGTACCTGCCTTGATGTTTGCGCCAGATAAACCGATAGAGACATCAACCCCAGATACATTCCAAAAGACGCTGTTTGAGCGAATCAGATAGGCGTATTCAGGTTTGATCTGAATGGTTGAGATAATACGGTCTGCAAATTCACCCAGTTTTACGTCAATCACAGATCCAATCTCTAGTTCTCTGAATAGAATTGGTGTGCCTTCAGATACCGAACCTCTTGTTTCACTCTGCAACGTAAACACTTTGCCTTCAGGTTGAACGGGGCCTTGGCTGAGTTTAAATGCCGTGGTTTTGCCCCCTTTTCCTGGTTCAACATTGATGTGTTTAGACAGGAGTGCCGATACGTTTTTGATACCGTTTAGACCGATCTCCGGTTCTGCTAACCAAAAGTGGCTGTTTGCGACTGCAATTTTCTCAACGTATTCCGGTAAAACACGAGCGGTAATTTCGATACCACCTTTGTTAAAGTTCGGAATCACGAGAGTCACTTCACCAACCGTTACGCCCTGATACTTGATCGCCATGCCTTTGCTGACTTCTTGGTCGCCAGAAGAGGTGATGGTAATCGCGCGGCCAAACTTTCTCGCCGATTTCGAATCGGCGTATAGCTTCCAAACGTTACCAAGCTTGTTGTCGATTCCTGGTAGTGAATCAAAGGCAATACCACCTTGAATCAGCGTTTTAACTGGTGCGGCTTTAATGCTGATACCTGATAAAGAAGCATCGACTTCAACACCTGAGCGATTCCAGAACACCGTGTGCTTGTTGATCAAGTGTGTGTAACGGTTTTCGATGGTTACTTCGATTCTTACGCCACCATCTGCAAGCTGAAAGTTAGAAATACTGCCAACTTGAAGGTTACGGTAGAGCAGAGGACTTCCTTTCGAAATAGAAGGCAATTCACTGGCAAACAATGACATCTTTTTAGAGCCAGTTTGATTGAACTTGGCGATCTCTGCTAATGACTTACTTTGGAATAATTGATAGTTAGAGCGAGACTTACTGTTGCCTTCACTCACAAAGCTAATAGAACCACTCAACAGC
The DNA here is from genome assembly GCF_030297155.1 of Vibrio sp. FE10. Lineage (NCBI taxonomy): Bacteria > Pseudomonadati > Pseudomonadota > Gammaproteobacteria > Vibrionales > Vibrionaceae > Vibrio > Vibrio apostichopi. Next base: position 2,002,544 of record NZ_AP028067.1, on the reverse strand, counting down.
TGTTTCGCTGGCGGTACTGTGACGCTTAACCCTGATTCTGTAAGCTCTGCCGTCGCACTGCCTGTCACGAAGAAGCGGTTATTACTTTTGATAAGGTGCGCATATTGGTTGTCGATCAGCGCGTCCATGAATACTTCATGCTTGTCGCTACCTGTTCCAACACTTTCAACTAGTCCAACATCAATGATTGAACCAACGGCTATGCCTTTATAAAGCAATTGGGTGCCAACATCCAAACCAAATGAATTGTTAGAGGTTAGACGAATAGCAACAGACTTTTCTTGCTCCTGGCTGAGCTCGTTCTTGCGAATGGCGGTAAACCGACGAGATTTTTCACCTTCACCAGGTACTAATGTCAGGAAGTTACCTGTTACCAAGTTAGCAATGTTCTTCATACCTGTTAGCGACAGTTCAGCTTCTTCCAGAACGAATTTACTTCCACTGTTCAAGAAGTCACTGAATGCAGGCTGGATAGCGGCAGAGGCCACCACGTTTTCACGACCTTTACTCAACGATAGATCGGTAATCTGACCAATTTCGATGCCTCGATACATGATAGGCGCACCGGTTGCACTGATCTTGTTGTCGTCTGGCACTGCGATCTTGATTGAGATACCACGACCGGCGGTTTTTAGATCGGGGTAGAGTTTGAATTCGGTGTTCATTTCAACGGGCTGGCCTTCTCCCGGGGAGTCGACAGCAATCGAACCACCAAGTAGGGCACTTAAGCTCTCTAATCGTACGTCAACACCAGAAAAGCCGATACTCGCCCCCAAGCCGCTGACATTCCAAAAACGACTTTGGTCGGTAATGATATGACTGTATTCGTCTTTGATGGCCGCTTGAATGGTTACCGACTTAGCATTTTCATTGAGCTGATAGTTATAAACTTCACCAATCGGGATCTTACGGTAAACAATTTGTGAACCGACAGACACGCCGCCAAGATCTTTAGTCGTCAGAGAGATATTGAGACCTTCGGATGCCAATAAGTCAGAAGGTGACGATTCCAAGGCGTGAAACACCGTTTCTGGTTTCTCTTTGGTTTCACTAGGGTGAATCGCAATATAGTTACCCGAAACAAGGGCGTCTAAACCAGAAATGCCAGATAAGCTTGCTGTTGGTTTTACTAGCCAAAAACGCGTTCCCTTCGAAAGAAGCTTTTGAGCCTCAGGGTAGATGTCAGCATCGACATAAATACTAGATAAGTCTTTGGACAACGTGATGTCGCGAACCATACCTACTTCTAAGCCTTGATAGCGAATCGTGGTTCGCCCTGCGACTAACCCCGCGGCATCCGAGAAGTAGATCTGCACACGTTGCCCTGCATCGTGTACTGACTTCATAACCAGCCAACCAGCAAGTGCTACGGTTAGAATCGGCAGAATCCACAAAGGAGAGATCCCTTTGTTTTTTCTGACTTCTGGTGAATATGACGTTTGTGATTGGTTATTGTTGTTCATTCACTGACTCATCTTTAGAGGTGTGGTTATCCCAAATTAGCCTAGGATCTAAGCTTTCCGCTGCCAGCATTGTCATAACAACAACGACACCGAAAGCCACAGCACCATAACCTGGTGTAAAGTTTAAAATTTGTCCACGGTCGACCAATGTCATCATGATCGAAATAACGAAGAGATCCATCACCGACCATTTACCTACCCATTTCACGATGAAATAGATGGTCATTCTTTGCCTGTGATAGCGTGCTCGTTTCATTTGAATACAAAGTAATATGTAAGTAAGCCCGAGAATCTTAGCTACTGGAACCACGATACTCGCAATAAAGATAATCGCTGCGATGCCGTACATATCCGTATTGATGAGTGAGGCGACACCTGAAATGATCGTGTCTTCTAACCTTTGTCCGTTGGTGATTACGATTGAAATTGGAATCACGTTCGCTGGTATTATGGCAACGGAAGCCGCAAATAACAGTGCCCAAGTTTTTTGTATAGAGTAGGGCTTGCGGTGATATAAGTCATGGTGACAACGTACACAAGCGTTACCTTCAGGCTGAGATAGATGGCAGTTGTGACAGTGAACATTTTTGCTTTCTGTAAAAGAGTAGTCTGATTCTTTTGCCCAAGCTTCCCAGTAACGTCGCACACTAATGCGGCTCACCAGTAGAACGCTGAATAACTGCAGTAGAATCAATCCAATTAAACCGGGGCCAACAAAAATATCGGAATAGTCTTGTAGTTTGAAACACGAGATGGCCACACTCACCAAAAACACATCCAACATCATCCAATGCTTTAAGGTTTGGATAATCGCTAATGAGTAACGAAACGGGGTGAAAATTTTAAAACGTAATGATGCGTGTGTGATCAGTACAGAAGTACAAACAAGGAACGGCGCGATAGAGCTACAAAATAAAATGAGTAACCCAAGCAGTGGGAAGCCTTCTCCCATTAAGGTGAACACACCCGATGGCAGTGTTGCTGGTATCATGACGCCGATTAGACGGATACTGATGAATTCAAAGAAGTGCGAAGGAATAAATAGCAATAAGCAGGTGATTGCGATGGCTAGGTTTCCAGAGAGACTAGGTGTGCCTCCGCGATATAATTGAGTTCCGCACCTAGGGCAGTAAGCTGACTTCCCATGTGGGATGTCCATCTTGTCTATTGGGAGTTCACAGCCCTGGCATAGTCGTACAGAGCTGCTGTCGCACAAGTGTTTACCTTGTGAAGGTTCGGATGATGGCTGAACGCTCGGTAATGGCTCAGAAGTGACAGGATGAGAGGGGGAGGTCACAAGACCTCCCGAGTAGAAGCGTTGGTCAAAACATCGCAGTGACTTAACTTACTAGAACGACAAACATCAGGCGTGCGATTGCACACTGCCATAGAGTGTTTGATAAAGTCCTTGTTGTTCAACCAATTCACCATGTGTTCCCGTCTGTGTGACTTGTCCATCTTCTAAAACATAGATCAAATCAGCTTGTTTCACTGCTGATAATCGATGAGCCACGATCAAAGTTGTGCGATCTTTCAAAAATTCACTTAGCGCTTTGTGCAGAGCTGACTCTGTCGCTGTATCAAGTGCTGATGTTGCTTCATCTAGAATAACAAACTTCGGATTGCTCAACACCATACGAGCGATGGCCAGTCGTTGTCGTTGACCACCAGAAAGTCGAACGCCATTCCTACCAATTTGAGTATCCAAACCGTTGCTTAGCTGCTTAATCACATCTTGCATCTGAGACACTTCAAGCGCACGCCATAGCGACATTTCATCGTATTCGGCGCCGAGGGTCAGATTATGCCTCAATGTGTCATTAAAAAGTATAGGTTGCTGTAAAACAACGGCAATTTGATTACGAATTACATCAAAACTGATGTCGTCTGTTGTTTCTCCGTTATAGCGAATACACCCTGAGTCAGCTTGATAAACCCCAATCAGCAACTGTATTAATGTCGATTTACCTCCACCACTGGCACCGACAAGAGCGACCTTTTTACCCGCGGGTATATGTAAGGATAGCTTATTTAAAACAGTGTTTTCTAATGTGTAAGAGAATGTAACATCTTCAATATCGACGGTCACTTCTTGATGTTCATTGAACGGGTTCACTTTACTCACCGGACGATGCTCTTCTTCAAGTAGCAGTAGGTCGTTAATACGTTGAAGCGCTGCCTTCGCGCTATACCAAGAAAACTGAATGCCTAATAACTCTTGAACAGGGCCGAGCATGAACCATAAGTAGCCGAAGACTGCGAAAATTTGGCCAATGGTTAAATCACTAAATAACACCATCAACATTGCGACGGCGCGGAATAACTCAAAGCCTAACAGAAACAGTAAAAAGGACACTCGACCTGCGGCTTCAGATTGCCAAGCGTATTTATCGGCATCGATTCTTACTTGGTTTGCTTGAACTTTCAGTTCATCAAGAAAGATGCGCTCTTTATTAGCGGCACGAAGTTGATAGATGCCATCTAAGGTTTCAACTAAGCGATTCTGAAAACGCTCAAAAGACTGGTTCTCATATTTCTTGAGATGTTTAACACGGCTTCCAAGTTTACGAGAAAAATAAATAACAACAGGATTGACCAGTAGAATGAACAGCCCTAAGCGCCACTCTAACCAGAGTAAGACGATAGCGGTACCGAGCACCGTTAAGAAGCTGATGATAAATTTAGAAAGGGTCGAACCAATGAACTTATCAATAGTCTCTATGTCTGTAATAAGGTGAGCATTAATACCGCCGCTGCCTTTGGTCTCGTATTGTCGGATGCTAATGCGGCCAAGTTTATCGATCATCTTGCTACGCATTTGGTAGGTGATCGTTTTGGAAACCAAAGTAAATTGACGACCTTGTAGAATATTCAGCGCCTGACTGGCGGAGCGCATCAGGATAACCAACAAGAGAGTAAGAGCAATATAGCCAGTTGGCGTTTGCAGCGAGACTGGAAGTAGGTGATTCATCATCTCTAACCCTGAAGCTGGCTTATCAAGCAAAACTTCGTCGACCATGAGTGGCATAAGCAGAGGGATAGGGACGCTAATTAAGGTTGCAAGAATGGCAACAAAGTTAGCAAACAGTAATTTGGACTTGTGTTTTTTTACTTGAGTTATCAACCAAGAACGGCTAATAGTGTCTTCTGAATTGTTCATTGTAATGAGAATAAGTCCTATTTAGTTTGATGGCCGCATTTTACTGCGTTCTCTTGATAATGGAAGTCTCAATTTAATTGGAAGTTAATATGAAAATAGAACATTACCAACGCTTAACCAAACAAGCCGTTGCATTAATTGAATCAGAAACCGATCTAATTGCGAATCTTGCAAATATTAGCTCACTATTGTTCATGGAATTAGATGAACTTAATTGGGCTGGTTTTTACTTAATGAAGCAAGATAAGCAAATGCAACAAGATGAGCTTGTGCTTGGTCCATTCCAAGGTCAGCCAGCGTGTGTTCGAATTCCTGTAGGGCGTGGAGTCTGTGGAACTGCGGTTGCGACGAATACAGTTCAGCGCATTCATGATGTGCATGAGTTCGAAGGTCACATCGCTTGTGACGCTGCAAGTAACTCAGAAATCGTTATTCCGTTCTCTATCGATGGTAAAGTCGTGGGTGTTCTTGACATCGATAGTCCAAATATTGGTCGTTTTTCTCAAATTGATGAAGACGGATTGACATTTTTTATGGCTGAAGTGGAAAAGGTGCTTAATTCGCACGCGAACAAGGCATAAATTATTCTCTTACTGTGGTTTTTCCCAAGCATCTCTCTATAATACGTAAAAATATTTTCTTAATGCTCGCGGAAAACCGCAAAAACCAGGAACCCACATGGAAAACACTGAAAAGTTAAAAAACAGCAAAGAAGTTATCGCATATGTTGCTGAATGTTTCCCTAAATGCTTTACTCTAGAAGGTGAAGCAAAACCACTTAAAATTGGTATTTTTCAAGATCTTGCTGAACGTCTTAATGAAGACGAAAAAGTAAGTAAGACTCAGCTTCGTGCAGCGTTAAGACAGTACACATCATCATGGCGTTACCTGCACGGCGTAAAAGCTGGCGCAGATCGTGTTGACCTAGACGGCAACGCGTGTGGCACACTAGAAGAAGAGCACGTAGAACACGCTAAAGCTACACTTGCAGAAAGCAAAGCGAAAGTTCAGGCTCGTCGTAAAGAACAAGCACAGAAAGCTCGTGAAGAAGGCAAAGCGAAAACTAAGGCGAAGAAAGCTCAACAGCCTCGTCGTCAAGCGCCTAAAGCACCAAAAGTAGAAAAGCCTGTAGAAACACGCGCTTTGAACGCCGATGAATTCATCGCTGGCAAAGAAGTAAATGTGAACATGGGTACAGGAAACATGGCTGCGACCATTGTTGAAATCAATAAGGAAGATGTACGTGTTCAGTTAGCAAACGGCCTACAAATGGTTGTTAAAGCGGAGCACTTGCGCGCTTAAAGGAGATACTCCTACGCATGAAATGCCGTTCAAAATTGACACTGATTGCTGCTAGCTTTTGTCTAGCAGCTTCAGCTCAGGCTCTTGAAGCCAAATTAGATCAGGACGATTTACCTTTACTCGCTCCTGAGGTCCAACACGAAACTGCTAGTAAACGTGTTACTTCTCGATTTACTCGTTCTCACTATAAACACTTCAATCTCAACGATGATTTCTCTCAAGCTATCTTTAATCGTTATTTAGAGATGCTGGATTATAATCGTAATATCTTCACTCAAGCTGATATTGACTCTTTCTCCTCTTCATCTGTGCAAATTGATGATCAGCTGAAAGCGGGTAATAACCAGATTGCTTTCGATGTTTATAATCTTTCCATGCAGAAGCGTTTTGAACGTTTTCAGTATGCGCTGTCTTTGCTAGATACTGAGATTAAGTTTGATACCGATGAAAGTATTGAGCTCAATCGTAGTGAAGCAGAGTGGCCGAAAGATATCACCGAAGTGAATGAGCTTTGGAGAAAGCGTGTTAAATACGACGCGTTGAATCTAAAACTTACTGGTAAAGAGTGGCCAGAGATTCAAGAGGTTTTGGAAAAGCGTTACAACAATGCGATGAAGCGTATTACGCAATCGCATAATGAAGATGCTTTCCAAATCTACATGAACGCATTTGCGCGTGAAGTTGATCCTCACACCAGTTACCTTTCTCCAAGAAATGCAGAACAATTCCAATCAGAGATGAATCTATCTTTGGAAGGTATTGGTGCTGTGCTTCAGATGACTGACGACTATACCGTTATTCGCTCGTTAGTTGCTGGTGGCCCTGCGTCAAACAGCAAACAATTGAGTGATGGTGATCGCATTGTCGGTGTTGGTCAAGATGGCGAAGAGGTTGTTGATGTTATCGGCTGGCGTTTAGACGACGTAGTACAACTGATTAAGGGCCCGAAAGGGACCAAAGTTAAGCTACAGATCTTGCCGGAAGGTAATGACGCAAAAAGTCACGTTGTCACAATTGTACGCGACAAGATTCGTCTAGAAGACCGTGCCGTTAAATCTGAAGTTATCGAGAAAGATGGCAAGAAGATTGGTGTTCTTGAAGTACCAAGTTTCTATGTTGGCCTTTCTAAAGATACCGATAAACTGATCACTGAGCTTAAACAGCAAGGTGTTGAAGGTATTATCGTTGATCTTCGAAACAACGGTGGTGGTGCACTGACTGAAGCAACCGAACTCTCTGGTTTATTTATCAAAGAGGGACCTGTTGTTCAGGTTCGCGATAGCTACGGTCGTGTTAAAGTGAACAGTGACACCGACGGCGAAATCAGCTACCAAGGTCCATTAACGGTATTGGTGAATCGCTACAGTGCCTCAGCTTCTGAGATTTTTGCAGCAGCGATGCAAGATTACGGTCGTGCAATTATCCTTGGCGAAAACTCTTTCGGTAAAGGAACGGTGCAACAACATCGCTCTTTGAATCATATCTATGATTTGTTTGACAAAGAGTTGGGCTACGTTCAATACACTATCCAGAAATTCTACCGAATCAATGGTGGCAGTACGCAAAACAAAGGGGTAGTACCTGATATTGCTTACCCAACACCAATTGATCCAGCAGATACGGGTGAAAGTGTTGAAGATAATGCTCTACCTTGGGACAGTATTGATAAAGCAAACTACTCAGTGTTACAGCGTAACGATGACAAGATAGTTGCTTTAACTGCCCAACACCAAGCTCGCATTGCTACTGACATGGAATTTGGCTTTATCGCGCAAGATATTGAAAAATATAAGGCAGATAAAGACGATAACGACCTTTCTTTGAATGAAAAGGTACGTAAGCAAGAGAGTGATGATGCGGATGTGCTTCGTCTAGAGCGTATCAATCAACGTCAAAAAGCCGCTAAATTAGAGGTATTTAAAACGTTAGATGATATTCCTAAAGACTACGAAGCCCCAGATGCTTATCTTGATGAGTCGGTTGCTATCATGCTGGACATGATAAAGAAATAGACGCTAACGTGCCTTGTTAAAGGTGACGAATTTAAAAAGCGAGCTTAGGCTCGCTTTTTTGTATCTGCGATTTGACAAGGATAGTGGTGTTTATTTGCTCATTAGCACTACGATATCTTCTGAATAGCTCATATTTAAAGCCTGTTTTTGCGAGTGATTGTGTCACCCAGTTACTTCGTACTTAAAAATTTGGTTACTTCGCACTTAAAATTTAGTGACTTGGATCATATTTTTTCGCATTCTATTCATTACGTGCCTAAGCTTAAAGAAAACGAGGGGGCGCGTATGAAATGGATTCTACTAATTTTATCTTGTTTAAGTTTTGTTGCTTTTGGGAGCGAGGTAGCTTCGAGCAACCAACAATCAAAAAGTGATAGTAATCTATCTCATTTTGACCTTCCTCTGTTGCTTGGCGATTGGTATTTGATGAATCCAGATCCTGAGCAAGGTACTGAAAACTTTAGAGCAATCAAACTCACTCTCGATTCAAATTACTCATTCACTATCGATATCCAAAAGAAAGATTACAGTGTGGATCATTGGGAAGGTTTGTATAACGCCAATGAAGACACCATTATTTTGGGTTTGAACACCTCAGAGCCTCAGGTTTACGCCTACAGCAGCAACCATAATATGCTGAACCTTAACGGTGTTATGTTCACTAAGGCTTTGCCAAACGCTTTAGCGGGAATATGGTCAAGCGCCGAACTGTCTGGAAGCGACTTGCGTGCGAGTAACATTCAAAAAATGGATTTAGTCCTACAACCTGACTTTATATTCATGTTCCGAGTATCAGATGAGGAAGGTGGTGAAGTTATTCGTCGCGGAGTGTATTACACCGAAGGTGACCAGTTGGTGTTGCTTTATGAGAATGGTGAGCATGGCACTCGTTACACATTGAACAGTGATGTGTTGACGCTTCAAGGTGAAGAGGGAGACATGTTTGCGGTACTCAATCGCATCCGATAATCGTGAGTTTTAGTAGTAAAGTCGTACTCGTTGATAATATTGTGCACAGTTCATTTCTTAGGCGTTCCTATCTGATTTGATTGATAAAATAGCAAAACATGGAGGCATTTTCCTACAATGCCTCCTTTTTTTAATATTCCCCTTGTTTTATTGGCGCTCAACCTTTAGATATATACAGTTAAAAAATAATTACGTATAACGATCAAAAGGAACCCGTCATGGCACATACACCTCAAGCCAAGTATCGTAAAGATTATCAATCACCATCTCACACTATTTCTGAAATCGATCTGACTTTCGATTTGTACGATTCAGCATCCATCATTACCGCTGTTTCTAGTGTTAAGCAGGAGAAAGAAAGCTCGACATTAGTACTTGATGGTGAAGGCTTGAAGTTGGTGTCTGTTCTGGTTGAAGGTAAGGAGTGGACGCAGTACAAACAGTCTGAAACTTTGCTTACTCTGAATGATCTTCCGAAAGATTTTACACTAACGATCGTTACGGAAGTTGACCCTGAAGGGAACAGCGCACTTGAAGGTTTGTACAAGTCGGGTGGTGCGTTCTGTACTCAATGTGAAGCTGAAGGTTTCCGCCGAATTACTTACTACATGGATCGCCCTGATGTGTTGGCGAAATTCACGACAACGGTCATCGCAGACAAAGCTGAAAACCCATTCTTATTAAGTAATGGTAACCGTGTCGACGAAGGCGAAGCTGAAAACGGTCGTCACTGGGTGAAATGGCAAGACCCACATCCAAAACCAGCGTACCTGTTTGCTTTAGTTGCGGGTGACTTTGATGTACTTCGTGACGCATACACCACACAATCTGGTCGTAATGTTGACCTCGAAATCTTTGTCGACAAAGGCAACCTCGACCGCGCAAATCACGCGATGGTTTCTTTGATTAACTCAATGAAGTGGGACGAAGAGCGTTTCAATCTTGAGTATGACTTAGACATCTACATGATCGTTGCCGTTGATTTCTTCAACATGGGCGCGATGGAAAACAAAGGCCTGAACGTATTTAACTCTAAGTTTGTTTTGGCGAATGACCAAACAGCAACCGATACCGACTACTTAGGTATCGAAGCAGTAATCGGTCACGAATATTTCCACAACTGGACAGGTAACCGAGTCACTTGTCGCGATTGGTTCCAGTTAAGCTTGAAAGAAGGTTTAACGGTTTTCCGTGACCAAGAGTTCTCTTCTGATCTTGGCTCTCGCGCAGTCAACCGCATCAACAATGTTCGCATTATCCGCGGGCCACAATTCGCTGAAGATGCGAGCCCAATGTCTCACCCAATTCGCCCAGAAAAAGTGATAGAAATGAATAACTTCTACACATTGACGGTATACGAAAAGGGCAGTGAAGTGATCCGAATGATCCACACATTGTTGGGTGAAGACGGTTTCCAAAAAGGCATGAAGCTTTACTTTGAACGTCACGATGGTACCGCTGCAACATGTGAAGACTTCGTTGCGGCAATGGAAGATGGATCGGGCGTTGACCTGTCTCAGTTCCGTTTATGGTACAGCCAGTCTGGTACGCCGACGCTTTCTGTTGAAAGTCATTACGACACAGAGAAAAAAGAGTACACGTTAACGACTCGCCAAGTAACAGCGCCAACTCATGAGCAAACCGAAAAGCAAGCTCTGCATATCCCTCTAGATATCGAGCTATACACAGCGTCGGGTGATGTGATTGAGTTACAATGTAACGGTCAGCCAGTTCATAATGTATTAGATGTGAAAGAAGCGGAACAAACGTTTGTGTTTGAGAATGTAAACGAGCAACCAGTTCCCTCTCTGCTGCGTGAGTTTTCTGCACCGGTGAAACTTGAATACAACTATTCAGATGAAGAGCTGATCTTCTTGATGGTGAATGCTCGCAACGAATTCTCCCGTTGGGATGCAGGGCAAATGCTGCTAGCGAAATACATCCGTAGCAACGTAGATAACGTTCAACAAGGTCAAAAGTTTGCACTTTCTTCTGAAGTGGTTGATGCATTCCGTGGTGTATTGCTCAGTGATTCGTTAGAGCCTGCATTTATCGCAGAGATGCTTTCACTACCAAGCCATAACGAAGTGTCGGGTTGGTACGAGCGTGTTGACATCGATGCGGTTGCGTCAGTACTTCATTCAATGAAAGTGACGTTAGCAAAAGAGCTTGAAGATGAACTTGCTGCGGTTTACCACAGCAATGCATTAACAGAATACACGGTTGACCATGATTCAATTGGTAAGCGTACTTTGCGTAAAGTGTGTTTAAGTTACTTAGCGCATACTGAAAAGGGTGATGACTTGGTTGTTGCTATGTACCAGCAAGCAAACAACATGACAGACACAATGGCTGCAATGGGCGCGGCGAACAGTGCGCAACTCCCATGTCGTGAAACTTTAATGGCGGATTACAGCGACAAGTGGAAACACGATGGTCTTGTCATGGACAAGTGGTTTGCTCTTCAAGGAACGAACCCAAGTTCAAACGCACTTGAAGTGATCAAGGCGTCTATGTCACACCAAGCGTTTAGTTTGAAAAACCCGAACCGTACTCGTAACTTAGTCGGTTCTTTCTTAAACATGAACCCAGTTCAGTTCCACGACAAGTCAGGTCAGGGCTATGAGTTTGCAGGCGAAATCTTGCGTGAGCTTAACAGCAGTAACCCACAAGTAGCATCACGTCTGATTGATCCTTTGCTTAAGTTCCGTAAGTACGACGATGCCCGTCAAGCTCTGATCAGAAAAGAACTTGAGACGTTAAAGAACATGGACAACCTAGCAAAAGACTTATTTGAGAAAGTGACGAAAGCACTAGAGGCTTAAGCTCGCGCTCATTCACGTAACTGTTTGTTAAACAGTTTACGAAAAGTCATCAGTGGTAGAGAATCTCTGCCACTGATTTTTTTGTTTCTGGATTCTCGTTTTTCAAGCAGGATTGGTTGCTTAGTCAAAAATCGTTGTTTAAGCTAAATCCTTTGATTAAACAGGATCTGCTGTTTAAGGGAAATCAGACTCAAAGTAAGGTTCGCCTTCTAAACAAGCTTCCAAACTGAGATGTTTCCAGCTTTAAACAATGTTCGCCGTTTAACATTTCCACTGTTCAACATCGTTTTGTGCCAAAAAACACTGGCACTGTATATTTATACAGGTATCGTATGAATCGCTATATTTTCCAACTTAACATCTCATATCAACAGTTTTTGGCCAGCTATTCTGGTGCCGCAAGTAAAGTTCAAGTGATAACGACCACTGGATTACGTCTACAGTTACCTGCAACTCGGTTCAGACCATTTCTTACACAAATAGGGGTTAGAGGGCAGTTTAGACTGACAACTGACCAAAAAAATAAGTTTATTAAGTTGGAAGCTCTGTAAACCTTGGCGTGCCTAGTGAGTTAAAAGGAATCTTAATCACATAATCAAACATTTCACCTCTTACCACCTCCAAAACAATTAACTATTTCTCAATAATGCTTTTACAATAAATGAATGCATTACCTTTGCTTAACTCGTTAGTAGGAAAGAGCTCAACGGCTCAATTCAAACACCAGCTTAAGTAAGCCCCCTAATAATAAAATATAATTCTAATTGTGGAGTGTGACTATGACCGCACGTGAAACTGTGGTTCCAGTTTTACTTGAAAAAGTGTACAAACTGATTCAAGACAAACTTGACCTTGCTCATCGACCTCTCGTAACTCAACTTGCTCAACACTTGTTTAGTAACGTTTCTCACGACGATCTAACTCAGAGAAACGAATCCGATTTATACGGTGCTGTAGTTAGCTTATGGCATCACATCAATGAAAAGAAAGCCGACGAAATTTCTGTCCGTGTTTTTAACCCGACAGTAAGTCGTCAAGGCTGGCAATCGACTCACACTATCGTTGAGATAGTGGTACCAGATAGCCCATTCCTCGTTGATTCTGTAAAAATGGCATTAACTCGCCTCGATCTCTCTTCTCACCTTATGCTTCATAATCCAACACAAATCTCCCGTTCTGATAAGGGAAGTGTGGTTGGTGTCAGCAACAATGAAGGTGCATTCCAATCGCTTTTCCATATTGAGGTTGACCGTCTTAGCAGCAAAGCTGAAATGACCGCACTTAAAACCGAGCTACTGGATATCTTTACCGATACTGGCCTTGTGGTTAATGATTGGCTGAAAATGGTAGAACGACTTGAAGAAGTTACCAACCAAGTTGAAGAGCAAAAAGAGACGATTCCAGTCGATGGTCAGCGCTTTGATGAAACTCTCGCGTTCCTTCGTTGGTTAGGCGAGCACAACTTTACATTTATGGGCTACAAGGAATATGACCTTGTTTCTGTGAATGGCGACACTGAACTGCAACCTACCAAGGAGCAAGGCCTTGGTTTGTTCGCAAATTCAGATCGTGTACGTAACGTTAAGCTGTCTGAGTTTTCTGACTCGGCACGCTTAGAAGCGAAAAAACCGTATGTATTGATCGTAACCAAGGGCAACACGGCTTCACGCATTCACCGCCCAGCTTACAATGATTACATCGGTATCAAGAAGTTTGATAAAAACGGCAAGGTTATCGGTGAGCACCGCTTTACGGGCCTTTACACTTCTGCAGTGTATAACCAAACCGTTGAAAGCATTCCTCTAGTTCGCGAGAAAGTTGAGCGTATCTTAGATGCAAGTGGTTACCGTAAGGGTTCATATTCTTACAAAGCACTGCACAATATTCTAGAAAACTATCCGCGTGATGAACTGCTTCAAGCTCGAGAAGAAGAGCTACTTGAAGTGGGTACGGGCGTTGTACAAATGCAAGATCGCGATCTTCTACGCTTGTTCGTTCGCAAAGACCCGTTTGGCCGTTTTTTTAGCTGTATGGTTTATGTAACAAAAGATCGTTACAACACCGAGCTTCGTCGTCAAACCCAGCGCATCTTGAAGCAATACTTCGGTTGCGAAGAAGAAGTCGAATTCACGACATACTTCTCTGAAAGCCCACTGGCAAGAACGCACTATATTGTTCGTGTTGATAACAACAACATGGATGTGGACGTGAAAACAATTGAGCAAAATTTAATGGAAGTATCGTCTACGTGGGATGACCGCCTGTCTGAATCAATCGTTGCTAACTTCGGTGAGAGCAAAGGTCTTCCGTTATCGAAAGAGTACATGCGTGCATTCCCACGTTCGTACAAAGAAGACATGATGCCTGGTTCTGCGGTTGCAGATATCGAACGCCTAGAAGCTCTTAGTGAAGACAACAAACTTGGCATGCTTTTCTACCGTCCTCAAGAAGAGGCGGCAGATTCTAAAGCTGTTCGTTTGAAATTGTTCTACCACAGTGATGAGCCGATTCATCTGTCTGATGTTATGCCAATGCTTGAAAACTTTGGCCTGCGCGTTATTGGTGAATCACCTTATGAAGTGCGCAAGACCAATGGGGTGACTTATTGGATCCTTGATTTCTCGATGCTGCATAAGAGTGACAAGACGATTGATCTTCGTGAAGCTCGCGATCTATTCCAACAAGCCTTTGCTGCTATTTGGGCGGGTGAGTTAGACAGCGATGGTTTCAACCGCTTGGTATTGGGTGCAGGTCTTTCTGGCCGTGAAATCTCAATCTTACGTGCGTATGCGCGATACATGCGCCAAGTTGGTTTCCCATTCAGCCAACAATACATTGAAGACACATTGTCTCATTACCCAGATCTAGCGAAAGGGTTAGTGAGCTTATTCGGCAAGCGTTTTGATCCTAAATTGAAGGGCAGCGCGAAAGGCCAACAAGATCTTATTAAGAAGATCACTGAACAATTAGATCATGTAGAAAGCTTGGATGATGATCGTATCATTCGCCGCTACATGGAAATGATCACAGCAACGCTTCGTACTAACTACTATCAGTTAGACGACAACAAACAGTCTAAACCTTGGTTGGCTCTGAAAATGAGACCAAGCGAGATTCCAGATATCCCAGCGCCGGTTCCTGCGTTTGAGATCTTCGTTTACGCACCAGACATTGAAGGTGTGCATCTACGTGGCGGTAAAGTCGCTCGTGGCGGTTTACGTTGGTCAGACCGTCAAGAGGATTTCCGTACTGAGATTCTAGGCCTAGTTAAAGCACAACAAGTTAAGAACACTGTAATTGTACCGGTTGGTGCAAAAGGTGGTTTCGTTTGTAAGCGTCAGCACATGATGTCTGGCCGTGATGAGATCTTCGCTGAAGGTCAACGTTGTTACAAGCGTTTCATCCGTGCACTACTAGACGTATCAGACAACATTATTGAAGGCGAGGTTATCCCACCGAAGAGTGTTGTTCGTCACGATGAAGATGATCCGTACTTGGTTGTTGCTGCCGATAAAGGTACAGCAACGTTCTCAGATCTCGCAAACTCAGTGTCTGATGAGTACAACTTCTGGTTAGGCGATGCGTTTGCCTCTGGTGGTTCTAACGGTTACGACCATAAAGCGATGGGTATTACCGCGAAAGGTGGTTGGGAATCTGTTAAGCGTCACTTCCGTGAAATGGGCATCAACTGTCAAACAACGGATTTCACTGCTATTGGTGTAGGTGATATGGCGGGCGATGTGTTTGGTAACGGTATGCTGTTGTCTAAGCATATTCGTATGCAAGCTGCGTTTAACCACATGCATATCTTCATTGACCCGAATCCAGAATCAGCATCAAGCTGGGTAGAGCGTGAGCGCTTGTTTAATCTACCTCGCTCAAGCTGGGAAGATTACAACAAAGACCTTATCTCTCAAGGTGGTGGCATCTTCTCTCGTCGAGCTAAGTCGATCCCTTTGACGCCTGAAATTCAGAAAATGCTGGGTACCAAGAAAGCATCAATGGCACCGAATGACTTGATCAAAGCGATCTTGTCTATGCAGGTTGATCTTCTTTGGAATGGCGGTATCGGTACATATGTTAAGTCTTCAAACGAGACTCATACTGATGTTGGTGACCGTGCAAATGACGTGCTTCGTATCGATGGCCGTGACTTGAAAGCTAAGGTTGTTGGTGAAGGCGGTAACTTGGGTATGACTCAACTGGGTCGTATCGAATATGCGCTAACGGGTGGCCGCGTTAATACCGACTTCGTTGATAACGTTGGTGGTGTTGACTGTTCGGATAACGAAGTAAACATTAAGATCTTCTTGAATGGCTTGGTATCTAATGGTGATCTAACCGTTAAGCAACGTAACCAAGTACTTGAATCAATGGAAGATGAAGTTGGCGAAATCGTACTAGACGACGCATATTGCCAAGCTGAATCTATTTCGGTTACTGAGCATCAAGGTGTTGGCTTAGTCAAAGAGCAAATCCGTTTTATTCACACTATGGAGAAAGCAGGGTACTTGGATCGTGGTTTGGAATACATCCCAGATGACGAAACATTGCTTGAGCGTGAAAAACAAGGTCAAGGCCTAACAAGACCAGAGCTTTCTGTACTTGTTGCTTACGGTAAAATGGTGCTTAAAGAAGATCTTGTTAGTGATGATATCGCTAATGATGAATTCCATGCTCAGCAGCTAATGCAATACTTCCCAACCGCGTTACGTCGTAACTATTCTCAGCACATGGATAATCATCCACTACGTTCTGAAATCATTGCGACGGCACTGGCTAACCAAATGGTTAACGAAATGGGTTGTAACTTCGTTACTCGTCTGCAAGAAGAGACGGGCGCAAATATCGTTGATATTGCAAATGCTTACGCGGCATCACGTGAAATCTACGGTCTTGGCCATGTTCTGAAGAGCATCCGTGAACTGGACAATGTTTCAAGTTCTGAAGCTCAATATGAATTGATCTACCATGTTCGTCGTACACTTCGTCGTTTGGCTCGTTGGTTACTAAGAAACCGTACTGGTAAACAGTCAGTGAAAGCTCTGATTGAACTTTACCAAGGCGATGTTCTTACTATCACAGAGAAACTGGATGAAAACCTAGTGGCTTCTGAAGTAGAAGAGCATAACGCAATGGCACAGCTATGGATTGACCAAGGCGTAAGCGCTGAGTTAGCCAATTCAGTCGCACGTTTGTCTAGCTTGTACTCAGCACTGGATATATCTACAGTGGCTCGTGAAACAGGCAAAACAGTACAACAAGCTTCTAAGCTTTACTTTAATCTTGGTGACCGCTTGTCATTGCACTGGTTCTTGAAGCAAATCAATGGCCAAGCGGTAGACAACAACTGGCAAGCACTGGCACGAGCGGCATTCAGAGAAGATCTGGATTGGCAGCAACGTCAGCTAACTGGCCAAGTACTTAACTGCGGTTGTGCTTCAGATATTGATGTGATTAAAGCGCTTGATGACTGGATGGAAAGCAACTCGGTTTCTCTACATCGTTGGGAAAGCATCTTGAACGAATTTAAGGTAGGTTCGGTTCATGAGTTTGCTAAGTTCTCAGTAGCACTACGTGAATTGATGCTATTGAATCTAAACTGCATGTCGACAGACTAGCGATTAGATAAAAACGAAAAGAAACAAGGGCAGGCCATTAGGTCTGCCTTTTTCGTTTGGCTGAATAGTGAATGACATGTCCAATTATTTCATTGAGCCACTTATGGTTAGTCAACTTAGCTTCTAATTGGTCGAGTTAATTGATGTTGGTTACACGAATGATAGTCAAATGGGCGATCGGTCGGAGTATACGGTAACGTTTGCTTAATAATAAACCTCATTCGTTAGCAAACTCGATTATCTTACCCTTACAGACAGTAATAGATTGAATAGTTGGGTAAATAAGTAAATAATATCGCCCCGTTTACACGGCGCTTTTTTCTATCGGAGGCACAATGCTTTACCGTCTAGCCAGAACTGGCTTTTTCCAACTTGATGCCGAAAAGGCTCATGATCTTGCAATTCAAAATTTCAAACGCTTCACCGGCACACCTATTGATCTTTTGTATCGCCAACAATTACCTCACCGACCTGTAGAGTGCATGGGTCTTACTTTTAAAAACCCAGTTGGCCTTGCTGCCGGCCTAGACAAAAACGGCGAATGTATTGATGCATTTGGCGCAATGGGTTTTGGTTTTGTAGAAGTAGGGACTGTGACTCCTCGTCCACAAGCAGGTAATGACAAACCACGTTTGTTCCGTCTTGTTGAAGCCGAAGGTATTATCAACCGCATGGGTTTTAACAACCTAGGCGTAGATAACCTAATTGAGAATGTTAAGAAGTCGAACTATGACGGCATCTTAGGTATCAATATTGGTAAGAACAAAGACACGCCAATTGAAAAGGGCGCAGAAGATTACATTATCTGTATGGAGAAGGTATACCAATACGCAGGTTACATTGCGGTAAATATCTCTTCACCAAATACTCCAGGACTTCGTTCACTACAATATGGCGAAGCACTTGATGATCTGTTGTCTGAACTAAAAACCAAGCAATCTGAATTAGAAGCGAAGCATGGCAAATATGTCCCGCTTGCTCTTAAGATCGCTCCGGATCTAAGCGATGACGAAATCAGCCAGATTTGCGAATCATTGATCAAAAATAAGATCGACGGTGTGATCGCAACCAACACGACATTGGATCGCAGTATCGTTGAAGGCATGAAGCATTGCGACGAAGCGGGTGGCCTAAGCGGGCGTCCAGTTCAATCTCGCAGTACTGAAGTTGTTCGTAAACTTCACGAAGAGCTGGGTGACCAACTGCCGATCATCGGGGTAGGTGGCGTTGACTCTTACGTTGCTGCAAAAGAGAAAATGATGGCAGGCGCTAAGCTTGTACAAGTATACTCTGGTTTCATCTACAAAGGTCCAGGCCTTGTTCGTGACATCGTTAAAAACCTGTAGTTCGTAAAAGCTTGAGCTATGATCCGGCATCGTCTTGATAAAAGAGACACTGTAACTCACTGAGTTGTAGAGAAAAGCAATAAGAAAGAGGAATTCATTTCCTCTTTTTTTTTGTCTATCGCGCAGTAAAATTACTGTAATTGAAGGTAATTTTGCGTTTTACCTAATGGAATGGTTCAACAGTGTGAGACGAAATGATGCTTAAACCTAGCGATACATGGAGTTGGTATTACGATGAGCAGCAATGTTCATTGATGCTAAACCTCGGAGAGGATATGATTTTTAAAACGAATCTGGTCCGCAATAAGCTGGTGGATTGCGCTTTTAAAGATAATGAATTCACTGTTGATGATGCATCTTCCTACCAAACCTTCAAAGAACAAATTTCAGGCTTAGAACTGTCTGAGCCACGACAAGCAGAGCTTGCACTTTATTGTGTTGCTGCAAAGCGTTTCCATAAGCCTGTACAGCCTAAAAGCTGGTTCTTCGACTCACAAGGCGCTGGCCATGAATATCCTCAAGAAGGGGATATTGTACAAATGAATAACGAGCATAGTCTTGGTTACTTCATTGTATTAGAAGTAGGAGAGTGTGCGAGCTTATGTGCATTTGTAGACCTAGAAGAGTTCCTGCTAACGCCTTCAAAAGGGTTACGCTTTGGAGACTCGATTAAAGTCATGCACGATAGAATGACTGACGCAAATGCCATCCTTCATCAAACGCATATTGCGATGGTGGGTTAGCCTTTAATCTCTAACCTAGAGCATCACTTCACTCAAGTATCGCTACGAATAAACCTGTAATACCTTCCCCATAATCGGCTTAATAGCCGATTTTTTTGTGCCTAAAAAAGTCTATCTCAATAAATACGACGTAGTTCATTCATTTGAATGACGTTGTTCACCTATTTAATTTGTAAAAAACGTATCTTTTTTAACCTCAATTTCGACCGATTCTCACACTATCGATAACGGATTTCCTCTGTTTATTCCCTGTTTGGGGTCTTTTGTTGCTAAGTTTCAACTTAAATTTACCTCTGGTATATACCAAATTAAGGGTGAATATAAATGCACTTAATGATTTAAGCCTATCGATGAGTGTTATTTCTGTGAGATTGAGAGTTGTTGTGTTGTAAGGGGATGCGAGTAAGCGATCGCTTCATGACTGAGCATTTGCTAAGCAGTTAGTCGAAAGATTCAATGAAAAGACGAGTTTAGTGTGATGCTCTAGTAGCAAATTCAGGTATAATCGAGCTCATTTTTATCAATAAAAGAACACTATGAATCAATATCTAGCGGTTACCTCAAATGGCCTTGAGAATTTATTAGTTGAAGAACTAACCCAACTAGGGATTACAAACGCAAAACCTGTTCAAGCAGGTGTTAAATTCAAAGCCACCAATGAGCAAATTTATCGTTGTTGTTTGTGGAGCCGTTTGGCTTCTCGATTTGTACGTGTCCTTTCAGAATTCACTTGTATGGACGACATGGATCTTTACCTATCTACCACAGCGGTTAACTGGGTAAATCAATTCCATAGCACTAAGCGTTTCGTTGTTGATTTCAATGGTACGAACAACGAAATCCGTAATAGCCAATACGGTGCGATGAAAGTAAAAGATGCCGTTGTAGATTGCTTTGAGAAGAAGTCTTTACCACGTCCATCTATCAGCAAAGAAAATCCAGATATTCGTATTCACGTTCGTCTGCACCGCGACAAGGCGATTCTTGGTGTGGATATGGTAGGCAGTGGCCTTCATCAACGTGGCTACCGTCCAGAATCCGGTCGCGCACCATTGCGTGAAACTCTTGCTGCAGCGATTCTTCTTCGTAGTGGCTGGGATGCAACGAAACCTTTCCTAGATCCTATGTGTGGTTCAGGTACGTTAGTAATTGAAGCGGCGATGATGGCTGCAAATATGGCACCTGGTGTGAAACGTCAGAAATGGTGTTTTGAATCACTAGAAGATTTCGAACCAGAGCTTTGGGCTGAAGTGAAAGCAGAAGCGAACGTTCAAGGCCGTCGTGGCGTTAAGAAAGTAGAATGTAAGTTCTTCGGTTATGACAATGACGAGCGAATGATCAAAACGGCGCGTGACAATGCACGTCGTGCTGGCGTTGAAGAGTTGATTGAATTCGAAGTAGGTGATGCAGCAAAGCTTAAACGCCCTGCAGAGTTCAATGATGGTGTGATTGTGTCAAACCCTCCTTATGGTGAGCGTTTAGGTACAGAGCCTGGCTTGATTGCACTGTACACAGCATTTGGTGCCCAACTGAAAGCTGAGTTTGGCGGTTGCAACGCTTCTATCTTCTCAAGTTCTGATGAATTACTTAGCTGCTTGCGTATGCGTGCAGACAAACAATTCAAACTGAACAACGGTGCATTACCGTGTCACCAAAAGAACTACTCAATTTCAGACCGCCCTATGTCTGAGCGTCCAACTGGTGAGCAAGAACAGCTCATTGCTCCTGATTTCGCGAACCGTCTTAAAAAGAACATCGGCAAGATCGGTAAGTGGGCTAAGAAAGAGCAACTAGATTGCTACCGTATCTACGATGCTGACTTACCAGAATACAATGTAGCGATTGACGTATACCCGGGTCACCTTGTGATTCAAGAATACGCAGCACCTAAAGATGTGCCGGAAGACAAAGCTAAGCGTCGTTTAACCGATATCATCCGTGCTTCTATTCAAGTGACTGGCGTTGAAGCAAACAACGTCGTGCTTAAGGTTCGTCAGAAGCAGAAGGGTCGTTCTCAATACCAGAAGATGGCTCAAGACTCTTCTAACCTAGAAGTAAACGAATACGGCGTTAAGTTAATTGTTAACCTTCATGACTATCTAGATACAGGCTTGTTCTTAGATCATAAGATCACTCGTCGTCGTATTGGTGAGATGGCTGGTGGTAAAGACTTCTTGAACCTGTTTGCTTACACAGGCAGCGCTTCTGTTCATGCTGCAGTAGGTGGCGCTCGCTCTACAACGACTGTAGATATGTCAAACACGTACCTTGAGTGGGCAAAAGAGAACATGGATCTGAATGGCCGTGTTGGTCGTCAACACCAATTCGTTCAAGCTGACTGCTTACAATGGTTGGCGAAAGAGCAAGGATCTTACGATTTGATCTTTATTGATCCGCCGACGTTCTCAAACTCTAAGCGTATGGATCAATCTTTTGATGTTCAGCGTGATCACATCCAATTGATGGAAGACTTAAAGCGTCTTCTAAGAGAAGAAGGCACGATTGTGTTCTCTAACAACAAGCGTCATTTCAAGATGGATATGGAAGGTCTAGAAGAGCTGGGGCTTAAAGCTCAGAATATCTCGTCTAAGACATTGCCTCTGGATTTCTCTCGTAACAAGCACATTCATAACTGCTGGTTGATTACTCATAAGTAATTAAGAGATTGTATAAGGATATATAGTGCTGACTCTCTACAGTACAGAAGGGTGCCATCTATGTGAGATGGCATTCAAACTCACGGAACAGCTGAATATAAGTCATCAGATCAATGTGGTGGATATCGCATTGGATGATGAGCTCTTTTCCCGTTACGGGGTCACTATTCCGGTGCTCAAATTTGAAAGCTCTGACTTGTCTCAACACTCAGAGCTTAACTGGCCATTTGGCTTGTTAGAACTTAACGATTGGTTAAAGAAGAATGGCATTACTTACAATTCATAATGGGCAATTAGCGTTTGGCGATCACCCATTATTAGATGGTGCGGATTTCGCACTACAAGAAAACGAACGTGTGTGTTTGGTTGGCCGTAATGGTGCAGGCAAATCAACGTTGATGAAGATTTTGTCTGGCAACATCATCATGGATGACGGCAAGATGCAGATCACACAAGATGTGGTTGTATCTCGTCTAGAGCAAGATCCACCGCGTAATGAGCAAGGCTCTGTTTACGAATACGTATCTGGTGGTTTAGCTGAGATAGGTGAGTTGCTTAAGGAATACCACAACTTACTTGATGTTATTGCAGAAGATCCTAGCGAAAAGAATTTAAACCGTCTTACTCGCGTTCAAGAAAAATTGGATCATGCCAATGCTTGGCGTTTTGAAGATCGCGTAAGTAATGTTCTTGCTGCTCTTAAACTAACAGCCAATACCAAACTGACGGAACTGTCTGGTGGTTGGCAACGTAAAGCAGCACTTGCACGTGCGCTTGTATGCGACCCTGACGTATTACTGCTTGATGAGCCTACCAACCACTTGGACGTAGCTACGATCGAATGGTTAGAAGCTTTCTTAAAAGATTTCCGCGGTTCAATCATCTTTATCTCGCATGACCGTGCTTTCATCAAATCAATGGCAACACGCATTGTCGACCTTGACCGTGGCAAGCTAAGTTCTTTCCCTGGTGACTACGACAACTACTTGCTAGAGAAAGAAGAAGCATTACGTGTTGAAGAGATGCAAAACGCTGAATTTGACAAAAAGCTAGCGCAAGAAGAAGTTTGGATTCGTCAAGGCATCAAAGCGCGTCGTACGCGTAATGAAGGACGTGTTCGTGCTCTTAAAAAGCTTCGTGAAGAGCGTCAAGATCGTCGTGAAGTACAGGGTAAAGCAAACATCCAAATCGATACGTCTGCACGTTCAGGTAAAATCGTATTTGAAGCTGAGAACCTTAACTTTGCATTTGAAGGCAAAGAGATTGTTACAGACTTTAGCTTCAACATCATGCGCGGCGACCGTATCGCACTTATCGGGCCAAATGGCTGTGGTAAGAGTACGGTTCTTAAACTGCTTCTTGATCAACTTAAACCTGATTCCGGTCGTTTGCATTGTGGTACTAAGCTTGAAGTGGCTTACTTCGACCAATACCGAGAAATTCTAGACCCTGAGAAGTCGGTGATTGATAACCTGGCTGATGGTAAGCAAGAAGTGACAGTAGGCGGACGTGAGCGTCATGCACTAAGCTACTTACAAGATTTCTTGTTCTCTCCTAAACGTGCTCGTACGCCTGTTAAAGCGCTATCTGGTGGCGAGAAAAACCGCTTATTATTAGCTCGTATTTTCCTTAAATCGAATAACTTGTTGATTCTCGATGAGCCTACCAATGATTTAGATATCGAAACATTGGAACTTTTAGAAGATTTGCTTGCCAACTATGAGGGTACGTTGCTTCTCGTGAGCCACGATCGTCAGTTCGTAGATAACACGGTAATGACGAGTTGGATATTTGAAGGTAACGGTGTAGTTGAAGAGTTTGTTGGTGGTTACCACGATGCTCAGAAACAAAGAGCACAAGCGCTGGAGTATCGTCAGGCTGAAAAGCCAGCAAAGGCGGAGAAAGTTGTTGAGGAAACTCCCAAAACTGCGCCAGTTAAAGCTAAACCTAAGAAGTTATCGTATAAGCTACAACGAGAATTAGAAACGTTACCTTTGCGTTTGGAAGAATTGGAAACCGAGATTGAAACTCTGCAGCAAGAAGTTAATGATCCAGACTTCTTCTCAAAATCTGTAGAGCAGACACAACCAGTTTTAGATAAGCTATCTGCAGTGGAGCAGGAGCTTGAAGTTGCTTTTGAGCGCTGGGAAGAGCTCGAGGCACTACAACAGGAAAGTTAAGAAGTAATAATGACTTGTACTAAATTTAAACTAACAACAGTTGCAGCATTAGTTTTTGCTGCAACTAATGCGAATGCTGCGCTTTATAAGGTAGTTGAAGTAACGCCTTCTTTTGCCGATGAGCCTGAAATATCTGAAATATTTGGTGTTGCGATTCAGCCAGGTAAAGCTGTCAACGTTAACGCAGTATTGCCAGCGTTACCTGATGATGAGTTACTTCTAGGTTGCTTTGATTCTAATGCAACTAACTGTGCGGATAGTACGTTTAAGCTCGCAGGAGAGACACGTAACACCGTTGAAGCAGTTAGCTACCGGGAAGAAGTTCCTTTTGCTATGGATGCTTCATTCCGCTACATCGAAGACAACGATACCTTGGAAAATTACTGTAACCGCGAACTTAGGTATTCAACTTGCGAAAGTTGGGCAGATAAGCGCTGGGTTACATGGCGCCAAGAGAAGGAAGATCTTAGCTATCTAAATGCTCAAGCATTTGTCGAAGATCTAGTCGAATTTACTACGACCAATGCAGTCATTAATGCTTTGGATGAAAATGCTCAACCTTTAGGTGTCAAATCAGACGGTACAGATATACGGAATACCGCAATAGAAACCGCGGGTCAACCCGATGATAATGATTCAGAAACAAGAGCGTGGGGTAGCCTGACCTACAACTCAACTACTTATAACGTTGGTAGTATTTCAACAGATCAAACTAATGATGAAGGTGACGTTTTTAGTTCCAAAGCTGCTATATGGGATGGAACAACAACAACGGAGATTGATTGGATAAGAAGCGGAGATGTCAAGGAAGGAGAATATTTGGCACAAGGAAGTATGAGATCATTGACTATAGAAAATAACAAAATTTATGGTGTGGGTTTCAACACTGCAAATGGTAATGGCGATCTGCAAGATATGAATGCTAGTGTATTCATTGGAAGTGATTTGAACCTTACTTCCGCTAGCTGGGAGACTAAGGTTGTGTCTGGAGCTGAAGTTAAGTCAGGTTCTTCAAGTGATGATGCTAGATACAGTAACTCTGTGGCTACCGACATTAACGAGAACTTGTTTGCTGTTGGTTATTCTAAGCGTAATGGCTATGTGCCAGAGAGTGGTAGTGCAGGCAACAAGATGTTTGTTGTGACTGATGCTTCGGCATCAACCCCGACTGCGACATACTTATCTGGTGGTATCTTCTTTGGTGGTTCGAGTGGTGAAGCGAAAGCGGTGAACAACTTTAACGAGTTTGTTGGTCAAGTCGATGCAGAAACGACTCGTGAAGTTGACGGTAGCGAGCGTAGACACCGAGGCTTTATTTATCCTTATAATGTTGCTTCATCGAAAGATGAGCGTCGTGTAGATATCTTCAATGGCCAAGCTTGGTGGTTAGATGATCTAACGAATGATGGCAACGCTTCTGGAGAAAACAACAAGTTCCGAATTATTGATGCTTCCGATATCAATGATGCAGGTGTGATCTCAGCAACAGCTATCAAGTGTACCGTTGGTGGAACAACACAACCATACGATACAACGTCACATAACTCATATTGTGGCGGTGCAGCATCTAATGCAGTTGAAGAAGTTGTTGCTGTTAAGTTGATTCCTATCGCTGGTAAAAGTAAAGCCGATATCCAAACTCGTAGTGCTGATACAGAGAAAGTTGATCGTCAAGGCGGTAGCCTAGGTTGGTTAGGTTTGACTGTACTTGGTCTGTTAGGGTTCCGTAGAAAATTTAAATAATTTTATCTCTTGAGCCCGAGTTCACAATTCTGAACTCGGGCTTTGTTTCGCCTTGAGAAAAGTTCAAAAGTGGTCGATTCTTAAAGTTGGAGTCAACAAAACTCCACGAAGTTGTAATCATTGTATGTTAGTAAACGAACACCCGTATGAGGACTGCACTATGAAGAGACAAAAGCGTGATCGCCTAGAACGAGCACAATCTCAAGGTTACAAAGCTGGTTTAAATGGTAGGTCACAAGAAGCTTGCCCATATAGCCAAATGGATTCTAAATCATATTGGTTAGGTGGTTGGCGTGATGCCAAAGATGATAAGCATTCAGGTCTCTATAAGTAGATAGGGCGAACATATTCAAAGGTCAAGGCTCCATGTTGTTGCAACATGGAGCCTTGTTAGTTTCTGAGAGCGATAAAAGTTATTTAGCATATCTGGCTGGTGGACATATAACTGATCAGAGTTACTTAAGCTATATCTTACGCACTATAACTAAATACATTGAAATAAAAATAAAGCAACCATTGGCTGCTTTATTAAAAATCTAACTATTAAACTAGAATGCTGATGTATCTTGGAAAAGACCCACTTTCAAATCTTTAGCAACATAGATCTCTTTACCATCAACAAGAACGCGACCATCTGCAAGGCCCATTACTAGGCGACGGTTAACAACACGCTTCATGTGAATTTCGTAAGTTACTTTTTTAGCCGTAGGTAGGATTTGGCCAGTGAATTTAACTTCACCAACACCTAGAGCACGGCCTTTGCCTTTGCCGCCAACCCAACCAAGATAGAAGCCAACTAGCTGCCACATTGCGTCTAGGCCAAGACAGCCAGGCATTACTGGGTCACCAGGGAAGTGGCAATCGAAGAACCATAGGTCAGGAGTAATATCCAGCTCAGCAAGAATCAAACCTTTACCGAAATCACCTTCAGTTTCAGACATCTTAGTGATGCGATCCATCATTAACATGTTTGGTGCTGGTAGTTGAGGGCCTTCTGGCCATAGTTCGCCTTGGCTTGATGCTAGAAGCTCTTCGCGAGTGTAAGAATCACGTTTGTTTTGCATTATCAATTACTCCGATTTTTGATAGGTGCATATTAGTGAACAGGTGTACGCTAAACAAGTCCGATCAGTACTAGACAAACCAGTTTTTAATGCGTCCAACAATTCCAATTGGGTGTTCATGTCTTTCAAAGTTTTCAATACGTTCTGCGATTTTACTCAGAACGCTTTCTTGTTCTTCGTCCCTAAATGGTGCGTTCATAATGAGAGGAATCGCTTCATCTACATTAGAGACAGACCAAATATGGAATTCATTGTTTTTGATGCTTTCAATCAGGTCTGGCTTCAGAGCAAGATGTCTTAAGTTAGATCTTGGAAGGATCACACCTTGTTCGCCAGTTAACCCGTTGTGTTTACACACATGGTAGAAACCTTCGATTTTCTCGTTTAGCCCACCAACCGCTTGTACACGACCGAATTGGTCGACAGCACCGGTTACCGCTATTTGTTGATTGATAGGGTATTCCGACAAAGCACTTACCAAAGAGCACAGCTCAGCGAGAGAAGCACTATCGCCATCAACTTCGCAGTATGATTGCTCAAACACAACAGAAGCAGCATATGGCAACGGATCTTCAAGGTTTAGCGCACTGCTTACGAACGCTTGCATGATCATCATGCCTTTAGCGTGAAGGTTGCCACCAAGCTCTGCTTTTCTTTCTACATCGGTAATGTCGCCATCGCCAAAATGAATAACACAGGAGATACGAGCTGGTTCACCATAAGAAATAGGGTGTCCAGGAACGTCGATAACCGTCAGACCGTTAACTTGGCCGACTTGCTCACCCTCAGTTTCGATAATGACCTGGCCATCTCGAATATCATCGAGAGCACGTTCAGGAAGGTAAGACTCGCGGTTGTATTTGTGTTGTTGAGCTTGTTGAATATGGTGAATATCAATGTCAGCACCATTTGCTTCGATGAGCGCTTCATTCAACAGCGCGTTATGCCAAATCGGACATAGCGGTATGTAGCTTTGGTCTTCCGTTTCTCTTGCGCCTGCCGTTAGGATTCCAACCAAAGCTTCTTGAGTTATCGTTGGAAGGTTATACCGTCGTTGTAACCACTTAAGATAGCCAAGGTATTGCGTTAGGCTCTCATTGGAGAGCTTAATATCTTGTTCTATTTCACTGAATAGACAAAACCCTGTTTGAATATCGCCATCTAGATAATCCAGATCACCAAGTTGAGCGCGGTCTCCGACAACAATTAACTTAATGTTGTATGTCAGTGCTTCGATAGGTGCCTGATTTAGATGCTCAGGAAAACTGCTAATTGGCTCAACAGCTTCACCGAGAAGCGCTGATTTCAATAATAGCCAGCTTCCGGGATTTGCAAGGATCAGGTTTGCTGAAACAACCAGGTAACCGTTGTTTGCTCTAGAAAGTAGGCCCGGCTTTGTTGCTACAATTTCACCATCTTTAGACTGAACTTGGTCAAACAAAGCGGCTGCATTTAAAGATTCGGTTTTTATAACAGGCTGAGCGTCGTTGTTTAACTCTTTCGTTAAAGATTCAACGATGAGTTGACGATAGATCGAATTGTCAGGCGCATTAACAAGTAGAACTCGTGAAAGATTGGATAGGCATACAAAACGGGTTAGCGCATCTCTAAATCTATGTTGAATATCTGAGAATGTGAAAGGAGATATGTCAGGGAATTGCTCTAATTGAGCGCTATATTCATCGTACTGAGGCGTTACATGTCGCCAATCTACTTGAGTCATTTAAATGTCTGATTATGATAATAAGGTAGGGAGTATATAGAAAAAGCGAGGAGTCATATAGGTCTATGTTGTAGTTACTAAACACTAAGCTAATATAAGTATGATCTTGGTCTACTCTTTCAAGACAATAATTGTTAAGTAACCCAATATGGGTTACGCTGTCACTAGGTTAACTCTCGAGATTAGACATGAAATATCAGCAGCTTGAAAATTTAGAATGTGGTTGGAAATGGAACTACTTGGTAAAAAAATGGAAAGAAGGTGATTCGATCACCTGCCATATTGATTCAAGTGAAGCTGATGTTGCCGTGCAAGCTTTGTTGAAGCTAGAACACCAACCTACAGGGGTTCTTGAGTGGATCTCAAATAACATGTCTCCGGAGCTTGATAACAAGCTTAAACAAGCGATCAGAGCCAAACGTAAACGTCACTTCAACGCCGAACAAGTTCATACTAAAAAGAAGTCGATCGATCTAGATTATCGCGTTTGGGAGAAGCTATCTCAACGCGCAAACGAACTCGGCTGTACGTTATCTGACGCGATCGAGTATTTGGTTAGTGAAGCATCTCGAAGCGAGCAGGCCAGTAAAACAGTAACCAGTCTCAAAGAAGATTTGAGTAAACTTCTTTCTGACGACAAATAAGCAGCATTAGTGGTGGCATTATGATGTATGTAATCTTAATCGGAGCCGTATTGGTTTTTTGGCTCGTCGCAATTGATAGACCCGTATTGAGGATAAAGTTCAATGAAGGTGCGATTGAACAAGTAAAAGGGCATTTACCGCCTAGTTTCAAGCACAATCTTCAAGAAATCGGTCACAACAATGCATTTCAAGGAGAGCTTAAGGTTTACGCAAAGCGTTCTGGTTACAATTTGAAGTTCACCAAAGATATTCCTAAGAATGTTCAACAACGTATTCGAAATGTATTTCCTCACAATGGCTTCAAATCTAAAGGCTCCAAGAAGGCATAACTTTTGAAATCATGGTTTGCTTACTAATCTCTAGTACTAATTTAACCTCATACTTCTCCTAATAATTTGCATACTGTTTTCAACACCACATAGTTGAGAACAGTATGAAATATCTCGTATTTTTGTTGTGCTTTATGTCTCCAAACATACTCGCCGACGATGCATTAATTAACCCGGTAGCGAAGAAAATTAAATCTTCAATCCTCAAAGTGATGAAGAAAAGCTCGATCGAACTCGAAGGGTACTGCGACCTAATGATCGAAATGCGGCACTCAAAAGGCTATGCTCGAATTAAAAAGGTTAGGACTTCCGGTGATAGTCGAGTATGCAAACAAGCGCGAAAACACTTGCCTGATGATCGAAAGTTTAAATACAGCTTCCCTGAAAAGTACATTCGTTTACACATCGAAGGTTAGTCAACGATCTCGATCTTTCTAGGTGTATACTCAATGCACTATAACTAAACCTTTATAGATGTTTTGTACTATCTAGGTTCTTAGTACATCTTAAATATCTATTAATATTGACTTAATTATATATAGCTAGGATATAATACGATGAATAGCTAGGATTAGGTCAAGGAAAGTCACGGTTGTTGTTAGCAAACAAAAATTACACTCCTGAAGTTATTGAAATATCGAGAAAAGTTTCAATTAACGTAGAAAGACACTTCAATAAGTGGTTAGTCTCTCCAAAGTTTAAACTCAAACAAACGACAGTAGACACGCTGCTAAGTTTGGAAAATCGCTATTGTGATAGCGTTATTTTCGATGAGAATGATCGAATATCTCACAATCAGCGAATTCTGTTGCGATGTGAACAAGACAGAGTCAGTGCTCGTCGTGAGAAAGTCGTCGCTAAGCAAAATACATTACGCTACGTAATTGATGATGTGTGTAATACGGCTTCCGACTTAATGATTGAGAAGCTTGAACAAACACTGATGAGCTCTCTTTTTTCTGAACTTCCGGATTTTAACCATTTCGCTAGTGTCGCTTATTCATCATCTTTGAATTTCTCCAAGTTGCACCAAATTTCAGCTGAAAGTAGGCCACTAAGTTCAAGTCTAATTGAGTTTGTGTCGAATCCGGAATTTACAGAAAAATACGGTAAAAAATCGAAAGTGGTGCTGGATCCAAAAGTAGCAGCAAGACAAATTGGAATAGAAAATTGTAAATTACTCTTTCCATTACTCATGAGTCAGCAACTCATTAAATGGTCTGATGATAACATCAAGCCAATTGTTCCCAAGGTCTGGCAACACCTGGTTGTTACAGCAAACTCTACCCGAATGCGGTTACAAGAGACGTCAGTAAAAGAGCCAGACGCTGGTATTTTACTTGGTGTATTAAGAACGCTGCCGTTATTCGTCATTTGTAATCATTTTTCAGCGACGTTTGAAGATGCACTCGTTAAAACCATGCTTGGTTATCGGGATGCAAGTGACAAGCATGACGAATACTATGCATGTACAGAGGTTATTCCGAACACACAGTTTCTCGAATCTATGATAGAAATCTTAGACACTAAGTTACTGAAAAAGCTAGTCGATTACATAGATTGGAGTCCAAATAACCAGTTTATTAAGCGTGCGCTCCTCGAAGAAGTTCACGATATCCCAGTCCTTGAACGAAGCGTGTACGGTGCAGCGCTTTCGCAGGGCAGAAAGTTCTCTATTTTTGAAGCCTTAGAGAATAGCGAATTGTTTAACATTAAACATAGGCCTTATTGGTTTTCAACGGTTCAGATGTCCGTAGCGACCATGGAGCAAATGCAGGCCAGAACACCTGGCAAGCTGACCACAAACATGTAAAAAGAGGAGCCACAATCTAATGTGGCTCCTCTTTTTAGTTACAATGTAACTCACGGTGAGATTTCAGTTTGTTGAACGTACGTTAGCTATCTATCTGATTTAATTGACTACTTCAAAAGTGCAGGAATTCTGCCTCGCAATTGCGTGTTTGACTGGTATTCCAAGGCTCTGGCATATCATAAGGACTTTTAGCTTTCGATCTGGCGGAGCATGCTCTGAAAGGATGACAGCGCTTAAGCACTCTTTATTAAGGTAAAGTTTATTCCCAACGAGCTCCTCATCATGTAAAACCCACCGATATTCTTCTTCGTAGCGCCAATTAGAGTGTTTAATTTTAAAGAGCGCAGCGCCCAAATCCGATCCTTGTAAGTTGAGGGTCGACGGCAAACTAAATCGAGTCGGGTCATCTTCATATTGCACTTTAAAACAGTTGAGGTTTGCTTCTCCATCGTAATGATTGAGGTCGTATTCAATGCACATGCCTTTGAAGCTATCGCCGTACTGAGACCAAAGTATAGGGTGGTCACTCGATTGGGAGAAGCACATCACCTTGAACTCGTTCTGAAGAGTTGGGTCAAATATGTGGTTCGATTCAAAAGGGTTGTTAAAGGTTTTAGCGTGATCAAACCACAACGAACACTCAGAGATAGACTGTATGTTTCTATCATGAAGCGTTCTGAACTTATAAAGTTTAGGCAACATATCAAACACCTATTTTACAACATTGCTAGATACTAACATTTAACTATACAAAGACAGCATGAGTGCATTGCATTTGATTGCTTAATCACCTTATTTATTAAGATAATTGTTTGACAGATCAAAATTTAAACACGAAATAGCAGCCTGTTTAAGAGGTTATTTTGTGTTGACCTAATTTGGTAGGAGAGGTGTTATTCAGGGTAAGAGACAACGTAACTTTTTGTTGTTGAACAATTCAGCTTGAAGAGAAAGCCTTGGGTCACAACCGAACTCAAAGAAGTATGAGGGTGTGCTCCAGAGTGATTAGAAGCGGTATAACAATTATATAAGACAAACAGCTTGGGTTAACACACTTATTGAGGCGATATTTGAGCGGGTGGGTAAATGGCATGGATATCTATGTTTATCTGGATATATCAGTGCCAAAGCGTTTGTCCTTCAAAGCATGAAGGGTCGCGTGGCAACTTACGTAGTGTGAACTCATCTCTGAGATAAGACTTAGCGAAGTTCTCTCGCTTCTTTCCTAATGCTGGCAAGTCGCCTAACACTTTAACAATACCTTTAACTTCCAGTGAATCAAAACTATAGCCTTGATCAAGAAGGAGCTCCAATACTGGATAGAGCTTTTTATATACCCGAGTTGCTTCAGCTTTTGAATTTCGTCTTCCTTTTATCTTCGCCTGCAATGAATCGAGTAGAGAGAGTCTTCCCAAATGACCAAGTATATTGGATACATTAATTATGACGTTCGTAACGTAGATACTTAGAACGAGTTCGATGCAAAAGATAACGTAGTACTCAGTAATAAATATTTGGTCACTGTACAGGATGACCGGATAAACATTCTCTAAGATCGTCATGCCAATAAAACTAATACCAATCAAGATTCGATAATGAGAACTGATAACGTCCACATTAGTGAATTTTAACAACAAACAAATAATGACAACGTATGTGATAAACGTAGAAACGAATGAGATGACTTGCTCACCAACGCTCGCCACCATTACGTCAACATTAAAGAAAGTAGATCCAATGGTTAGTAGTGCGCATAAGATAATTGCTTGCTTTTGGTCATTGTTTGTTTGCAAAGTATGGGCTCCGATTTAATACAGCGGCGGAGTATAGATGAAACTTGCAACTACTTTTATATCATTGATTTAAAATGGTTATTTTAACTGCCTAATTGGTGATATTGATTGGTTTCTTAAGTCGAGAAGCCGTGGTTTTGATGTCACTCTGTATGTGACTTTCTCAAGTTTGCTTTGTGATTGATGGACTATGTAATGCCAATTTCAAAAATGTTTCCTAAGGCAAGACGAAGTCGTTCTCTGTTACGGAAGGGCTACGTACCGCCAAACGCCAATACCAATTCTATCAGGAGGGTTTGAGCCAACTTGACGGCCACAAACGTCCAAGTCGCCATCAATCCGGCCATGCGGTTGATTTAGTGGCTTACGATGAAAACCACAAGGTGAAATGGGACTTTAAGTATTACGAAGCGATCAGCAAAGCCTTTTAACAAGCGGCTAGGGAGCTTGAAGTTTCGATCATTTGGGGCGTTGACTGAAAAAGCCTTAGAGATGATCCACACGTTGAATTGAATCGTTCCATGATTAGCGTGTTACTGAATCTTGTGAGCGGTGGCGTAGCGACGTATAAGCCGCTTAATTAAGGACTTAATCCGGCGTGGTACGCACAATCCGTAAGATATAAGGTGTTGAATACGCAAAGATTTCACGTGCTGAATCTTAGGTTCATCAAACGGCCAGTCGCATCATCAATTAACATTAATAGGCAGCATTTGTCGCTGCGGCCTTCAAACCAGTCATGATGGGAGCCGTCAATTTGGATAAGTTCACCCAAGCAATCACGACGGTAACGAGGCTGATAGACTCGAGGTTTGCGTTGTGAATGTGGAAGCCACAGTCCGTCGGCGATCATCCATTGACGGAGTGTTTCTTCAGAGACGGATAGATTGTGTCGTTCAGTCAGTTTTTCCAGAGCGAACGTTGGTGAGAAGTCAGAGTAATGCTCACGGATAAGTTTCAGTATTTCAATTCTGAAATGTTCTGAGTAACGTTGATTACTTGGGCGTCAACGCGATGCGTGTGTAAGACTTTGAGCGCCAAGAGAGACAAGTTTGTTTACCAAACGTCGGATATGACGGGCAGACAGATTCAAAATGATAGCAGCGTCAACTTGGCGTAGTCGTTTTTCACGTACGTCAGTAAGCACCTTGAATCGATGAATATCTTTTTCACTCATAGTAATAAGCATCCGGATAGCTCCTAAGCAGACCAATATAGGTAAGCTTAGGAGGACATTTTAAAATGGCTCAAACCGTGTCAATCCCATTTTAAAATGTCCTCATTTGCCCCAAATAGAAATGTCCCGTTGTTAGGTCTTTCGACTGGAGGCTTTGAATGGTTCGGTGAGGACTGGGTTGATTGTTTGAAGGGCTTTTTGCTGTGCGCGGCGTTTGGGGGCTTTCTTACTGCGAGTTCGTTGCTGTTGTTGTTCGAATTCTTCTTGTTGTTGCTGAGCAAACTTTAAAACTTGGCCGAGGCGTTTGTTGTCGACGATTTGGGTTTGTTGAACTTGCTCGAGTTTGTCGAAGGTTTTGAATTCGAGTTTTCGATGCCCGTATTGGATGGCGATTTCACCGTTTGGGTAGTCGAGTATCTTGACATGTTCGTGCGCTAGTCGGCTGTTTTCTTTAGTAGGTTCAATGAGATAAATCACTTTATCGTATTGAAATGTCAGCGACTTTGAGAGCTTGCGGGTTTCTTGCCAACTGAAAATATCGTCGAGTTCTTGCTTGGACTCTCGAACCGGACGATGCATGTCTTTTGGGTATTGAGCGGGCTTAGCAAAGCGATGGTTAAAATCGGCGATGAAGTAGGGAAGCCAGGCGTTGGCTTGTTCGATGGTGTCGATACCTTGTAAGCGCATCTCTTTAACCAGCCGGTCTTGCAGCGTGAGGTTGGCTCGCTCCACGCGTCCTTTGGCTTGGGAGCTGTTGGCACAGATGAGTTCTATGGCCAGTTCTTTCAACACGCGCCCGTATTGAGTTTGGCCAACTTGTTTGTGTTTCTCCTGATTCACTCGAAAAATCGAGTGCTTGTCACTGTAAAATGCGATGGGTTTACCGTGCTCATTAAGGTATTCACGCGTGGTCAGCATGTAATCAAACGCGGATTCTGTCTCACTGAATCTTAGGTTCATCAAGCGGCCAGTCGCATCATCAATGAACACCAGTAGGCAGCATTTGTCGCTGCGGCCCTCAAACCAGTCATGATGTGAGCCATCTATCTGAATCAATTCTCCAAGACAGTCTCGACGGTAACGAGGTTGATAGACTCTAGGTTTTCGTTGTGAGTGCGGGATCCAAAGGTTGTCGGCAATCATCCATTGGCGAAGTGTTTCTAACGAGATAGCTAAATTATGATTTTCTATGATCTTTTCACGTGCAAATGTGGGCGAGAAATCAGAATAGTATTTATGGATAGTCGAAAGAATCTCTTTGCGATACTCGTCAGAATAACGTCGATTACTGGGTTTACCTCTAGAAGCATGGGTTAAACTAGCCGCACCATGTTCACGTAGTTTGTTCATTAACCTTTGAACTTGACGCTCACTTAACGAAAGTATCTCTGCCGCATCAGTACGACGCAAACGATGTTCACAGACGTCTTGAATAACCTTGAATCGACTAATTTCTTTTTCACTCATGGCAATCAACATCTCAGTAGTCCTTAGTAACCGAAGTTGGTACATGAAATGTAGTCAGCAACCAGTACTAAGGTGACATTTTAATCTAGCTCAAAAGTGACATTACTATCTGGGGCTTACAAGCCAACTGCGTATTATGTATATTATGTTAAATTGTATTTGGTGTTTATAAGGCAGGTATCTTTATTTGATGCCCTGCCTCTCATTATGGCGCTACATCGGTGTTCTATTTAACAGTAAGGCTATTTACCATAAAATACCTAATAAACATATATCCTAATCTTCGATTCAGAATATGTTTATTAGACTTCAAGCATGAGCCTATCAATTGCTTCTGTAATTTCTTTGGTTCTAACTGGTTTAGTCACGAAATCATTCATGCCGATATCTAAACAAGAAAATCGGTCTTCTACTGATGTGTGTGCTGTTAGCGCGACAATTGGTGTTTGGATGTTTGCTTCTCTCATGTATTTGGTTGTCGTTAATCCATCCATTACCGGCATCGACACATCCATTAAGATTATGTCTATTGAGTCACTGTCTCTTTCGATGAAGCCAATGGCTTCCTCACCATTGCTAGCAATGAAAACCTCGTGGCCTTGTCGCGTTAAGATTAACTTTATGACCATTTGATTGGTTGGATTGTCTTCTACAACCAATACTGAGTATCGACTTCTTGGTTGTTCTTGAATCTGCAGATCATTTTGTCTGTTTGTTTTGTCACAGACGACTCTCGTCGAAACTGGCAATTGCACTTCGAATTTGGAGCCTTGTCCTAGTTCGCTGTTTACAAAGATTCGACCTCGCATCAACTCAACAAGGCGTTTGGTGATCGCCAATCCTAAGCCTGTGCCACCGAACCTTCTAGTAATCGTGCTATCGGCTTGAACAAATGGACTGAATAATGACGAAAGCTGCTGCGCGCTGATTCCAATCCCTGAATCTTCTACCGTGATATAGAACGAGCTTTGTTGATACTTGATCGAAACATGTACTTGTCCGCGCTCGGTAAACTTGATTGCATTGCCAATCAAATTAAAAAGGATCTGCGCCAAACGACTCTGGTCGATATAATGAAGCTCGTCTTCAGGGATATCAGTTGTCACCGTCAAGGCTAAACCTTTGCTGTCTGCGGCCTTTCTTTGTTCGGATAAAACAAAAGTTACAGTGTCTCTTACGTTGTTCCACTGAGGTGCTAACGAGAAACACCCAGATTCAATCTTAGAGAAATCCAACACATCACTGATAATGGCCAACAAAAGCTCAGACGATGTGCTCATATTAAGCAGTATAGATTGCTGGTCTTGAGTTAGCGCGGTGGATTTGAGTGTGTCAATGAGTCCAATAATAGCGTTCAACGGTGTCCTGAGTTCATGACTCATCATCGCTAGGAATTCAGATTTCGCTTTGTTGGCTTCTTCTGCTTCCTTTCTTGCGTTAACGAGCTCTGCGGTTCGTTCTCTTACCGTTGCTTCAAGCTTCTCTTTGTTCTCAATATCGAAGAC
This sequence comes from Vibrio sp. FE10, assembly GCF_030297155.1. Classification (NCBI taxonomy): domain Bacteria; kingdom Pseudomonadati; phylum Pseudomonadota; class Gammaproteobacteria; order Vibrionales; family Vibrionaceae; genus Vibrio; species Vibrio apostichopi. Next base: position 1,965,008 of record NZ_AP028067.1, on the reverse strand, counting down.
CGCTCGTTCAATCAGAGGACGGAAACGGTTCAATGTCGCTTTGGTTTCAATGCTGAAGTGTTTGGTGTTGGAGTGGATAAAGATAATGACGGATTGAGTTAGGCCGCTATCAATACCGGTGATCAGAACGGAGTTAATTTGGTCGAGAACAATGGGATGCAAAGAGTTGAATTCACCCAGCGATTTGGGTTCAAAAAGGATGGCGCATTCTCCATTGATGACTCGCGAAAGCTTACCGCAATCGTTCCATTTCATCTGTTCAAAGACTTTGTTATTGGTTAGCAGGGTTTTGAAAGCACCGTGGTTCCCTACTCTTGATACCACAATAAAGTCGTCGAATTTAATGTATTTCTTGAGGACAAACTCCAAGCTAGAGAATATCTCGGAAATGTTACCCGCTTTACTGATCGCAGAGATAGTCGATAAGATCACCCTATTCTCTTCAGCGAGTTTTCGTTCCCGGAGTTTTAGTTTTTGTAGTTCAATACGAGCTTCTTGCAGCGCTTCTTGACCTTCGGAACTCATTACTTTTTTAACCTATAAAACGTTGCTGAGGATACCATCAAGTTTCCGTGCGCGTTTTCCCCACCAGAGAGCCTTCCTTGCTCGCCAAAAGTAAATGGACAGATGTATGGCAGGCCGTTAAGTGCCTGATTTATCTGGTCGCAGACCTCATCCATATCTTGTTTCAGGTGTAGCATTGGTCCTGCGCAAAAGATGTTGATCGCCCCTAATTTTTCTTCAAGATCCATGTCGTTATAATAAGAAGAATGAATGATGTTGGCGGCACGGCTGATAAGTTGTTGCTTAGAGCCCTGCATCAAATAAATGGTGTCGCCTTCATTTATATCAGTGAACAACTCGATACCATTACACTCAGTTTCTCTGATCGAATGCGATAACTTGAAATATGGGTAATCGTAAGAAGAGCCGACTTTTCGGCCTAATGGATAAACGGTAGATTTCTCAAAAATATATCCATCATCACTGCCACCTAAATGAAAATTAGTCCACTCATTATAAACGGTGGTTGCAGGCCTATTGTCGATCTCTAATAGTATTCGATTTCTTACCTTGGTGACGGTACCTGAAAATTGAGTTGGCGTATGCCCTGAGCTTAGTGATGAATATATAGATTGCGATGCAAATACGACGGTCAACGAGACGCCGTTAATAGAGAGCGATTCTTCGTTGAATATGCTCCAATTTCCGGACACCTGATTGTCAGCTGCACTGCCCCCAACAATGGGCACTTCTGTACCAAATTTTGTGTCGATAGCCGCCATCACCTTTTCTTCATTACCAGGAGTGGAATGAAGTAAGATTAAGTCAGGTATTTCACCTTCTCTATTAGCATTTATCAGTGCTTTGTCGATAGCTCTAAAGGTGCTGGCTTCTATAGAATCCGAAAAGTGCTCAATGCCAGTTCCATAGGCATTGATCCCAGAATCATAGATGATAAGAACACCAATGACTGGCCCTGAATGAAATCCAGTTTCTGTCATGATGCCGTGGCAAGTGGTGCATCCGTGGATAGGAGTATTCGGAAGAGCGTCTACCAAATATCGCTGTACAGCGAGTGTTGAATACTCTTCTGTACAGTAGCAAATGAGACAAGCTATCTGCTCTGGGGTCTCAACTCCCGAGAGTAACTCATCTACCGCAATTTTATCATCTAAGGAATAAGAGACTTTTGATCGAAATTTCATAGATTTCTGAATACTTTATTAATAATCTATTTATAACACCTTTATGCATTAAGTTTTACTGATTTAGTACATCTTTCTATCAATAAACTACGGTGTAAGTGATTTCTATGCTCTGTTATTCTTTTGAAATGTTGACCAAATATGTGCCACTTTGTTGTGGGAATGTGATGGTTATTGATGAAGCTTTATCAGTCGTTTTCAAAGCCCAATTTGATGCTTCGTTTTCATCAAGAATTCCCTCTCCATCATAGCTAATGATAAATTTACCAGTTTTAGATGTTTCGATTAAATAGCCTAGGTTATCGTCCGAAATTAAAACATTATGTTTATCAATAGTAATTTGACAAGGTTTTGAAACTATACAGTTTATCGTCTCGTCTTGGTCGTATGTCACTGTTCTCCAAGTAAATGCCGCTATTAAAATAACCAATATGCCGATAATTTGAGCAAGCCTGCCTTTTGTTAGCTTTTGTGCCGCCATTATAATCTTTACTCCTTGTTACAAAGTTCAAAGTTTTTAAATAAAAATCCAATTCCAGACCAAGCGTAAGGTTACTACTCTGTCATTGATTTGTTAATTCAAGTATAGTGTCGCGTTGAAAATGCCACTTTTTTTTAAAATCAGCAAGTGGAAATAAAGTCCTGAATAGGCTGAATTTCCTTTTCTAATTTGGGTGGCATTACGACGTGAGTCGTGTTGGAAGTAAAGTGTAGTAAATAAGAAATTGGAAGCATGCAAATGAGCCAAGAAAAGCAGCTTGAACAAAACTACAACTATACGGTCGTCCGTCAATTTACCCTCGTTACAATTTTGTGGGGTATTGTCGGTATGGGCGTTGGTGTTTTGATTGCCGCTCAATTAGTTTGGCCACAGCTAAACTTTGATACGCCGTGGTTGACGTACAGTCGTTTACGTCCCCTGCATACTAATGCGGTTATTTTTGCGTTCGGTACAAGTGCGCTGTTTGCAACATCATATTATGTTGTTCAACGTACCTGTCAGACGCGTCTCTTTGGTGGCCCTCTCGTAGCCTTTACCTTTTGGGGTTGGCAAGCGATTATCCTGTCCGCTGCAATTACTTTACCGTTAGGTTTAACCTCTGGTAAAGAATACGCAGAACTTGAATGGCCAATCGATATTGCTATTACTCTTGTGTGGGTAGCTTATGCGGTCGTGTTCTTCGGAACTATGATTAAGCGTAAGACATCGCACATTTATGTAGCTAACTGGTTCTTCGGAGCCTTCATCATCACGGTTGCCGTGTTGCATATAGTGAACAGTCTAGCTGTTCCAGTATCTGCGTTTAAATCGTATTCGATTTACTCCGGTGCTATCGATGCAATGGTGCAATGGTGGTACGGACACAATGCGGTAGGCTTCCTATTGACAGCTGGTTTCCTAGGTATGATGTATTACTTCGTCCCTAAACAAGCTGGTCGCCCTGTTTACTCTTACCGTTTGTCGATTGTTCACTTCTGGGCTCTTGTGTCTCTGTATATCTGGGCTGGTCCTCACCACCTACACTACACTGCACTTCCAGACTGGACTCAGTCTCTAGGTATGGTTATGTCTTTGGTTCTGTTTGCTCCTTCTTGGGGTGGCATGATCAACGGTATTATGACTCTATCTGGCGCGTGGCATAAGCTTCGCTACGACCCAATCCTACGTTTCCTAATCGTTTCTCTATCATTCTACGGCATGTCGACTTTCGAAGGCCCGATGATGGCAATCAAAACGGTTAATGCACTATCTCACTACACGGACTGGACTATCGGTCACGTTCACTCTGGTGCGTTAGGTTGGGTTGCAATGGTTTCAATTGGTTCGGTTTACCACTTAGTTCCTAAACTATTTGGTCAAGAGCGTATGTACTCTGTATCTCTAATCAATGTTCACTTCTGGTTAGCAACGATTGGTACCGTTTTCTACATTGTTGCAATGTGGATCTCTGGTGTGATGCAAGGTCTGATGTGGCGTGCAGTTAACTCTGACGGTACATTGACTTACAGCTTTGTAGAATCTGTAGAAGCTTCTTACCCGTTCTACTTTGTACGTTTCTTAGGTGGTCTTATCTTCCTATCTGGTATGTTCTTACTGGCATACAACACGTACAAAACTGTTTCTGCACCTAAAGATAGCCTTAAAGCTATCCCTCAACCGGCTTAAGGAGATTTAGAATGAGCTCAAATTCAAATAATCGCCATGAGTTGGTCGAGAAAAACGTTGGTCTACTAGCGATCTTAATCGTTATCGCAATCAGCTTTGGTGCTTTAGTAGAAATCACTCCGCTTATTTTCCAAAAGCAGACGACTGAACCTGTAGAAAACCTACGCGTTTACTCTGCTCTGGAAATGGAAGGTCGTGATATTTACATTCGTGAAGGTTGTAACGTATGTCACAGCCAAATGATTCGTCCTTTCCGCTCTGAAACTGAACGTTACGGTCACTACTCTGTAGCGGGCGAAAGCGTTTGGGAACATCCATTCCTATGGGGTTCTAAGCGTACTGGTCCAGATCTAGCGCGTGTTGGTGATCGTTACTCTGATGAGTGGCACCGTGTTCACCTTCTAGACCCACGCGAACTTGTTCCTGAATCAAACATGCCTGGTTTCCCATGGCTTGCTGAGAATGTACTTGATGGCAAATTGACTAAGCAGAAGCTTGAACTCTTCCGCAATCAATTTGGTGTTCCTTACACAGACGAACAAATTGCTAACGCTAAACAAGATGTTGAAGGAAAAACAGAGATGGATGCAATCATCGCTTACCTTCAATCGCTTGGCCACGCAATGAAATAAGGAATAATTATGGACATTATTACATTTCAAAGTGTTTGGACTGTTACTGTTTTTGCTTGTTTCATCGGCATCGTTTGGTGGGCTTTCGGTAAAAACCGTAAGTCGCGTTTCGATGAAGATGCAAACCTAGTGTTCGCTGATGAAACACCTGCGAAAGATATAAATCAAGGAGTGACGAAGTAATGAGTACATTCTGGAGTATTTGGGTAACAGTAATCACAATCGGTACGCTGATTGGTTGTGCAGCCTTACTTCGTTGGTGTTCCAACGATAAAACAGGTGTAGAACCAGGTCATGATATGGGCCACGAATACGATGGTATTCGTGAGCTTAATAACCCACTACCTAAGTGGTGGACATACCTTTTCATTAGCACAATTGTGTTTGCAGCTGTTTATCTAGCTCTATACCCAGGCCTTGGCAACTTTAAAGGTCTACTAGGTTGGACGAGTTCAAACCAAACAGTTCGTAGCGTAGAAGAGTCTCGCTCTGCAATCGCTGCAGCTCAAGCTAACAAACAGCTAGACGAGTACGCGAAAGAGCTTGATGACGCGAACACTTACTTTGGCGAAGCATTTAAGAAGCTAGCTCATGATGAGAACGGTCTACGTTCTGTTCCTGATATCGCATCTGATGCTGAAGCAATCAAAGTGGGTCAACGTTTGTTCCTACAAAACTGTTCTCAGTGTCACGGCTCTGATGCTCGTGGTCAAAAGGGCTTCCCTAACTTGACTGACGATGCATGGCTATATGGCGGTGAACCGCAAGCTATCGTTACTACCATCATGCATGGTCGTGTCGGTCAAATGCCAGGTTGGAAAGACGCTCTTGGCGAAGAAGGCGTAAAAGAAGTAGTTAGCTACACTCTTAGCCTTTCTGGTCGTAGCGTAAACGCACGTGAAGCAGAAGCTGGTAAAGCTCGCTTTGTAGTGTGTGCAGCGTGTCACGGTACTGATGGTAAGGGTAACCCTGCTGTTGGCGCTCCTGACCTGACTGACCGCGATTGGTTGTTTGGCGATTCTCGCGCAGATGTAACTGAAACAGTTATGTACGGACGTTCTGGCGTAATGCCTGCTTGGAAAGACATTCTAGGCGAAGACAAAGTACAGCTGGTTTCATCCTACGTGTGGAGCCTCAGTAACTCAGATAAAGAGTAACATAATAATAACAGCCCCTTCTGAAGGGGCTGTCTTTCTTTTACAGTTAAAACCCTAAGTGTTTGTAAAAAAGTTTTATTTCATTGTATATATTGAGAATAATAATATGGTTCAGCCTTGGTATAAGCAGTTTTGGCCGTGGTTTTTACTCTTTCTAACCGTTGGCGTTTCTATGCTAACGTTGGTTCGAGTTGCGATACTGACCAACCATTCAATTCACCTTGTAAGTGAAGATTACTATAAAAAGGGAAAAGGCATTAATGTCGACATTTCAAAAGTCAACATTGCTAAAGAGCTTGGCCTATCGGCTTCAGTTAACGAGAAAGGTAACTCGGTTATCATTACTCTAAACAAAGGCAAGCTTGACCACTTCCCTGCTATTAACGCAATGTTCGCACACCGAACGTTACCTGACCGTGATTTCACTCAGCTACTGACGGCTGATGCGAGCGGCAACTACACTTTGACTCTGGACCACGAAATGCAAGGCCCTTGGTTTATCGAGCTTTCTCCGCATGATTCTGAATGGTTAGTGCAAGGTCGCATGAACTTCCCTATTGATACTCCTACTCAACTAACGAACTAAAGCTTATGTGTGAATCCTGTTATCACTGCGGTGAAGATGTACCAGCGGAAACGGATTTTAAAGTAGAAATCTTAGGGGCGGTTCGACCTATGTGTTGTCCGGGTTGCGAAACCGTAGCTCAGACAATCATAGATAGCGGTTTGGTCTCTTATTACCAATACCGTACTGCTCCAGCTGAAAAAGCAGATCTGGTGCCAGAGCAGCTTCTGGCACTCAGCCATTACGACAACGAAGATGTTCAATTAGAGTTTGTCCGTAGCTCTGAAAATACCTCAGAGGTGACATTGTCACTAGAAGGTGTCTCTTGTGCGGCTTGTGCATGGCTTATTGAAAAGCAAGTGTCCTCAAAAGCCGGCGTTGACAGTATTCGCGTTAACACGACTACCAACCGTGCCCTGCTCAGCTGGGACAACACTCAAGTTAAACTCAGTGAGTTGTTATCGGCAATCCACACCCTAGGCTACAAAGCGGCGCCATTCGAGGCTGATCAACAAGAAGCGGCCTACCATCGCTCGATGAAGAATTATCTCTATCGTCTTGGTGTTGCGGGTTTAGCGACCATGCAAGTCATGATGTTAGCTGTGGCGCTTTATCTCGAAGTGTTTGGCAGTCTTGAGCCTGAATTTAAAAGCTACTTTCGTTGGGTGAGTTTGATCTTCGCAACGCCAGTACTGCTCTACTCTGCATTACCGTTCTATATTAACGCTTGGCGTAGTATCAAAGGCCGAACCTTGGGAATGGATGTTCCTGTGTCGATTGCTTTGCTATTTGCTTACGTTGCGAGTTTGGTGGCAACGGTAACAGAGCAAGGCGAAGTGTTCTTTGAATCTATCTCGATGTTTACCTTCTTCTTGCTTCTAGGACGTTTCTTAGAGATGAGAGCGCGTCGTAAGGCGGCAGCTGCGAGTGGTAACCTGCTTAAGCTTGTTCCCGCAATGGCAACAACGTTGGACGGTGAGCAAGTTCCGGTAAAAACCTTGAAGGTTGGCGACCAGATTCGCGTTCTTCCTGGCGAGCATATCCCCGCGGATGGCAAAGTACTGTCTGGTAGAATTCACATCGATGAATCCATGTTAACTGGCGAATCGCTCCATGTCGTTAAGAATGAAGGCGATACCGTTTTTGCTGGCACACTCAATGGTGATGAATCGTTTGAATTGGAAGTAATGACCTCTAAAGCGGATTCGGTTATTTCTAATATCGTTCGTCTTCAAGATGAAGCTCAACTTTCCAAGCCTAGAATTGCTGAAATTGCCGATGTAGTAGCGCGATACTTTGTCGCGGTTATCTTAATCATTTCATTCGGGACTTGGTTCTACTGGCACCAAACACGACCAGAAGACGCATTCTGGATCATGCTTTCAGTATTAGTGGCTACCTGCCCTTGCGCTCTGTCTCTTGCGACACCGACCGCGATTACGTGTTCAACATCTCGTATGGGTAACTTCGGTATTTTGCTGCGCAAAGGCCACGTATTTGAAACCTTGTGTAAAGTGAACCACTTAATCATCGATAAAACGGGCACGCTGACTGAAGGTGATATTCGTATCAGCAAAGTCGAGACGTTTGCTGATCTTGATAAAGAAACATGCCTGCAAGTCGCGGCGAGCTTAGAACAACACGCTAACCACCCTATCGCTAAAGCGTTTAAAACTCATACTTCAGATGATATCGAAGTGGAGTCGGTGAACAACGTGATTGGTTCAGGTATAACTGGTGAGTGGAATGGGCAAGAAGTGGCGATTGGTAGTAGCGAGTTCATTCTAGGTGAAGCTCAGCCATCTGAAAGTAACGGTATTTACTTGTCGATGGCTGGTCGTCATATCGCAACATTCACTTATGAAGACCCGATTCGTAAAGAAAGTATCGAGTTCATTAAGCAATTCAAAGAAGCGGGAATCAAAACTACGCTGCTGACTGGCGATTCTTTGATTAACGCGAAACCTGTTGCGGCAGAGATTGGTATTACTGACATTGTTGCTAACGCGAAACCAGAAGATAAACTGGCTTACCTTAACTCTAGAGACGCAAGCGACATCACCATGATGGTTGGCGATGGCATCAACGATGCGCCTATTCTTGCGGGTGCACACCTTTCGGTTGCTATGGGTGGCGGTACGGATGTAGCGAAAGCCTCTGCTGATATGGTGTTATTGGGCGATAAACTCGATAGATTACTTAAATCACGTACATTGGCGCTTAAAACGCGTAAGATAATCCGTGAGAACTTAGCGTGGTCGTTGGGGTATAACCTACTTATTCTTCCATTGGCTGTCGCAGGTTTGGTTGCTCCGTACATTGCCGTTGTTGGCATGTCTGCTAGCTCTATTATTGTTGTGTCTAACTCGTTAAGGCTTTTAAAAGAGCAAGGTAAATAATGGAAAGTTTATACATACTCATTCCAATTGCGATCGTACTTGTATGCATCGCTGTCGGTATCTTTCTATGGGCAGTTAAGAGTGAGCAGTTTGAAGACCTTGAGCGTCAAGGCCACAACATTCTGTTTGATGAAGATAACCATATTAACGTTGATACTAAGCCTACCGCAGCCTCGAAAGAGAGCGACAACAAACATAGCTCGACTGAAACACAATCTAACGCAGAAAAGAAGAATGATGACGCCTGATTGGATTGGCGCTTTTGTTGTTGGATTGATCGGCGCAGGCCATTGCATGGGAATGTGTGGTGGTATTGCGTCGCTTCTGTCTATTGGCAACAGTAAACCTTCCCCTGTTATTCCCCTCCTTTATAATCTCGGACGACTGCTAAGCTATGCCGTAATTGGTGGCGTGATTGGCGGTGCGATTTCTTCGATTGGCCAGTTGAGCGATTTTAATGCCTTACTTGGTTGGCTTCGTTTATTTGCTGCCGTCTTTATGATTATTTTAGGTTTGTACATCGGTAAATGGTGGTTCGGCTTGTTGTTCTTCGAAAAAGTCGGACAGAAGCTATGGCGTTACATATCTCCTTTAGGTAAATCATTTCTACCATTAAAGCACCCTAGCCATGCTTTACCATTCGGTTTCTTCTGGGGTTGGCTTCCATGTGGCCTTGTTTACTCTATGTTGACGTGGGCAGCGGTATCGGGAAGCTGGTATAACGGAGCGGGTATCATGCTTGCTTTCGGTTTAGGGACGCTACCTGTCATGCTTACTGTTGGTATGGGCGCAAATTTTCTCAAGAAACTGCAACAAGCCGACTTATTTCGCCAACTAGGCGCAATTCTAATCCTTATTTATGGTTTTTATACTGGTTATATGGCACTGCAGCTCATTATTTATACCGTATAGTCATTCTTTAAATCCGGTTTTTTTACTACCCAACTGGATAAAGGAATGCTAAAATATTGACGTATATCAAATAGTGAAAGATTGTTATGATTTCTGAAAAGCCTGTGACGAAACGTGTTCAGTCTGGTGGCTGTGCAATCCACTGCCAGGATTGTAGTATTAGCCAGCTCTGTATCCCATTTACTTTGAATGAATCTGAACTCGATCAACTTGATCAGATCATTGAGAGAAAAAAGCCTATTCAAAAAGGCCAAGAGTTATTTAAAGCCGGTGACGAGCTTAAATCTCTGTATGCTATTCGCTCTGGAACGATCAAGAGTTACACGATTACTGAGCAAGGTGATGAGCAGATTACTGCATTCCACCTTGCGGGTGATCTTGTTGGCTTTGATGCGATCACGGGTGACGAACACCCTAGTTTCGCACAAGCACTTGAAACTTCTATGGTGTGTGAAATTCCATACGAGATCCTTGATGACTTATCAGGCAAAATGCCTAAATTGCGTCAGCAAATTATGCGTCTGATGAGTAACGAGATTAAAGGTGACCAAGAAATGATTCTGCTTCTTTCTAAAAAGAACGCGGAAGAACGTCTTGCTGCATTCCTTTACAACCTTTCTACTCGCTTCTCTCAACGTGGCTTTAGCCCAAGAGAGTTCCGCTTAACGATGACTCGTGGCGACATTGGTAACTACCTTGGTTTGACTGTTGAAACAATCAGCCGTCTATTAGGTCGCTTCCAAAAAGCAGACATCTTGAGTGTTAAAGGCAAATACATCACTATCGAAGATCACGATGCTCTGATGGAACTTGCTGGCGTTTCAAAAGAATAGTTTAGATATCAATGATGTAGTTCAATAATGAGCTACATCATGTTTCTCCCCTAAAACCTCTTATATTTCTCTTAATCTCTCCATAACTACGCTACATTATTTATATGTTCGGTCTGAAAAGTAGGCTTAGTTATGAGTATCTATAACAAAATTTTAGTTGTCGCAGACATTAATCACGATGAGCAACCTGCTCTAGTTCGTGCTATCCAACTTGCAAAGAAAAGCACCTCAACAAGCCACATCACTTTCTTTTTGTCGATATACGATTTCTCGTATGAGATGACATCAATGCTCTCTGTTGATGAAAGAGACGCAATGCGTAAAGGCGTGATTCATCAACGCGAAATTTGGATGAATAAAGTCGCAGAACCTTACCTTGATGATTCTATTGAATTTAACGTTCAAGTGGTTTGGCATAACCGTCCTTATGAAGCGATCATCGCTGAAGTATACAGCGGTGGGCATGAGATCCTGATTAAAGGTACGCGTAAGCACGATACCTTAGAGTCTGTGATTTTCACTCCTACAGACTGGCATCTGTTGAGAAAGTGCCCTAGCCCTGTGCTCTTAGTTAAAAATGATTTCTGGCCTGATAATGCGAAGATTTTTGCTTCGGTACACGTCGGCTCTGAAACAGAAGCTCACATCGAGCTGAACGATACAATGGTTGATAGATTGCTTGAGATTACGGGTCGTTTGGATGCTGAACCTTTCTTGGTTAATGCTTATCCTGTAACGCCTGCGAATATCACTATTGAGTTGCCAGAGTTCGATCCTACGTCTTACACTGACGCCGTTCGTGGTCACCACTTAACGGGAATGAAAGCACTTCGTCAAAAGCACGGTATGTGTGAAGAACAGACGATCGTTGAGCAAGGCTTGCCAGAAGATGTGATTCCACGAGTCGCGTCTGAAAACAGCGCCGCTATGGTGATTTTAGGAACCACAGGTCGTACTGGCTTGTCTGCTGTATTTATTGGTAATACCGCTGAGCACGTTATCGATAAGATTAATTGTGATGTCCTGGCGCTTAAACCGTCTGGTTATGTGAGCCCTCTCGATCCTAACCTTGCTAAAGGTTAAGTTGAGTTAAAAAGTTAAGTGAGTTAAAAGTTTAAACGGATAGAAAGGCTAAATGCCTTAAAACAGTAATCTCAATATGTACTTCAATCTACATATTTAACTCATAAAAAAAACGCCTTAAGCATTGATTGCTTGAGGCGTTTTTATTTATCTAGATGTTATAGCAATTCTATGACGAATAAGGCTTAAACGTTGGTTACATCGATGTACAAAGACTCATCGATGTTTGACGACGAGATTTCAGCTTCTTCGAATTCGTATGCTTTGCGTTCTTCAGTACGGTCTAACGGTAAGTTAATGAAATCAAACAACTCACGATCTGCCAATTGGCTCGGGCTCACGTTCTGAATTGACTTGAAGACCTTCTCAACACGTCCTGGAGTCTGTTTATCCCAATCAATTAGCATCGCTTTGATGTTTTGACGCTGTAGGTTTTCTTGAGAACCACACAGATTACATGGAATGATCGGAAACTCTTTGTGCTCTGCGTATTTGATGAGGTCAGTTTCGCGGCAGTAAGTCAGAGGACGGATTACAACGTTACGACCATCGTCAGAGCGAAGCTTAGGCGGCATAGCCTTAAGGCGAGCACCGTGGAACATGTTTAGGAACATAGTCTCAACAATGTCGTCTAGGTGGTGACCTAGAGCAATCTTCGTTGCGCCAATCTTCTCTGCAAACGAGTACAAAGTACCGCGACGCAGACGTGAACAAAGGCCACATGTCGTCTTACCTTCTGGCACTTTTTCTTTTACTACTGAGTACGTATCTTTATCTACGATGTAGTAAGGAATGTTCAGAGTTTCAAAGTACTCAGGAAGAATATGTTCAGGGAAGCCCGGTTGTTTCTGATCTAGGTTTACTGCCACTACATCAAATTTGATGGGTGCTGCTTCACGTAAACGTAGCAAAATGTCTAGCATCGCAAATGAATCTTTACCGCCACTAATGCACGCCATTACTACATCATTCTCTTCGATCATGTTGTAGTCGACGATGGCATTCCCAACATTTCTTCTTAGAAGTTTCTGAAGCTTGTTGAATTCAAGTGTATCTTTTTTATTTTCGTTTTGGTTCATTGCGACTCTCACACCGTCGTATTACCGACTGTAGATTGCTAGTGGGACTGTTTTAGGGCGTGGATTATACGGATTTTTATTTAAGGTTGAAACAGTAACTGCAGGATAAACAAGCGGAGCAGGAGAAAGATTCTGTCATATCATGCGTTCTGCCTTCTAATGGTGAGAAAACACGTCGTAATAAGAGGTAAGAACCAATGATGAGAAGCTGTTGAGATCTGTGGTTTGGCAAGATCAAAGGTCTTAGGTTTAAGACTATAAATAAAAACAGCCTGTTCAAAGAAGAGCAGGCTGTTTAGTAAAATCTTAAGCTGAAGCGAAACAAAGAGCTTCAGACTGACCGCTATTGTGCTGGGATGTAAGGCAAAACACGAACAGTAGCTTCTGGTAACGTGATGCTGTCACTTCCATTGAGCTCAGCTAGCGTGAATTTCGCGCGCCCTTCTTCAATTGGGATTTGCTTACCGTTAGACAGAGCAATGTTGCCTTCAAGCTTATTATCAAACTCCAACGTTAAGCCTTGGATATCGGGTGTGATCCAGCTAGAGAACATGCCGCTTACGTCTTCTAGCATCGCTTGCATCTGCGGTAACAGGCTTTCTAGCTGTGCAACTTCAACCGTTCCAGCCAAAGGTTCCTGAGTCATTACGACCAGCGAATACGCACACTCTTGTTCTTGTGTTTGTACAAAGATAAGAGGATTAGCTGAACGTAGGTTTTGATCGACAGGTAGAAGCAGTTCACTGGCTGGAGAGACTTTTAGCTCTTCATAATGTTCTTCCTTCTCCATCCACGCTTTGCTGATGTGACAGATTGTTTGAGCTTGTTGATCCACAAAGAAGACCGCAACTTTGACGTCATCATGCCCTTCTTTGGTGTTGTTTTTAAGCTGTGTGTAGAGCTTGGAATACGTGAACATGTATTCTTGAGCTGAAGCTGGAAGAGAAACCCCAAGGCTGAGTGAGGCTAATAGAGCGAGTACTGTCTTTTTCATTATTATAATCTTGTCGAAGTTGAGCGTTCATAATTAAAAAGAGCAGCCATTAGCTGCTCTTTGTGTGATGCCGTTTGGATAATAACTTACTTTCGAGGTTAACCAAACTGAGACCAAATCGAGTTACTTTTTCCAGTATACATCGTTGTGACGGATCATGGCTTGTAAATCAGTCACATAGTCTGAACCTCGCTCAGAATATTTTAGTAAGCCATTGGTAAGCTCTGTCGCAGATGCGGTTGTTAGCAAATCGTCGCCCTGTGCCGCCAGTTTTGCTCGAATCGCTCTTAAATCGGCATAAGCACGATTACGGTTCAGGTTCATGAAGTAACGATGAACGGATTCTTGGCTTGAAGAGAATGTAGCTACTTCATGCGAACTGCCTTCGTTACGTTGTAGCGGAACCAGACCACAACCTTTGGTATAACACCAGTGTCCGAAGTAGTTGTTGGCTTTGGTTGCGAAGCGCGATGTACCCCAAGCCGACTCGTTAGCAGCTTGAGTCAATACAAGCGCCTCTGGCAGTACGTTAACGCGACTAAGCATTTCCGTGAGCCAAGCTTGATCTAGTCCTGAAGATGGCACTGGCAAGCTGTACAGCTTCCCTAGCCTTTTCGCGTACGACACATCTTCCGAATCAACGTTCGCAATACCTGCTTGAGAGATCTTGGTCAAAAACGCACGCTCTTTGGTAATTCGTTTGTTTTCGATGTTGATGCTAGGACGAAGGTAAGAAAAGAAGGTCTCTTTTTTCTCGTTCACATCTTCAATGGCAGCAAAGTTGGGGCGATCTGAAGCCACGGTCAAATCACCAAACTCACTAGATGTGTTTGAACTTTGCTCTGCTGAGCGTCGGCGCTCTTCTTCTTGGTAAATGTACGGGCCAACCAGTGAGATAGAACCCACGATCGCCAGTGCCGTTACCTTGAGCGCAAGAGATTTACTTGCGCTGCCTTTAACGTTATTACGCATCGAACACCTGAGGGTTTTTATTGTTGTTGCCGTCGTTACTGTTATTGTCGCCATTGCTGCTGTCGTTATTATCGTCATCACTATTTGGTCGATCTGACGCAATAACTTTTAACTTAATACCAAACATTTCGCGGTAAAGAATGCCTTTCACGTGGAAGAAGAATGGTAGAACGAATATCAAGCCAATGCCGTACATCATCGCAGCGACGATAAACATCAGCATCACCGCTAAGTAAATAGACGCAACGGTGAAGATTTTCTTGTTTACCGCTCGTAGTGAAAGCAACAGCGATTGCATTGGTGGAACTTTCTTATCACAAATCAATAGGATTGAATGGCTGAAAGCCAGTGAAAAATAGATAGAAAGAAACGGTAACAGCATTCCTGCAATACCTTGCAGCATTAAGCTGAACAGAGTCACCAAGATAACTGGCACGGTAAATTGTAGCCCTTTACTAATATGACGAGTCTTGGTGTGCAAACCTGCAGCGTGGCTCATTGCCATTAGGCTGATGCCCGCATAAATAGGTGCACTCACCACTTCGTAGCTAAAGTTAGCAATGAAAATAGATTCAACGATCTGTGGCGTAAATGCCTCAGGGTCGATAACGGCATCTAAGATGACTGCCGGATCACCAAGCTGTAATTTCAATGCGATATAAAAAATAGCCAGTTGCACGAACATCAATGCAACGATCGCAGGAGAAAACGAAAGAAAGTGACTTACCGTATGTTTCCATGCTTCTTGGAATACAGCCGTTGCTTTGAGCTCATAATCGCCGGAAAGTGCACGGTCGATACTACCGCCCAAATTAAAATCTTTTTCGATGTCGTTGTTCATATTGATACCTAGGTGTACTCAATTGCTTGAAGCCACCTAACTTATTGATAAAAAATTACCTTCATTATACTCATATGTCGGGAACAAACTAAAATATGAATCTGTAACAAGGCTTGCTTTTGCGTCTTAATGGTTAATAATTAGACACTTATTAGGGTGTAAACCCAATAAATAACAGTATGGTAAAGGATGTTTACTTTTACCTGCGAAATTTTTTATCTTCGAAAGGTAAAAAATGCTTTGAATTCACGTTTTTGGTGATTATCATGCGCGCCTTAAAAGTGTATAGCAACAGGTCTCAAATAGAACCAAGGTGGAGAAAAACAGACGTTGAACGCTAAAAAATCAGTAGGAAAGCCAGTCGTACAGTTAACTGGCATTAGTAAAAGTTTCGATGGTAAGGAAGTCATCGGCAATCTTGATCTAAACGTAAATCATGGTGAGTTTCTCACGATATTAGGCCCGTCCGGTTGTGGTAAAACCACGGTACTAAGAATGATTGCAGGGTTTGAAACGGCAGATAGTGGTGAAATACTATTAGCCCAACAGAATGTAACCCAAGTTCCTGCTGAACAAAGGCATGTTAACACTGTATTCCAAAGCTATGCCCTATTCCCACATATGACCGTTTTCGACAATGTGGCATTTGGTTTACGCATGCAGAAAGTACCAAACACTGAGATTGAACCTCGTGTAATGGATGCTTTAAAAATGGTGCGCCTAGAACAAATGGCACAACGAAAGCC
Source organism: Vibrio sp. FE10 (assembly GCF_030297155.1). NCBI lineage: Bacteria > Pseudomonadati > Pseudomonadota > Gammaproteobacteria > Vibrionales > Vibrionaceae > Vibrio > Vibrio apostichopi. The sequence continues at coordinate 1,948,919 of NZ_AP028067.1, read as the reverse complement.
ACACCAGCTATCTGGTGGCCAACAGCAACGTATCGCAATCGCTCGTGCTGTCGTTAATAAGCCTAAAGTTCTTTTGTTGGATGAGTCTCTATCTGCTCTTGATTACAAACTACGTAAACAAATGCAAATCGAACTTAAACAACTGCAACGCCAACTTGGTATCACGTTCATTTTTGTAACGCATGACCAAGAAGAAGCATTGTCCATGTCTGATCGTATTATTGTTATGCGTGATGGCGTGATTGAACAAGACGGAACGCCAAGAGAAATCTACGAAGAGCCTAAGAACCTGTTTGTTGCTCGTTTCATTGGTGAAATTAACGTATTCGAAGCGACAGCGAAATCTCGTCAAGATGAAAAGCGCATTGTTGCGACAATCGAAGGTGAAGAGTCAATTATCTATCACGATAAAGACGTAGCACCGGGCCAAAAACTGCAAGTACTACTTCGCCCTGAAGATCTTCGTATCGAAGAAATTAAAGAGTCGGATCAAAGCGGTATTGTCGGCCACATTGTCGAGCGAACCTACAAAGGCATGACATTAGATTCAGTCGTAGAACTTGAATCTGGTATGCGTGTCATGGTTAGCGAATTCTTCAACGAAGATGACCCTGATGTTGATCACTCACTGGGCCAAAAAGTTGCAGTAACTTGGGTTGAGAGCTGGGAAGTGGTGTTAGAAGATGAGCAAGAAGTTTAATTTACAAAACGCGATTGTTGCTTTAATCACAGGTTGGTTAGTGCTGTTCGTGATGATTCCAAACATCATGATCATCGGTACTAGCTTTCTAACTCGTGATGAAGCGAACTTGATCGAGATGACCTTCACTCTCGATAACTACTTGCGTTTGGCTGATCCGCTGTATTTTAAAGTGCTGATGCACTCTTTCTATATGGCGATTGTCGCAACCCTACTTTGTTTAATTATTGGTTACCCGTTCGCCTACATCGTGGCAAAAATGCCAGCGAAATGGCGTCCAATCATGTTGTTTCTAGTGATTGTGCCATTTTGGACAAACTCTTTGATTCGTACTTACGGATTAAAAGTGGTTCTGGGTACTCAAGGTGTGTTGAACAAAGGCTTGTTGGCGTTAGACATTATCGATAAGCCACTTCGTATTATGTATTCAGAAACGGCAGTAATGATCGGTTTAGTGTATATCCTACTTCCGTTCATGATTTTGCCGTTGTATTCAGCAATTGAAAAGCTAGACGATACTTATTTAGAAGCGGCTAAAGACTTAGGTGCGAACAAACTTCAAACGTTATTGAAGGTTGTTTTACCCCTAACAATGCCAGGCATTATCGGCGGTTGCTTACTTGTATTGCTCCCTGCGCTTGGAATGTTCTACATTTCAGACTTGTTGGGCGGCGCTAAGAACCTATTGATCGGTAACGTGATTAAGAGCCAAGTGCTCAACGCTCGAGACTGGCCGTTTGGCGCGGCAACCAGTATTGCACTGACCACTGCTATGGCCGTGATGCTTTATGCCTACTACCGTGCAGGCAAGTTATTGAATAAGAAAGTGGAGCTAGACTAATGGGTCGCACAGTTAAGTTCAGCTTTATGGCGCTGGTATACGCTTTTCTATACCTACCTATTATCGTATTGATTGCAAACTCATTTAATGCCAATAAATTCGGCATGAAATGGGGTGGCTTTACCACTAAGTGGTATGACGCGCTGATTAACAACGACAGCCTAATGCAGGCTGCGTGGCATTCGATCAACGTCGCGGTGTTCTCTGCAACTGCCGCAACGATTGTCGGAAGCCTGACTGCCGTTGCCCTATTCCGTTACCAATTTAAAGGTAAAGGCATCGTCAATGGCATGTTGTTCATCGTGATGATGTCGCCAGATATCGTAATGGCGATTTCGCTTCTTGCGCTATTCTTGGTAATGGGTGTGCAACTTGGGTTCTTTACCCTACTTGCAGCGCACATTACTTTCTGTCTGCCGTTCGTTGTTGTCACGGTCTACAGTCGCTTGAATGGCTTTGATGTCAAGATGCTAGAAGCCGCAAAAGATTTAGGTGCAAGTGAATGGACGATTCTAAAACAGATCATCCTTCCTCTGGCTAAGCCAGCGGTGGCTGCGGGTTGGTTATTGAGCTTCACACTGTCTTTGGACGATGTGATCATCAGCTCTTTCGTAACGGGTCCAACCTATGAAATCTTGCCACTGAAGATCTACTCGATGGTTAAAGTCGGAATATCTCCAGAGGTCAACGCCCTAGCAACAGTGATGTTAGTGGTGTCATTAATACTGGTGATTATTTCTCAGTTATTAGCGAGAGAGAAAATCAAGTAAGTCTCCTACTCTTTACTGAGACAGACTTGATAAGATTCAAGTTTAACAACAGTGTTATTCATAAACAGAATGGTAAATTGCCATTCTGTTTTTCTATCTAGTGCCTTCGGGCAACGTTTAGTTTGGAGCTAACGTCAATGAAAAAATGGGCTACTCTATTAGCTGGTAGTGCATGTGCGCTTTCAATGTTATCTGCACCATCGTTTGCAAAAGATAACAAAGAATTGGTATTCATGAACTGGGGACCTTACATCAACAGTGAGATCTTAGAACAGTTCACGGATGAAACTGGCATCAAAGTGATTTACTCGACTTACGAGTCGAATGAAACTTTGTACGCAAAATTGAAAACGCACAATAAAGGTTACGACCTTGTGGTTCCTTCAACCTACTTCGTGTCTAAAATGCGCGACGAAGGCATGCTTCAAAAGATCGACAAAACCAAGCTAAACAATTTTGCGAATCTAGATACAAACTACCTAGATAAGCCATATGATCCGAGCAACGACTACTCCATTCCACATGTTGTCGCTATTACGGGCCTGGCTGTTAACACAGACATGTACGATCCAGAAGATTTCCAAAGCTGGGCTGATCTATGGAAGCCAGAGCTTGAAGGTCAGCTGATGATGATGGACGACACGCGTGAAGTGTTCCACATCGCACTGCGTAAGTTAGGTTACTCAGGTAACACGACTAACGAGAAAGAAATCGACGAAGCCTACGCTGAGCTGCGCAAGCTGATGCCAAACGTTCTTGTGTTTAACTCAGATAACCCTGGCGCACCATACATGTCTGGTGAAGTGGGTCTTGGTATGCTTTGGAACGGTTCTGCTGCTGCAGCGCAAAATGAAGGTCTGCCGATTAAACTGGTTTTCCCTAAAGAAGGCGGCATCGGTTGGGTTGATAACTTTGCCATCAGTTCTGGCGCAGTAAACGTAGAAGCGGCTCATAAGATGATCGACTTCCTACTTCGCCCAGAAATCGCAGAGCAAATTTCTCGCGACACAGGTTATCTAACGGCAGTCAAAGCGTCTAATGAGAAGTTCAAAGACAGCCCTGCTCTGTTCCCGTCGCAAGAAGATCTTGACCGTGTTGAATGGCAAGCTGCGGTTGGCGATAAGACAGTGAAGTACGAAGATTACTTCATGAAGCTTAAAGCCGGTCAGTAAGCGAGTTCTTTATCTAATTGCTCTGGTCAACAGACGCTAATAAGTAACTGGTTTACTTAACAACCTCAGTTAGATAATCAACACGTTAAAAATAAGAATATCAATGAATAGGCAGCTTAGGCTGCCTATTTTGTTATATCACTGCTATAATCTAGCGCGATTTTTAGAAATCCATTTACTTTGGGTTCACTACCCAGCTCCAAATCAAACAAATGAACGGAACAGTAATGAAAAAAACACTGTATACCGGCGCATTGTGTGCTGCTACTTTACTTTCTACACCCTCTTTCGCAGCTGACCAAGAACTGTATTTTTACAACTGGTCTGAATATATTCCAAATGAAGTGTTAGAAGACTTCACAGAAGAGACTGGCATTAAAGTCTACTACTCAACTTATGAGTCTAACGAAAGCATGTACGCTAAGTTAAAAACTCAAGGTACGGGTTACGACTTAGTGGTTCCTTCTACTTACTTCGTTTCTAAGATGCGTAAAGAAGGCATGCTTCAAGAGCTTGATAAAACTAAGCTAAGCCACTTTGCTGATTTGGATCCAAATTACTTAGATAAGCCATTTGACCCAAACAACAACTACTCGATCCCATACATCTGGGGCGCAACGGGTATTGGTATCAACTCAGATATGCTAGACAAGTCTTCAGTTAAAAACTGGGGCGATCTGTGGGATACACAGTGGGAAGGTCAACTGATGATGATGGATGACTCTCGTGAGGTTTTCCATATCGCACTGTCTAAACTGGGTTATTCTCCAAACACAACGAACCCTGAAGAAATCAAAGAAGCGTACGAAGAACTTCGTAAGCTGATGCCAAACGTATTGGTATTTAACTCAGATTTCCCAGCAAACCCTTACCTAGCGGGTGAAGTGTCTCTTGGTATGCTTTGGAATGGCTCTGCTTACATGGCACGCCAAGAAGGCGCGACGATTGACATCATCTGGCCAGAGACAGGCGCTATCTTCTGGATGGACAGCCTAGCGATTCCAGCAGGTGCTAAGAACACTGAAGCGGCACATAAGATGATCGACTTCCTTCTTCGCCCTGAAAACGCAGCTAAGATTGCTCTAGAGATCGGTTACCCGACGCCAGTTAAAACGGCTTACCCTCTTCTTCCTAAAGAATTTGCTGAAGATAAGAACGTTTTCCCACCACAATCAGTGATGGATAACGGCGTTTGGCAAGATGAAGTTGGCGAAGCGAGCGTTATTTATGACGAGTACTTCCAAAAACTTAAAGTAAACAACTAGATTGTTACTGACAGGTTAATAAAGCGGCGTAAGCCGCTTTATTTTTATCTATACTTTATATAGGATGGCATTAAACGACATGGAGTGCGTTATAATATGCCAGCGAACCCGATATTATTGGTTGTGACTCTGATGCTTCTTGCGTCTTTCTTGATGCTCGGCCTGAGTTCATTCATCCACATAGACTCTAATTACGACCTGTTTTTCGAAACAAACACCCTCGTGATTACTATGTACATCTACTACGTTGCTCGTCATGCCATTCGCCCTCATAAAATCCTTCGCTACGGGGCTATATTGCTTATTTTCAACCTATTTTATGATGTGACCACAGAACTCAAACATCTCGATGAATGGGCAGACAGAAACGAACTACTCGACACCTTTCTTGAAGATGGCTTATTGCAAATAGCCTTCCTACTTATTGCCTACGGCATTACTGAGCTGACCACTCAATTAAAAGACCAAAGTAAGCAAGATGAGCTGACAGGTTTGTATAACCGTAAGAAGTTCGATGCAATCAAATTGAAAGAATTCGAACTCATCTATTTCGATTTGGATGGGTTAAAAACGGTGAATGATCGTAAAGGCCATAAAGTCGGAGATCTGATGATCGTTCGCTTCTCTCAGGCATTAAGCCAAGCGGTATTAGAAGATGAAATGGTGTTTCGTGTTGGCGGCGATGAGTTTGTCGCAACGGCGCAGCTGGGTCGTGGTGGTGAGTTCGTCAGCCAAGTTAACAACCTACTTCACGGTGAAAACATCTCTTTTTCTTACGGCATCGAAGTCACTTGTCAGGATAACTTTCAACAGGCGCTGGATAAGTCAGATAAGGCTATGTATGAAATGAAAAAAGCGCAGCGTTCTGTTTCAACTAGCTCTTAATCTTCAGTGAAATGAGATTTTAACAGGCTGCGATTTACTTATATGAACAAAACTCTTCATGAACAAAAAAGCAAACACCTATCTGACTTGCTTGGTTGCAGTCGGACACGTATTTGCCTTGTTAGCTAAGCTTGAGCAAAAGCGTTATGACAAGTTTAAGCGGTCAAAGAACCTTTCTCTACAGACAACAGCTCACCGACTAATTTCGGCACTTCAATACTGGCTTTACCGTAGCGTTTCTCTTCAAATTCGCTCTCAACCGCACTCGGTTCGAGATTGATTTCAATTGTATGTGCGCCATGCATTCTAGCGTCATGTACAAAACCGGCTGCTGGATAAACCACACCTGACGTACCGATCGAGATGAACAAATCCGCTTCTTCTAACGCTGAATAGATGTCGCCCATTCTTAGTGGCATTTCGCCAAACCAAACAATATGAGGACGCATTTGAGCGGGGATCTGGCAGCAATGACAAAGCTCACCGGTTTCGATATTGTCTTTATGCTCGATAACTTGATTGGATTCGCTGCATCGCGCTTTTAATAGTTCGCCATGCATGTGGATGATATTGCTACTACCACCGCGCTCATGCAGGTTGTCGATGTTTTGAGTGATGATTGTAACTTTGCCATCTAGTTTGTCTTCAAGCTCTCCTAACGCCTTATGGGCTGAATTTGGCAGGATGCTTTCGCTTTGTAAGCCATGACGACGTTTATTGTAGAACTCTTGCACCAAATCTGGATCTTTTGCAAAACCCTCAGGTGTTGCGACATCTTCGATTTTATGGTTTTCCCACAATCCATCTTGCGCTCGAAATGTTTGTATCCCCGACTCCGCTGAGATTCCGGCACCAGTAAGAATTACGATATTTCTGTATGGGAAATGCATATAACGTCCTTTTAGATATGTCACTTGGTAACAGCTTAGCACTGTTCAAATTCCAACAATAGTTTTAGGGATTAGACCATAGTCTTAGCCAACTGAATTCATTGGCTATTTGTGACATAACTCGCTCGATATCAGCAGATTAAGAATGAACAGACACAAAAAAAGCGACCGAAGCCGCTTATTGTTTATCTATTGAACCGTGATCAGTCTTCGTTGATTGATGAGATCTTGTGAATAGCAAGGTCAGCACCGTTGAACTCGTCTTCTTCACTTAAACGTAAGCCTGTTAGTTTACTCAACACACCATAAACAATGAGTGCGCCAACCAAAGCTACAGTGATACCCGCCAAAGTACCGACAACTTGAGCAGCAAAGCTCACGCCCCCTAGCCCCCAGAATGCTTGTTGGCCGAAGATACCCGCTGCAATGCCACCCCAAGCGCCACACACGCCGTGTAGAGGCCACACACCGAGTACATCATCAATCTGTGTTTTGTTTTGCATGTACGTGAACAGGTAAACAAACAGTGCGCCTGCAACACCGCCAGTAATCAAAGCGCCCAATGGATGCATCAAGTCTGAACCTGCACATATCGCCACGAGACCAGCTAAAGGACCATTGTGAATAAAGCCTGGGTCATTTTTACCTGCGACTAAAGCCGCAAGAATACCGCCGACCATTGCCATGAGTGAGTTCATCGCCACGAGACCGCTGATACCATTGATCGCTTGAGCAGACATCACGTTGAATCCAAACCAACCCACACATAAGATCCAAGAACCTAATGCTAAGAAAGGAATATTTGATGGTGCGAAGTTGGTGTGTTTGCCAGCGCGGATACGACCTTTACGCATGCCAAGGAAGTAAACTGCAACCAATGCAATCCAACCGCCAACGCCGTGAACGACAACAGAGCCTGCGAAGTCATGGAATCCGTAACCAAACTGGCCTTCTAGCCACGCTTGGAAGCCAAAGTTACCATTCCAAATGATGCCTTCAAAAAATGGGTAGATGAAACCAACGGTAAACAGTGTCGCAATCAAAATTGGATAGAAACGTGCACGTTCTGCGATACCACCGGATACAATCGCAGGGATTGCTGCGGCAAAGGTCATTAGGAAGAAAAACTTAACCAGTTCATATCCATTCCCTTGCGAGAGCGTTTCTGCGTCGGCAAAAAAGTGCGCGCCGTAAGCGACCCAGTAGCCAATAAAAAAGTAAGCAATAGCGGAGACACCAAAATCCGAGAGGATCTTAACCAGCGCATTGACTTGGTTCTTCTTTCGAACGGTACCGACTTCGAGAAATGCAAAGCCAGCGTGCATCAAGAAGACCATGATGGCGCCGAGTAATAGGAATAAAGTATCTGAACTTTGGGTAAGGGTTTGTACTGCACTATGAACTTGAGTCACCGTTTCACTCATTAAAGCATTCTCCTTCGCTTTATCTGATTTGCACTGATATCGTGCGATTCAATGATGTAATTAATTAAAGACTCAACAGTGAACGCAAGATGTGTTCCAAGTGCGAAGGGTAATTTTCGTGCAACAGGTTTTTACTTTAAGTTATTGATTATTAGATTCTAAATATTCTGGTGCACATTTATGGTTCTTAAAAACCGAAAAATTCACAACGACAATTGCACCAAATAAGGGAGCTGCACCATATTGAAGCGGCCAGCAAGTAGGTTCTAATCTAGAGAACGGCTGACAACTATTTACTGTTTGAGGGACTTAAAAACAAAAAGCCCAGTGAAATGAATCACTGGGCTTTCTTTAGGTATGTCGTTAACGTGTTAGCGTTACAGGTTCGGTCCTGTTGAAGGATTTTGCGGTAAGTTTTGACTTAAACGCTGCATGCCTTGATACATCCGGATAAACCAAACCACAATCGCAACACCACCAAACAGCATGCCTACGTATGGGATGTAGTAAGCAATGTCATCGATAATATGGTTTTGATACCAGTAATCGTTCACACCGATTAACACGCCATTAGAGGTCGCTACCGTTACGATAAGCACGACAAAGAACGTTAAGTTCAAGAAGAACGAGCGAATCAAGCCATAGTAATGCGTATCCACTACTTCACCGTCTTCACCTTTATCTAAACGATAACCTGCGTAGACAATCGCAATCACGCCAGAGATCAGACAAGTAAAGGGTGTGAAGCAGCTTAGGATGTAAGCAACCCAAATACCTTTATGAGGTTTGTTCATTCTTATTCACCCCTTCACTTTTCTCTGTTGCTGCGTTAGCGTTTTCTTCAACGCCGTTTTTCTCTTGTTCCATCACTTCTTTGTACCAAAGGTCATGGTGCTCTTTTGCCCAAGTTTCGTCGACTTCACCGGTTACCATGCCTTCTAGTGCGCCTTCCATACCGAACAAGCCGATGTAGATGTGGAACACGAAACCACAGATAAGGATCAGAGCCGCCAGCATATGAACAAGGTTTGAAAGCTCCATATCACGTCGAGTTTGACCAAAGATTGGGAAGTCCAATACCAAGCCACTGAACGCAACCACAGTACCCACCACAATCAGAAGCCAGAACAGCGCTTTTTCACCCGCGTTCGAGAATTCTGCTGATGGATGAGAACCTTTATGCTTGCCAACCATACCACCCAGTTTCATGAACCACTGGAGATCGACCATCTTGAAGATCGACTTGCGCCACCACTTGATAAGAACAGCCATCAACAGCACATAGAAAATCGGGCCAATGTAATTGTGGTATTGCTTAGCCAGTAGAACAATGAAGCCCCATAGATCCGTTGGGATGTATGGTTTCAAGAAGTGTTTACCGTAAACCAACATTAAACCACTGAATGCCAGTGATAAAAAGGTAAACGCCATGCTCCAGTGCAACGCACGATCGAGTCGAGACCAACGTTTGATCTTACGTCCCGTTCTTGGTGCGCTTAGCATTAGCGGTCCAATCACAACGTACATCAAGGTAACGAAAGCAATACTGCCAAAGATCGCAACAGCGCCGGCTGGCGACATCCACTTCTCTTTCAATATGTACCACGTTTGACCTGGCGTACTGATCAATACACCGTGCTCAGCCGATTGAGAGGTGGTGTAACCTTCCTCACCGTTTCTTACTTGTCGCCAAAAATCAGCGCCAGCAAGTTGTGTGATTTCTCTTTCAGCAGAGCTCGATTGAGTTTGTGATGAGTTCGTCTCAGATGCATGACTCAAAGGAGACAGCATTGTTAGTGCTGCCAACATCGGCAGCACAACAAGGAAGAGACGCTTAAACATTGTAAGCATATGTCTCTCCTAACTAGCTCTTCATCGCATCGTAAGAAAGGTCGTTGCCGTCTGTCCAACCGGCACCTTTCGCACCGCGTTCTACAACACGCTGACGGAAGATATCAGAGACTTGTTCAGCATCACCTGCAAGCAGCGCTTTTGTCGAACAAAGCGAAGCACACATTGGCAGCTTGCCTTCAGCAATACGGTTCGCACCGTACTTCTGACGCTCTTCCACAGAACCCGGCTCTGTTTCTGGGCCGCCAGCACAGAAGGTACATTTGTCCATCTTACCGCGCTCACCAAATGCTTCCTGTTTAGGGAATTGAGGTGCGCCAAACGGACAAGCAAACAAGCAGTAACCACAACCGATACATAGATCTTTATTGTGAAGTACGATGCCATCTTCTGTATGTTCAAAACAGTCTGCTGGGCAAACTGCCATACAAGGTGCATCAGTACAGTGCATACATGCTACTGAGATAGAGTTTTCGCCCGGCTCACCATCGTTCAGTGTTACAACGCGGCGACGTTGAATACCCCATTCCAGAGCATCATCATTTTCGTTCTTACATGCAGTGACACAACCGTTACATTCGATACAACGTTTGGTGTCACAAAGAAATTTCATTCTAGCCATTTTAAGACTCCTTACGCTTTACGAATATTACAAAGGGTTACTTTCGTTTCCTGCATCAACGTGACAGGGTCGTAACCATATGTGGTTGCTGTATTGGCTGCTTCACCAATAACGTAAGGATCCGTGCCTTCAGGGTACTTAGAACGCAAATCTTCGCCTTCGAACTTACCACCGAAGTGGAACGGCAAGAACGCTAAACCCGGTTTCACACGACGTGTAACCATCGCTTTCACCTTAATACGGCCCTTCTCTGCACCTTCAACCCAAACGTCATCACCATCTTTGAAGCCAATGTCGTTTGCGTCTTTCGGGTTCACTTCAACAAACATCTCTTGTTGAAGTTCTGCTAGCCATGGGTTTGAACGCGTTTCTTCACCACCACCTTCGTACTCAACCAGACGACCAGACGTCAGAATGATTGGGTATTCGCCAGACTTGTCTTGGTCTTGAATTGACTTGTACAACGTAGGAACACGGAAAATCGCTTCTTTGTCATCCCAAGTTGGGTAATCAGCAACAAGATCACGACGTGGCGTGTAAAGTGGCTCACGGTGTAGAGGTACGCGATCTGGGAATGTCCAAACAATCGCACGTGCTTTCGCATTACCAAACGGGATACAACCATGCTTGATAGCCACACGTTGGATACCACCAGAAACGTCAGTCTTCCAGTTCTTACCTTCCGCTGAAGCTTTCTCTTCTGCGGTTAGATCGTCCCACCAACCCAGTTGCTTCAGAAGTTTGTCACTGAATTCTGGGTAGCCGTCTTTGATTTCGCTGCCTTTCGAGTAGCTGTCTTCTGCCAAGATACTTTGACCTTCGAACTCCACACCGAAACGAGTACGGAAGTTACCGCCGCCCTCTGCTACCGGTTTAGACGTATCGTAAAGGATGTGCGTACCTGGGTGTTTCATTTCTGGGTTGCCCCAACATGGCCACGGAAGACCGTAAGTCTCACCATTCGCTGGGCCGCCTTCTGCAGCAAGCGTTGTTTTGTGGAATGTGTGCCAGTTCTGTTGGTGCTCTTTCAAACGCTCAGGGCTTTGACCTGTGTAACCGATCGTCCACATACCCTTGTTAAATTCACGAGTAATGTCTTCGATAAGCGGTTCGTTGTTTTCAACGCGAATGTTTTTGAACAGCTGATCTGAGAAACCAAGCTTCTTCGAAAGCAAGTACATGATTTCATGGTCAGGTTTAGATTCGAACAAAGGCTCAACCACTTTGTCACGCCACTGTAGAGAACGGTTTGATGCCGTTACACTGCCGTAGGTTTCAAATTGCGTTGTTGCAGGAAGCAGGTAAACGCCGTCAGTACGATCGTTCATTACTGCAGCTACTGTTGGGTATGGGTCAACGATAACCATCATATCCAGCTTTTGCATCGCTTTCTTCATCTCAGGACCACGAGTCTGAGAGTTCACCGCGTGACCCCAGTAGAACATGGCACGGATGTTTTCACGCTGACGGATGTTGTCTTTGTTTTCAAGCACACCATCAACCCAACGAGATACAGGAATACCTGCACTGTTCATTGGTTTTTGACCGCCGTATGCGTTGTCGTCAAAGCGTCCTTTGATCCAGTCAAAGTCAACTTCCCAGACTTTAGACCAGTGACGCCAAGAACCTTCAGACAAGCCGTAGTAGCCTGGAAGTGTGTCAGACAGTACGCCAAGGTCAGTTGCGCCTTGTACGTTATCGTGTCCACGGAAAATGTTTGCACCACCGCCTGATTTACCGATGTTACCGAGCGCAAGCTCAAGTACACAGTAAGCACGTGTGTTGTTGTTACCAGTTGTATGTTGAGTACCACCCATACACCAAACAATACAACCCGGGCGGTTTTCAGAAAGTAGCTTCGCGGTTTGGTAAACGTCTTCTTCGCTTACGCCAGTCACACGCTCAACTTCTGCTGGATTCCATTTCGCTACTTCTTCACGGATTTCTTCCATGCCGAATACACGTTGGCGAATGAACTCTTTGTCTTCCCATTGGTTTCCAAATACATGCCATAAGATGCCCCAAATAAAGGCAACATCTGAACCTGGACGCAATGATACGTAGTGATCAGATTTCGCAGCAGTACGTGTACGACGAGGATCTGCAACCACGATCTTACAGTTGTTCTTCTCTTTCGCGATCAAGATGTGTTGCATCGCAACTGGGTGAGCTTCTGCAGGGTTTGAACCAATGAATAGCATTGATTTACAGTTGTGCATGTCATTGAACGAGTTTGTCATCGCACCGTAACCCCAAGTGTTTGCAACACCGGCTACTGTGGTTGAGTGACAAATACGCGCTTGGTGGTCAACGTTGTTCGTTCCCCACAAAGACGCCATCTTACGGAATGCGTAAGCTTGCTCGTTACTGTGTTTCGCACTACCCAAGAAGTAAACCGAATCAGGGCCAGATTCTTTACGAAGTTCTAGCGCCTTGTTACCGATTTCTTCAATCGCTTGTTCCCAAGAAAGCTTCTTCCACTTACCGCCTTCCAATTTCATTGGGTACTTAAGACGACGTTCACCGTGGCCATGTTCACGCAGTGCAGCACCTTTTGCACAGTGTCCACCAGCGTTGAATGGGTGATCGAATGCAGGCTCTTGACCCGTCCACACACCATTTTGAACTTCAGCGTAGATACCACAACCCACAGAACAGTGAGAACAGATCGTACGTTTTACTTCTGTTTTCGCTTCTGGGTCGACTGATTTAGCCTGTGCTTTCTTCATCATGCCCGGTGCGAATAGACTTGCGCCTACAACCGCGCCACCAGCAGCAAGTGAAGTGTTTTTCATGAAGGCGCGACGAGACACACCCAGCTGATTGGTTTCTTTGCTCACACTATCGGAGCGTTTGACAAGTTTCATCCGTTATCTCCTAAAGTGTGTCGTAGTAATCGCGAATATGTTGCGTTTCGCGATAGCCCGTCTTCTTCACGTCTTTTTCAGGCATTTCAACAGTTTCTGAAGCGGTTGCCACTTTGGTTGTTCCAGCGACAACGGCACCAGCAACGGCTGCAGTCGTTAAACCTTTGAGTAAGTCTCTACGGCTTGTATCTATTTCTTTATTATCTTTCATCATTGCTTCCTTACCTTGCGGTAGATCTTTTTGGAGGCTTCATGCCCCTCTATCGATATAATCGCGTACTGCTCGATTACTCGTAATCAGTGACGTTTTTCACATCAATCTTTAATTTGTGTTTACTGTTTTTTGTATTCACGCTGAAACGAACTTGTTCCAACGTTAAGAATGCTTCACACAGCTGAGCTGCAGATTTGTAGAAGTTGGCACTCTCTGCGGCTTCAAGCTGACGCGTAAAAGAGTTAAACCAAGGCCCAATATGTTTATTGAAAACGGCTTGTTGCAGTGCGTCTTCTTCATCGGTTAGCATCGCCATTACTTCACAAAGCGCCGCGATATGATCTTCAGGTTCTTTAACTTGCTCATCACGCTCAATGCCAAGCAATTCAAGATCGTGACGGATCTCAGCTAATGGTTTTTCCATCATTGATCCTGTTCGGTGCCAAGATCCAAATGGAACAATCTCCCCACGACCAATACCAATGAAAAGATTTTGATATTCATCTTCTAGTGCTTCGCGATTTGATTCGGTTGCTGCTTGTTGAATCGCCACCCAAGCCTTCTGCATCGCACTTTCTGATGCTTCAATGTCTAGTGTCTTTAGAAAATCAATCACCTCTTCAGAAGGTGCGCTACGAAACAATGCAGAAAGAACCAGATAGATTTCAGTTCTTAGTGTTTGTTCTAGCTCTTGTGCTTGATCTAAATGAGTATCCAAGGCCAACTCCTAGTATTTCAATTGTTTCAATGGGTCTTGAGCCATTGAATCGAACATGTCCACCACACGACAGTCTTCACACATCGCAATACGATTAATTGCTGTCTCATCTGAGAAATGAGAGTGACCGCGTAACTTGTTCTGTAGCATGTCAATCATAGACTGTGGTGCGAATGGCTTATGACAACGTAAGCATTCCGCGGCTTTCTCTTCATGAATCACAACCGCTTGTTGACGTTCTTCTTTCACCCAATTCATACGAGGAGTCAGAGTGAGAACATTCTCAGGACATGCCTTTTCACACAGACCACATTGAATACAGTCTTGTTCGACAAACTTAAGGGATGGAGAGGCGCCATCGGTATGTAGAGCACGTGTCGGACACACAGCCACACAACTCATACACAAAGTACAATCTTTGCTTTCGCACGAAACCGTGCCGTATGGTGCATTCGAAGGAAGCTCAACAATGTTCTCAACTGGAATACGAGACGAAGACATCGCATCAAGTGCTGTGAACAAACGTTGACGCTTATTGCCTTGAAGATCGCCAAGTGCAAGGTCGAACGAATCAACACACAATGTCGGAGGACCTTCACGAAGCGATTCTAGATAAAGGATATCGATCGTTTCTTTTGGGATACCAATTTGGTCAAGTAGCTCTTGAGCGATCCCGACTTCGTTATTCAGAACACGAATGATGGTTTCTGGCATAAAGCGAGAAGCTGCAAACAGAACCTGAGTCGCGCCGTTAACTAGCGCTGCAAACCACGTATCGATGCCAATAGAAGGCAGTTCTTCCACCACAATCGGAATCACGTTATCCGGCAGTGCTTTGAGCGCCATCACATTGTAGGTCTCATGACGTGAGCTACAGATAAGTACGATAGGATCCAGACCGCCCGCTTGCTCATAGTTTGCTAGCGTACGTTCAATGAACTTTTGAGTATCGTCAGGATTTGGAAGCGCATAGGTAATCGCTTCTGTAGGACAGCTTGTTGCACAAGTCCCCACTCCTTGACATAGGTAAGGGTTAATCTCGATCTTGTGACCAGTCTTATCTGAACCTTCACTCGACAGTGCGCCAGCAGGACAAGCATCAACACAACGCTCACAGCCTTTAACACCACGAGAACTGTGCGCACAAAGGTCGGTGTCTAAACGGAAGAATTTAGGCTTATCAAACGTACCCATTAACGTTGGAATCTCTTCTAACGCTTCAGCCAGTTTTGGATAACCGCGCCCTACTGGGTAATAACCAGGAACAGGCACTTCTTCTGTCATGCAACTATTCAGGCAAAGATCTAAAACCACATCGAAACAATCGTGATTAATGGCCACTTTCGCTAGGTTGCTCGATGTGCCTTTACTCTCAATCAGAACTTCAAACGTGCCAAGGAAACCGGATACTTGGACCGAGTTCGCGAAGTACAATTCAGGGTTTGTGCCCTTTTCGCCATCTGTTGACAATAAAGTTAGGCTTGTTAGCTGAGGTAATTGCGCAGCCGCACTCTCAATGATCTTTGTTGGACCAATGATGAGTGTGTTTCCCCCGCTCTCATAACTGACTGTCGGTGGAATTAGGTTTGTTAATTCAACTGTATTTTCAAATGCATACAGTCTTGCTTTAGCGTTATTTGAAGTTGCTTGTTCTAATAATTGTTTAAGCATTGCTCAGTTCCATCTTTGGACATGGATAATCTGTTCAACCTTCATTGTAGTTAGCGTTAGAGAACTTGCTGAGTAATCGGTTAACAACTAACGGTTTCGTTAGCTATTCATTATCCAATCAACCTTACCCAAGCTATCTACAAAAAAAGTCGATAATGAACGATATTTAGCAAATGCCATGCCAATTTAATAATTCATTATTTTCAATGAATTAGCATGATTTGTAGTTTGTTTGAGATATGAAAAAGCCGCTTGGGACATTTTGTCTCAAGCGGCTCATTGAGTGTTTAGTCAAAATGTACCTATTCTTTGTGTGGTATATTTTGTCCCACCTCTTTTAGGTCATCTTCGATAGTCACAGTATCATTACTGCTAGATACTGTGTTTTTATACAGTTCTTTTTCTTCCCCGGCAATTTCGTCACTTTCGCTAAGTTCTGATTCAGTCTTTTCCGCTTCATTAATCGAGTTATCAACCTCATCAATTACAGTTTCTTCTTCATTATCAGCAGCTTGCTCAGTCTCGCTTGGTGCTTCCTCTTCTGGCTTGTCTTTTACCCAATCACGCAATGTTTCTGCGACGCCTTCAGAAAGAGACTTCAAATTACTGTAATCGTCGTCATAATCGTCTAAACCATCACGGACGTTAAACTCTTCTGAGAGGAATAATTTACGCAATGCGGCCTTTTTTACGCTTTCAGAGGCTTCAGACACCAATAATTGAGCAACAGACAAGTCTTCAGTCGTTTCTGATGCCGTATCTTGGGAGTCAACAGCATGAGCTTCTTCATCGCTTTCTAAAGCGTCACCTTCTAAAGGCTGAGGCGCTTCTGCGACAGCAGCAGATGAAAGATCAGTAGACGAAATCTCAGAAGATGCAGGATCGGAAGAAGTAGGTTCTACATCTTCCTGTATTTGCTCTGCTTCAAAAGGTTCGTCAGTGGATTCATCAAGCTTTCGTTGAGACCAACGGCTAAAAAAGTTAGTTGCCATTAGATCGACCCGCACCTTTACGTTTCTTACGTCTTGCTTCCAATAGCTCGCCATGACGACCAATAAAGGCTTCCATCCAAGCCTGTACGGGTAAAGGAATGTCGTATGACAGCACTTGGTTGTCTCCGTCCATATACTGCCCTGCGACCGACTGAGAAGCTGTCAGCAATTGAATAACAGGCTTAATACCTGAATCAACGTTATCCATTACCAAGAACAGCTTTGGTTGTTGAGAGCTTAAATTGAAACGGTAGTCAGTACGTTCGTCTTTGTGTAACTGAAGTAAACAAACGTCTTGGGCGTCATCTTCTGGTGACAGTTCAAACCCCATTAATTCCCATTGCGTAGTGACCCAAATACCTGTTTTGATCTCTTTCTCTATTCTTTGGACACCTATTGGCCAAGCTGCTTCTGTTTTTTCATATTGTTCTTTGAATTCTTTTATCTCAGACATACTTCACCCAATTGATTTTCTTTGGTTTGAATGTGCTTAGGACATTTTGTACTTCGCTCAATCATATAAGCCCTATAAAGCAATAAACACGCCAATACACGTTAATTTTTGCCCTCTTACATGATGGCTTCCGTTATTGAGTCGCCCTATAACGTTAGTCGATACACGTAAATTCAGACAACTACACACGGTGAACTCTCATATTTTGCGCTATTTTAATCGAATGCTTCATGTTTTCCTGAATACCCGTTATTTTGGAATGAGATTTGCTTTAAGCATGGACTAAAGAATCGATTAACAAGAGCGGCGTTAGACCGTCTTGTTACAACCCTATCTCATTAAGTAGGAAGTGATTGTGGTAAAACCAAACATAATAAAAACCAGCGAAAATCCACTTCAGACAATCGAAGTTGAAGTGTTTGACGAATATGGTGAGAAGCTAACCAAACAGATCGCTTGTGAACGTCCTCTTACCGTCATGTTGAACTGGAAAGAGATCGTAACCCTGATGACTCTCGGCTCACGCCCTGAATCTTTAGTCTTGGGTTATTTGAAGAATCAAAGCTTCCTTTCCGACCCTGAAGCGGTTGAATCTATCATCATCGATTGGGAAACCAGCTCTGCAGCGGTTATCACCAAAGAAGATACCAGCCAACTTGAGCAAGCGCTGAAGAAGAAGACAGTGACATCTGGCTGTGGTCAGGGCACCATGTTTGGTAACGTGATGAAGCAGTTGGAAGATTACCAAGTGCCGCAGACCAAGATTAAGCAATCTGAAATCTACACGGCTTTAGAAGCGCTGACTCATTACAACGACACGTACAAGAAAGCTGGCGCGGTACATGGCTGCGCTGTTTGCAAAGACGATAAGGTGCTATCGTTTGTTGAAGATGTAGGCCGTCACAATGCTGTAGATACCTTAGCTGGTGAGATGTGGCTTAACAAAGAAGATGGCGCAGATAAGATCTTTTACACCACTGGTCGTCTAACCTCTGAAATGGTCATCAAAGTGGCGCAAATGGGTATTCCTGTTCTGCTATCACGTTCTGGCGTAACGCAAATGGGCTTAGACTTAGCTCAGCAATTTGGCATCACGACCATTGCTCGCGCTAAAGGCCTGCGTTTCCAAGTGTTCACTGGCGCAGAGAAGATTGAATTCGATGTAAAAGGTGAACAGGCTTCATCTGAAAGCTAGATTCAAAAGCCCAGTTGATACCTTAGTTCAGTCGAATAATAGAACACCGAGCTAGCACAAAAAAGAAACGATGCCGTTCATCAACACTGATGAGCGGCATTTTTGTATTCGTTCAATGCTCACTTCAAGGTATGAATATTAAGCTTCCCAATAACTTAGTGACCCAATGACTTAGTTACGCCGCTATTTAACTGCTTAACGAAGAAGCCTAGGGCTTTTTTATCAAGTTTTGCTATCAAAGGTACTCACAGATGATCCCCACTGATTTTCGTTTGCAGATAAATAACGTTTCCTTCGACCTTAGTTGTAGACGAATCTTGCTTTAACAACCTTATAAGCTATTAGTTACATATTCATCATTTTGATGAATCTATTAATTATAAAACAAAGATGAATATCAACGTCACTGGCTTAAAGGGAATTAACCATGAGTAATCCATCGGAACCTCAGCGTCATTCGCTGTCTCTTTCAATACGCAGTAAATTCATTCTAATCAACCTGACTTTGTTTGTTTCAGTCTTCATCTAT
The DNA here is from genome assembly GCF_030297155.1 of Vibrio sp. FE10. Classification (NCBI taxonomy): domain Bacteria; kingdom Pseudomonadati; phylum Pseudomonadota; class Gammaproteobacteria; order Vibrionales; family Vibrionaceae; genus Vibrio; species Vibrio apostichopi. Next base: position 1,929,859 of record NZ_AP028067.1, on the reverse strand, counting down.
GCCATCTACGAGCAGTTCAGCTTAGACAAACTAGAATCGCTGGAACGAGCTGCCACTGAAAATTTGAGGAGCTCGGTTGACCTACTCACTCTGAGGCGACACGAAAAAGATTTCTTAGCTCGCAATGATCAAAAATACGCAGAGCGTTTCGACAAAACCGCCGATACCTTGAATCAACGACTGGTGACTTTGAACCAAACCCTAACCTCGCACGAGCTTCACCTGTCCGACCAAATGACGCAGATTTCGGACACTCTTCATCAATATCAAAAGCAGTTTCACCAAATCGTCGAACAAGTGAATAACATTGAACGTACGACCGCGCCCTTAGGCTTTGTCGCTGCGTTAGATGGCAAAAGAACCGCTTTAAAATCAGCGATCGAATCTGAATCGAGTTTGGCGTTAGAGCTTGCGCTATTGGAGTTGATTGAAAAAGACTTCCATTATCTCGCTCATATCAATGACCAAACACACATGGCGTTAGCGAATGCTCTTAAAGAGTTTGAACCCTACTCTCAAACGTCTGTTGCGACAGAGCAAGCCTACTCGGACTACAAGACTGCGGTTGAAACGCTCCTGCTGGCTAACACCAATTTAGGCTTGTCGGCAGAACTCGGTCTTAGAGGCGCCTTACGTAGCAACGTCCACCGAACAGAACAAGCCATTGAAGCGGTACAAACCGAGATAAGCCAAGCTATCACAGCAGCGAGCACACATACCAAAAACACACTACATCTATTTGGTGCAGCTATCGTGGCTCTTCTTTCTTTGTTGTTGGTATTCATTGGTCGCAACATACTGGCGCGAATCAAAGCGATAAACGTGATGATGGAGTCGATTGCGAATGGAGATGGTGACTTAACCGTGCGCATGAACGCCAAAGGCAATGATGAACTTGCTCAGTTGGCGCACTCCTTCGATACCTTCATCAATAAACTGCATGGCAATATTAAAGAGCTGTCTGGCGTGATGACGGTGTTGACCGATAGTTCGTGTAGCTCTGAAGAAGCGGCAATCAAAAGTATGAGTAATGCTGAAAAGCAGAAGCAACAATCTGAATCAGTAGCGACGGCAGTTAATGAGCTGGTGATGACCAGTAATGAAGTGACGGCGAATATAGAAAATGCAGCGATGAACGCTGAGAAGATCAAAGACAATGCACATCAGGCGTTGCAAGAAACCCACGCAACCAATGACAGCATTAATGTGCTGGCCGAGAATATTGCAGAGTCTCAAAACCTAATTGTTCAGCTTGAAGATCAGAGTCGCGAAATCAACCAAGTCGTTACTACGATTCAAGGCATTGCTGAACAAACTAACCTACTCGCACTAAATGCAGCGATAGAAGCTGCGCGTGCCGGTGACCATGGCCGTGGGTTTGCTGTCGTGGCCTCTGAAGTGAGAGAGCTTTCACTAATGACCAACGATTCAACCCATCAAATTGAATCGACCATTCATGGTCTAACGTCGGGAATAGCAAAAACGGTCGCTAAGATGTCGGTGAGCTTAGAGCAAACGGGGTTAGTTAAACACCAAACCAAAGACGTGGTGAATGCGATTGAGGGGATACACTTTCAGGTCGGAGAGATGTTCGACTTAAACAGCCAGATTGCCACGGCGTCAGAAGAGCAATCCATGGTATCAGCGGAAATTGACCGCAACATCACCGATATCGCACACCTAGCGAGTGATACTCATACAGTGGTGTCAGGATCTGTTCGTTGCAGCGAGCAAGTATCTAATGTGAGTGTGAAGCTTGAGAAAATAGTGGCGCAGTTTAAGTATTGATTAGTAACAAGTACTTGAGACTAACCGCTCGAACTTTTTGATACAAAGAGACTTGCTTAAAAGACCAAGTGTGTAAAAGACCGAGACAAACAAAAGGCCTCTATCTTAGCGAATAAGATAGAGGCCTTTTTAATCAGGAATACGTACTAACGTTGTATTACGTATTCGTGCTTAATGCGTACCATGTTTAATGCGTACTAAGCGCGTGCTTTCAAGAACTCAGCGTAAGTACCGCGGAAATCGTTGATCTTGCCGTCTTTGATTTCAAGAACACGAGTAGCTAGAGAGTCTACGAATACGCGGTCATGAGATACGAAGAACAATGTGCCTTTGTAGTTCTCAAGAGCCAAGTTAAGCGCTTCGATAGATTCCATATCCATGTGGTTCGTTGGTTCATCCATTAGAAGGATGTTTGGCTTGTGCATCATGATCTTGCCAAGAAGCATACGACCTTGCTCACCACCAGAGATAACCTTTACAGATTTCTTGATGTCGTCTTGGCCAAACAGCATACGACCTAGGAAGCCACGAACAACTTGCTCGTCTTCGCCTTCTTGACGCCATTGGCTCATCCAATCAAACAGGTTCATGTCTTTTTCAAAATCATGTGCGTGATCTTGAGCATAGTAACCGATGTTTGAGTTTTCAGACCACTTGTACTCACCTTCGCGCGCTTCTAGAGCACCCGCTAGCGTGTTAAGAAGCGTTGTTTTACCTACGCCATTCTCACCGATGATAGCAACACGCTCACCAACTTCGAAAATTGCATCGAACTTGTTGTATAGGTCTTCTTCAAAGCCTTGAGCTAGGTTTTCAACCACAAGTGCGTTACGGAATAGTTCTTTAGACTGTTCGAAACGGATGAATGGGTTTTGACGGCTAGACGCTTTAACTTCGTCTAGTTGAATCTTGTCGATCTGTTTAGCACGAGACGTTGCTTGTTTCGCTTTAGATGCGTTAGCAGAGAAACGAGAAACGAACGTTTGAAGTTCAGCAATTTGTGCTTTCTTCTTCGCGTTATCAGAAAGTAGACGTTCACGAGCTTGTGTCGCTGCTGTCATGTACTCATCGTAGTTGCCAGGGAACAGGCGAAGTGCGCCGTAATCAAGGTCAGCCATGTGTGTACAAACTGAGTTTAGGAAGTGACGGTCATGCGAAATGATGATCATTGTGCAGTTACGTTGGTTAAGCGTATCTTCCAACCACTTGATGGTGTCCATGTCCAGGTTGTTCGTTGGTTCGTCAAGAAGCATGATATGCGGGTCTGCAAACAGTACTTGAGACAATAGAACACGAAGTTTCCAACCTGGTGCTACTTCGCTCATTAGACCGAAGTGCAGTGATTCTTCAATACCTACAGCAAGAAGAAGCTCACCCGCTTTCGCTTCTGCCATGTAACCGTCCATTTCAGCGAACTGAACTTCAAGATCAGCCACTTTCATGCCGTCCTCTTCGCTCATTTCAGGCAAAGAGTAAATGCGGTCACGCTCTTGCTTAATAGCCCAAAGCTCTTTGTGACCCATGATAACCGTGTCGATTACCGTGAATTCTTCGTAAGCAAATTGGTCTTGGTTTAGTTTAGCTACACGCTCGTTTGGGTCGTAGCTTACGTTACCAGCACTTGGTTCAAGTTCACCTGATAGGATCTTCATGAACGTCGATTTACCACAGCCATTCGCGCCGATTAAACCGTAACGGTTACCTTCGCCGAACTTAACTGAAATATTTTCGAAAAGTGGCTTAGCGCCGAATTGTTGAGTGATATTTGCTGTGGAGATCAATGCCTTTACCTTTTTAATGTGAAAAACGCCGCAACGGTACTTCTTCGGGGCTTTAACTTCAAGTATTGATTGCAATTACAGGCCATTAAGTGAGTGATAACCTAGCCAAATCATAATTTGAGCTGACTCACACTTTTGATTTTCTCTTTGTGTTCATAAAAACGCCACAGTCCGTAAAATACAAAATATCGAACAACCGCCGATAATGGGGCTTATATAACGGCTTAAATTCTACCGACAATTGAATATATCGCACGGCGCATCGTTATAACCTAACCTACTTTCAGCCTATTTGTTTACGGTACTGGCTGATGCTCAAATACTAGCCCAAACCCTGACAATTTCATGACAAAGACGAAAGAAACAGGAATAAAGTACTCGCCCCCGAAAAAGGGTTAGATTTCACAAAGCACCATTATCTAACTATAGTAATCCTAACCTCATAATTCTAAGAGACTTTTATGCGTTCACTATCGCGCTTCTTATTGTTCATTTTAGCCATGCTCTCTTGGCCTAGTCATGCCAACTTGGAATATGACTTGCAGTCACGTCCTCAGGTGTCTGACATTGCCCAAGATCTGGATCAACGCATTAATGCACTCCCCGACCCTTTGTTTATGGAGGCGGCAGACAAACGTAAGGTCAATGTTTTATTGGCTGAAGTACTTCGTGTTCAAAACCAACAAATCGCAACCTTTGATCAACAGCTTCTGGATTATCGAAAGAAAAGTGATGCGGATTTGTGGTTTGACGTTGAATCGAGCTACGTAACGTTAAACAGTTTAAATGTGAGTAAGCAGCATTTACTTGAGCAGACTACCACCGCGAACAAAGAGCGCTTAACGGGTTTTGGCCCTTATGGTGTCACGCAGTTTAAGCAAGAGTGGCGACTGACTAAGCTCAACGTTGAATATTTGGTGTATTTCCAAACTCGTAGCTTCAAAGCGCTGATCACTGATATCTTCATTTCGCCAGTGCCTGTTATTTGGGCCTCTTTGAAAGTGCTGTTTATTTACTTCGCTTTAGTGTGGTGGCTATCAAACAGTACGCGCCTGATTGAATTGTTCCGAGTTAATTTCTTGGAAGCTAAGCAGAACCCTCCCTTCTTAGTGCGTTTGATTTGGTACGTGAGCCGTGCCCATCGCGCCATAGCGTGGTTAATCGCGATTACTATTTCATTGCGTATTCTCTCAAGCATACCGAGCTTACAGCACCTGATTTTCCTAGAGATCTTTACGTGGTGGATTCTTGGTGGCTCGATAGCTATTAGCTTTATTCTGGAATTCGCGTTCCGTATTAGCCGAACTTCAAACCAAGAAGTCATTGCGCTGCGACTTTCAACGATTCGTCGTTATGTATGGAGTTTTATCGTTGCGGGTGTGATTCTTCAGATTTCAATCCGTACGCTAGGTAAAGGCACGATTTACAGCTGGATCTACAGTGCGCTGTTCTTCTGGTTTGTTCTTGTGACTATCTCAGTATTGAGGCTATGGCGTGCGAAGGTGTTTGACGCGTTGCATCATATTTCCGATCGCCCTGTGTGGGTCAATTGGGCGGTGAATCGTCAAGACACCTTTATTCTCAATATTCTGGCAACCGCAATTGGTGTTGTGTGGCTAACGGTGTACACCTTCCAACATCGAATCATGGCGTTGCTATCCGGTTATACCCTATTTAGCCAAGCGTTGGCTTACCTGTTCAGAATTGAAGTTGCGAAACAGTCCGACCTTGATAAAAACCAACAGAATCTGGTGAGAATCAAAGGCGACCAAACGTTTGAATACGTTCTACCAGGTTCTATTGATAGTACGTTGATTGACTACGCGGGCGATGAAGTGAAACAACTCAATCGCTATCTGATGTCTGACAGCCCCGCGATTTGTATTGTATCTGGTGAACGTGGTGTGGGTTCTACAACCCTGCTCTATACGTTACTCCATAAAGTTACCAACGCTGAGCCAATCTACGTTAGCTGCCCTTACGCCGGTTACAAAGAGTTTCTTTGTCATTTGGCTGTAAGCATCGGACTGGAAGAAGAAGCGACTGAAATTCAGATTCTTGCTCATTTGCGTAAAAGTGAAACCACTTACTTGATCGCAATCGACAATGCACAACGACTTGTTAAGCCGATGGTTGGCGGCCTATCCGATTTGATTCGCTTAACCAACTTGCTGCGCCGTTCTAAAAAGAATCACCGCGTGGTGATGTCGATTGCTAAATCAAGCTGGCGATTTGTGGATAGAGCTCGTGGTGAGCGTCTATTGTTTGATTTCGTGTGTTTCTTACCTCGTTGGACTGAGAAGCAAATCGGTGAGCTACTGACAAGCCGTATCAATACCGAGTTAGAAAAGCCGTTGTCGTTTGATGGTTTGGTGGTTCCTAAACAATGGGATCAAGATGAGATGACAGAAGAAGAACGAGCTCGCCAAGGCTTCTATCGAATTCTATGGCATTACTCTGATGGTAATCCAACAGTGGCGCTGCGCTTCTTCCGTTTATCTCTTAATAGAAATAAAGACACCGACCAAGCTGTCGTTAGGCTGTTCCATGTGCCTGAAGCGCAAGAGTTAGAGAACATGCCTAAACCCATGTTGGCCGTGCTTCGCTCGATTGTTCAGCTCGAGATAGCCTCTCCTGAAGTTTTGTCTGACTGTACTCAGCTGAGTATTGCGGAGATTACGGGCATTCTACGTTACTTCGAAAGTCGAGGTTACATCGGTTGGAGTGAAGAGAAGGCAAAGATTTCCGATCACTGGTTCCGCCACATTACGAACGTTCTCGACCGTCAACATCTCTTGGTGAAGTAAAATGAAGAAATTATTTGTCCTATTATTTGTTGGTTTAACGACTGCTGTGAGTTTTCCGACCTTCGCGACGGAAGAGTTGGCCAATGTAGAAAACATCTCGAAGATAGCGAGCTTAGTGCGATGGAGTGGCGTGTTCTTCTCCGCTATCGTCATTGCCGCAATGTGGTTGCTGCTCAAGTTCATCAATTCGATGGTCACTAGCTTCGGTAGCCAATTCGTTCAATATCGAATGCTGCTGCAAAAGCTTCAATCGTTTATGCAGTTCTTCATCTATGTGAGCACGGGTCTGATTGTGTTTATGATGAGTTTCCGTATTAACGACCAAATACTGGCTCTGATTGGTGGTACCCTCGCCGTATCCGTTGGCTTTGCGCTTAAAGACTTGGCGGCGTCATTCATCGCGGGTATCACCGTAATGATCGATAGACCTTTCCAAGTTGGTGACCGCGTCACGTTCGAAGGTAACTACGGCGACATTATCACTATCGGTTTACGTTCAGTGCGTATGAGAACGCTGAATGATGACATCATCACTATCCCGAACAACAAGTTCTTAAATGAAGTAACAACGAGCGGTAACTATGGCGCATTAGATATGCAGGTGGTGATTCCGTTTTACGTAGGAATGGATGAAGACATCACCCTAGCCCGTGACTTGATTCAAGAAGCTGCTTCTTCAAGCCGTTACATCCACTTGCCAAAGCCTGTTACGGTTCTGGTTAAACAAACCATTACCGACAACTATCTAGCAATACAATTGACTTGTAAGGCTTATGTGGTCGATACGGCGTATGAGAAATTGTTTGAAACTGATATTACCCTTCGAGTAATGAAAGAGTTTAAGAAACACAACATCAACCCGCCGAAGATTTCAGTGACGGCACATTAACAAGATTGGCTTAACTCACTTCTGTTTCTTAACGCGCTTCTTTTGTTGAGCGAGTTAGCAATCCAGTCATCTACAAACAAAAACACCTCCGAACTTGTCTCAAGTGCGGAGGTGTTTTTTTATGAAGTTTTAGCTTAGTTCTTGCTCGATAAAACCTAGCTTGGGATTAAACCTTAAAGTACTTCAACTGATCCGTAAGGTGCTCTGTGGTATTGGCCATTTTCTGACTGTCTTCTGCTAGCGATTGTGAAGCTTGCAGTACTTCGTTAGCCGCCAGATGAATCCCAGTAACACTTTCACTCATTTCAGTCGCTACCGTGCTTTGTTGCTCTGACGCTGCTGCAATTTGAGCCACCATGTCGTTGGCGTTGTGTAATTCATTCACAATCACATCCAGTTGTTGGCGTGTTTCATTCGAGGCCACGACACTGTGGTCCACTTTCTCGTTACTGCTTTGCATTGCTTTAAAGGTACGCTCGGCTTGCTGAGTGAGTTTCTCAATCGTCGATTGCACTTCATTGGTTGAGTTCTGAGTACGACTCGCAAGGTTACGAACTTCATCAGCCACAACCGCGAATCCTCTTCCTTGTTCACCCGCACGTGCCGCTTCTATCGCAGCGTTAAGGGCCAGTAAGTTAGTTTGTTCTGAGACATCACGGATCACGCTGACTACTTGGCTTATCTCACTCACTCCGGATTGCAAGTCTCTTACCAATTCGTTAGCCGTAGAGATGTTTTCTGAAACTTGAGAGATGGTTTTAGACGTGACCTGCATGTTCTCATCGTTTTGATTGGCATGATCGACGACTTTATTCGTGCTCGCCGCCGTGTTCTCTGCATTAACCGCGACATCTGAAATAGTCGCGCTCATTTCTGTCATCGCAGTAGACAATAATTCAAGCTGCGCGTGCTGCGAATTGACACTGGTCGCCGCCTCTTCACTCGCTTGTGCAATGTGACTTGCCATGTTGCTCGACAGATCCGCAGATTCATTGGCGGTACGCAGCGTGCTTTGCAGCTTATCAAGCATGGTGTCGATCTGTTGGCTCATATCACCCAGTTCATCTTTACGCGTCATGTTCATACGTACACGAAGATCGCCATCGGCAATTTTATGGGTGTTATCGATAAGCTTATTGAGAGGCACAAGGATGTTATTGGATATCGCGTAGCCCATCGCAAACAGTAGGCCAGACAACACAACCGCAACCATCCCTTCTTTAATCGCCAACGCGTAGAACGCATCTTGAATATCCGCGACCAATATTCCAGAACCTAGCACCCAATTCCATTCAGGGAACAGTTGTACGTATGAGATCTTGTCTTTCAACTCTCCATTCGGGCTTTTCCATTGGTAATCAAGAAAGCCTTTCTGTTGCGCTGTTTGAGAAATGGTCACCATTTCACGCCAGTGATACTTGCCCGCGCCATCTCTTAAGTTACCCGCGTTCTTGCCATTGAGCTCTGGCTTAAGTGGATGACTAATGATGTTGAGTTGTTGGTTTAAGATCCAAAAATAGTTGGTGCTGTCATAGCGAAGCGTTTCAATCGCTTGCAATGCTTGTTTCTTTGCTGTCTCTTCGCCAAGAACATTTCGTTGGTCATAATAGTGTTGAGCTAGGCTGACCGCAGTTTCGACTTGAGCACTGAGTTTATCTTGCCGCTCTTCCATGGAGCTAGCGCGCTGTTGCATTAGATTAAAAGTGGATGCCATTACCAATAGAACAACCGATAAAATGACGATGGATACGAGTTTTGATTTGATAGATAAGTTACTTAATTTCATAGCTGACTGACTTTATTATTTGTTTTGATTATGGATTTTCGACCAAGTTATCAAAATTTCGTACAGTTCAGATGATATGCATCAAGATCGAAAGATATACACTGTGTTACATAACCAAAAGGAGGTGCTCGTCAAACAGGCAGAGGTTGAGATTTGGTGGGTGATAGTTTAGTAGTGCGGAATTTTCGTGCTTGGGCTGAAACGTTCATGTAACGGCCCAAGCACTGTAGAAATATTATCGGGTGATAATATCGGTGAATTAGTTCTTAGAACTTATAGATTTGATACCAACAACTGAGGAGTCGCCTTTTGTTGAAGATAGATACTAAAGCGGCTCCCTTTACCCACTTCAGATTCAACACGTATCTCACCGCCCGTTTGGCTCAAGATACTTTGAGACACTGACAAACCTAAGCCAGTACCGTCTCGTTTGGTGGTATAGAAAGGCGAGAAAATACGTTTCAATTGCTCTTCTTTGATACCACAGCCTTCATCTTCGACATGAACAATCGCCCCATGAGACACGCCATTTTCAACCCAGTCTTCACTTGAAATAGTCAATGTGCCTTTTCCATCCATTGCGTGAATCGCATTCATCTGTAGGTTAACCAGAATCTGTAGTAATTGGTTGCGGTTCACTTCGACAGACGTTTTCGCGTGCAGTTGGGATACGTACACAATGCCTTTCTTCTTCGCCCCCGTTTTGACAAGCGTAATACTCTCATCAACGATTGGATTGATGTGTTGCCAAGTGATCTCATCTTGTACGCCACCATGACGACTATATTGAAGCAGGCTTCGTGTGATATTTCGGATTCGGTCGATCTGCTCCATGATCGCGTGGACTTCTTCGTCTACACGAGCCACTTCATCACCGAGTTCAAACTTCATCAATTCGACATTGCCAAGAATCACTGCCGTCGGGTTATTAATCTCATGGGCGATGCCCGCGGTTAATTCACCTAATGCGGCTAACTTTTCATTGACCACCAGCTTATCTCGAGCTTGATTCAACAGCTTGATATGCAGTTCGAGTTCTTCGGTTTTCTCTTTTAAACTAGCGGTTCGAGAATGAACCTTACATTCGAGTTCTGAAGCGGCTTGTTGGATCTCTTGATTACGTTCGTGTAGCAAATCCAACATCTTGTCGAATTGCTTAGCGAGCAAAGTAAGTTCGTGTTGATCGTTTAAACCCAACGTACCAATTCGCTTGTCTTGCCCCATCTGGACTAGCTTGACGACTTTATGAATGCGTTCAATAGGATTGAAAAGATCACGCGCACCACGGTGAACGATCAAACCAGAAGCCAGTAACAACAACACAATCGTAATACTGATTTCACCAAGGTTGGTCAAGTACGTTTCCACCAATGGCCAAATCAAATAACCGGTATAAAGCATGCCGATGACGTTATCGAATTGGTCATGAATGGGTTGATACGCGGTGATGTACCAAGCGTCGTAAACGTAAGCACGATCCAACCACTCTTTACCTTCATTCAAGACTTTTGAGTGAACCTCATGTGAAACACGAGTACCGATTGCGCGCCCTGCACTTTCTTCACTGCTCAGTGGTACATTGGTACTCACACGAAGGTCATCAAGGAAAACCGTGACCGTACCAATACGTCGATTAAAACCATCGCGTTGCGGATAAATTAGGTTGCTGATCTGATCAACTAACTGCGTGCTGTTATTAAGTAGGATCCCGCCATCGAGAAAACCAATCACGTGATCATTCTTGTCTCGAATTGACACTACTGTCCGGCTAACTAAGCCCCGAGTTTCAACATTTTGACTATTGAGCATTGGGACTTCGGCTTGCCTTGCAAGGTTTTGGTCTAGTTCGTTGAGTTCGTTTTGGCTTAATACACTAAAGAACGACTCTTTGTGGGTCAGGTTTAGGTATTCCAGTTTCTTTTCCATGCTCTCGACGCTACGCCAGCGTAGAAAATCGAGTTCATAGCGGGATTTGTTTTCAGAAACCCAATACGTGAGATCTTCTTTCGAAATATCACTCGTGAGTTTGACTCGGAAGTTGTAAGACTCAGCAAAGGCTTGAACGTTATAGGCCTGTTGGTTTTGAATCAGATGAATGCTGTTGTCTGCAACATCCAAACGTTCATCAACATCGATCAATGCGCCCTGCCATGTGTAATGAACAGACCAATACAAAGTGATCGCAACCAGAGCACATAACGTTAAGATGATCGGCGCAGACGTTAAAAATAGCAGGCGATAACGCACCATGGTTCTGAATCGGAACGCCCACTTTGACCACCATTGACGTCTAATCGGCATATTCAGAGCCTTCTGTATTCCACTCTTTGTATTTACGCTCTAACGTTTTACGAGCAACGCCAAGATCTCGAGACGCCGCTGATTTGTTTCCATCATGAAAACTAACCAACTGTTCTATATGTGCTTTCTCAACATCTTTGAGCGTCCAAGTGTTCGGGTAGCCTTCAACAGCATCATTGTTATCCAAATTAGGCAATTCAGCGCCGTGTGACACCGTCACTGAAATGCTGGTGGGTGCTGGGTCACCGTTAATCTCACGCCAATAATGAGCTGGTGGCTTATCTAATAAGATGCAACGTTCGACCAAGTTTTTAAGTTCACGAATATTTCCTGGCCATTCGTATTCGTTCATCGCCAAGATATCTTCATGCGCCCAATTAGGAACAGGCACACCCAGTTCGCTCGATAACAAACGGGTGAAATATGGGACCAGCTCAATTAGATCCGATGGACGCTCTCTTAATGGCACGACATCAATCTTGAGTACATTGAGTCGGTAGAACAGATCGCGGCGGAAGTGTCCTTTGTCGACCTCTTCTTGAAGGTTTCGGTTGGTTGCAGCGACAACACGTACATCGACAGCGATCTCTTTCTCACTGCCTACCGGACGAATTGTGCGTTGCTCTAGTACGCGTAATAGCGCTGCTTGCATTGGTAGTGGCATTTCACCGATCTCATCAAGGAACAGTGTGCCGCCACTTGCGACTCTAAAGAGGCCTTCTCGGTTTTTCTTCGCACCAGTAAAGGCACCAGAGGTGTGGCCAAACAATTCACTTTCTAAAAGCTCAGGAGCAATCGCTCCACAGTTGATTGGCACGAATGGCCCTGTTCGCTTGCTGGCTTCATGCACGCCACGGGCAACTAACTCTTTACCCGTCCCTGACTCACCTTCAATTAATACCGATGCTCTTGATGGTGCGAATTGACTGATGAGTTGTTTAAGCTGTTTGGTTTTATCGGAGTTGCCGATCAATTCGGTTTTGATATGACGGCTAACATCGCGCTTCAACGCGTATTGCATTCTTTGGTCTAGACGCTTGTCCATGCAGCGAAGTACGGCTTTTATCATCTGTTCTAAGTTGAAAGGCTTCAAAATAAAATCAGAGGCGCCAAGTTTGAGTGCAGAGATGGTCATTTCGAGATCAGCATAACCCGTCATAAAAATAACATCGGCGCGTTTGTCGGCGTCGTTGAATACTTCTTCCCATTCAATGCCAGAACGACCTGGGAGATTGATATCAAGCACGATCAAATCAAAATGTTCGTTACAACGCAGAACCTCGGCTTCTTCTACCGAACCGGCACTGGATACCTTGCCAAAATACTTACCTAGTGCTTTCTTAAGAATAGCCTGCATACCAATTTCATCGTCGACCACCAAGACAGAAAATGCCTGATATTGAGTCAATGTGTTGGAGTTGAGGTTAGAGGCGCTTGAACTAGGTAAAGACATAATGATCAGCCGATAGGGAAAGTTGGGACAGAGTGTACCAATTAACCTTTTACGCAACAGGGTCAATGTGCGACATTTTGTCCTAGCTCATGTTTTGTTTTAATTTATGAGGTCAAAAGGCGCAGTTTCGTTCGAAATAACAGCAATTTAATGAGATCTGATGCATGATTTATTGGCACTAACATTGCTTATAAGGTGATGATTTCTAATTACAAAAATTAGCATCGTATGAACATGACCTTCTTTGAGCCCCTTGAAGTTGAAGGCGTGTCATTCATTTATAACAGAATGGACATAATAATAATGAAAGCAATTCCCTTAACTATTGCCGCTCTATCTATCGTCAGTTACTCGGCTAGCAGCGCAGAAGACACCACACATATCAAACTTGCGACAACAACAAGCACGTATCACTCTGGCCTACTAGACTACTTATTACCTGAGTTCGAAAAAGACTCGGGTATTAAGGTCGACGTTCTTGCGGCAGGTACGGGTAAATCACTTCGTATGGGTGAGAACGGCGATGTCGATCTGGTGATGACTCACGCACCAAAAGCAGAAGCAAATTTCGTTGAACAAGGCTACGGCGTTCTACCTCGTAAACTGATGTATAACGACTTTGTTATCGTAGGCCCACAAGCTGATCCAGCACACATTGAATCTCAAAAAGCAGTGGCTGATGTGTTCAAAGCGATTGCTAAGAACAACGTGACGTTCGTTTCTCGTGGTGACGATTCTGGTACTCACAAAAAAGAGATGGGCATCTGGGCACAAACCAAAATGGAACCAAACTTCGGCGGTTACCGCAGTGTTGGCCAAGGCATGGGCCCTACTCTTAACATGGCGTCTGAAATGCAAGGCTACACCATGACAGACCGTGGTACTTGGTTAGCTTACCAAAACAAACTTGACCTAAAAGTATTGTTCCAAGGTGATAAGAACCTATTCAACCCATACCAAGTGATTCTAGTAAACCCAGAGCGTTACCCGACCATTAATTACCAAGCAGCGAAAGTATTCAGTGATTGGTTAGTTAACCCTAAAGGGCAAAAACTGATTAACGACTTCAAGCTACACGGCAAACAGTTGTTTGTTGCTAGCGCTGAATAGTCGTCATTGCACTATTCTTACAGGGTGAATAGTGAACTCGAAAAGAATCAATAGCTGACTCACCCTGTTTCACAAACCCAGTGTCAGCTATTACCCAAATATCAGCATTACTTTTTAAGACTTATTGTCGCTTTAAACGAGATACTTCATGACCCTATGGCAAACAACGCTTGATGCAATGAACCTACTGGTGAGTTTTGACAACGAACTGTGGAAAATCGTCGCGGTATCTTTCAGCGTTTCATTGTCCGCCATTTCTCTGGTGATTGTTCCTGCAATCATTATGGCTTTCTTATTGGCTTACACCGAATTCCCCGGTAAATGGGCGCTGCTTTCGGTGATCAACACCTTACAAGCGATACCGACCGTGGTGATTGGCTTGTTGATGTACATGATGCTCTCTCGTTCTGGCCCACTTGGTGATTGGCAACTGCTGTTCACCCAGAAGGCGATGATTCTGGGTCAGATGCTGATCTGTTTCCCTATTCTGGTTGCTATGATGCATGGCGCGCTGCAAGCCAGCGATCGCCGAGCAGTAGAAACGGCACGTACTCTTGGAGTCTCAACCACTCGAGTCGCGTGTACTTTGATTTGGGAAACACGATTCCCTTTGTTAGCAGCGACCATTGCGGCATTCTCACGCATCGTAACCGAAGTCGGTTGTTCGATGATGGTCGGCGGCAACATTATGGGAATGACACGAAATATCCCAACGGCTATTGCTATGGAAAGTCACAAAGGCGCATTTGCTCAAGGTGTGGCACTTGGTATGGTTTTATTAGCATTGGCATTAGCCCTTAACTTTTTCCTTTCCAGTGTGAGAGGAAAAGGCTACTTGAGAACTTAGGAACGCTGTCATGAGTATAAAAATAACAACGCAGCAAATTTCAATGCGCTACAAAGAGCGTGTTTTGTTCCACATCCCAGAACTGTCGATCGGCCCGAACGATGCTATTTATCTCAAAGGCGATAACGGTGTTGGCAAAACGACCCTACTTAAAATCTTGTCAGGATTGATCAAGCCGAGCTCTGGCCGTATTCAGTCTCCGACACAAAGCTGGCAACATAGCCTGTTTCCTAGGCTAAAATTTAAAGACATCATCTATCTACACCAAACCCCTTACCTTTTTGATGGTTCGGTGTACCAAAATGTCGCTTATGGCATTCGCTTTAACAAAGAGAGCCAAAAAGATAAGCGAGCTCAAATAATTAATGCGTTGAGAATGGTAGGTTTAGAAACCCTAGCAGACGAGCACATTTCTGTTTTGTCTGGTGGTGAGCGTCAACGCGTAGCAATGGCACGAGCTTGGATTCTCAAGCCTTCAATCTTGCTGATGGACGAACCAAGTGCTTCTTTAGACAAAGAATCTATTGAAAGATTGGTCATTATGGCCGAAGATCTTCTTCAGAGAGGCGCGAGTTTGGTCATCACTAGTCACCAAACTAACGCGTTAACCGATTTATGTAAGAAGCAGTGGTGGATCAAAGACAACACTTTGACTGAATCACCGCTTCTGCAAGTTATTAAAAAGAACAAAGCACAAGAGAATATTTATGCTGCTTCCAACGCAAACTAGTTGGGTTATTTTGGCTGGCGGACAAGCCAGCCGTATGGGCGGAAAAGATAAAGGACTCGTTGAGCTCAACGGTTCTCCGCTTATTCAGTACGTTATCGACAAGCTGTCACAACAAGATGTCAGCATTACCATCAATGCGAATCGTAACCTCGACAGTTACCAAGCATTTGCTCCGGTTGTTTCCGATTCATTTCCTGATTATCCAGGTCCTTTGGGTGGCATTCATGCTGGCCTTAAAAACGCGACCACAGATTGGGTCGGCTTTGTTCCTTGCGACAGCCCTCAAATCAGTGACGACCTTGTTGAGCGTTTTTGTGCAGCGGTAAAAGAAGACAGCGATATTTTAGTGGCTCACGATGGCGAATTTAAGCAACCTGTATTCACCCTGTTCCACAAACGTGTTCTTCCAAAGTTAGAAGCGTTTTTAGAGCGTGGCGACCGCAAGATCATCTTGTTATACAAAGAGTGTGTGACTGAGTACGTAGACTTTAGCGACGCGCCTAACTGCTTTGTTAATCTCAATACGCCTGAAGAACTCACCCAATTTGGAACGCTTCAATAATGAAAGATTCAAAACAACGCCCTAACCTTCCTTTATTGGGTTTCGCTGCTTACAGCGGCACAGGCAAAACAACCGTACTTGAAGCGTTGCTGCCTCTACTGACTAACGCGGGTTTAAAAGTGGGTGTTCTTAAACACGCTCACCACGATTTCGATGTCGATAAGCCAGGTAAAGACAGCTACCGCCTACGTAAAGCTGGCGCGAATCAAATGCTGATCGCTTCGCGTAACCGTCACGTGATGATGACAGAAACGCCAGAAGCCGAAGCAGACTTTGATTACCTGCTGACACGCTTTGATACCAACACGTTGGACTTGATTCTGGTTGAAGGCTGCAAGAACATCGCCTTCCCAAAAATTGAACTGCACAGAGACGAAGTTGGTAAGCCTTGGTTGTATCCAAACGATGACAACATTATTGCGATTGCCGCGGACAGCCAAGTTGAATCAGACTTGCCACAAATAGCGATAAGCGACTTAGAAGCGATTCGTGATTTCATCATCGAGTATGCTCAATCATTCGACCCTGCTTCGACAACAAGCAAAACAGCGTCGTGTTCATCTTCAAAAGACGATACACCGGTTGTGTGTTGTGATTCATTTTCTCCTGCTGGCTTAAGCGTTACGCAAGGTCAGCAAAAGATCGTTGATAGTATTGATGCGCTGGTTCTCACTGAATCAGTGGCGTTAGAAAAAGGCTACGGTCGCGTACTGGCTGAAGATGTCATCTCGCCAATCAATGTACCTCAAAACACCAACTCTGCGATGGATGGCTACGCAATCCGCAGTGAAGATTTAGAACTGGATAGCTACCGACTGGTTGCTGAAGTCATGGCTGGTCACAGCTACGATAAAAAAGTTCAACAAGGTGAAGCCGTTAAGATCATGACGGGCGCACCAATGCCTGAAGGTGTTGATGTGGTTGTGATGCGTGAGCAAGCCGTTCAAGAAGGCGACACAGTTAGCTTCCCAGACGCTAAAATCTCGGTTGGACAAAATGTCCGCATGGCGGGTGAAGATTTAGAAATCGGCCAACCTGTCTTTACTCGTGGAACACGCATCGAAGCACCAGAAATGGGTATGATGGCGTCACTGGGTTTTGGTAGCTGCCCTGTTCTACGCAAAGTAAAAGTCGGTGTGTTCTCTACGGGTGATGAAGTTCAAGCACCGGGTAGTGAGCAGAAGCCGAACTCTATCTACGACTCGAACCGTTTCACGATCATCGGCATGCTTCAAAAGCTAGGTTGTGACATTGTTGACTACGGCATCATTGAAGATGACGAACAAAAGATGATGGATGTGCTTCATGTTGCGTCTTTAGAGACCGATATGGTTCTGACTTCAGGTGGTGTGTCTGTCGGTGATGCTGACTACATCAAACTCGCATTAGATAAGTTGGGTGAGATTAACTTCTGGCGTATTAACATGCGTCCGGGTCGCCCTCTTGCTTACGGCAAAATTGAAGACAAACCTTTCTTTGGTTTACCGGGTAACCCAGTTGCTGTGATGGTGTCGTTTATTAACTTTGTTGAGCCTGCGATTCGTAAGCTACAAGGTCAAACTAACTGGACACCAGTGAAAGCGAACGCGGTTGCGACTGAGCAATTGCGTTCACGTCAAGGTCGTACTGAGTTCAGTCGCGGTGTGTTCTCAATGAGTGAATCTGGTGTGCTTGAAGTGAAAACAACCGGTAAGCAAGGTTCAGGTATTCTGCGTTCAATGAGCGAAGCGAACTGCTTAATCGAAATCTCACCAGCGGTTGATACCGTGAAAGTTGGTGAGACGGTAACGATCATTCCGCTACAAGGTCGCGTTTGATTCAAAGCTCAAACACCTAAGTTGACTTAGCTGCTTTTTAATTGACTTAGAAGCTTTTTAATTGATTTGGAAGATCTTCGCCAAGACATAGAGGAAGCCCCTTCTATCGAGCTTTCGATGTTAAGGGGCTTTTTGTTCTTTTCTTTTCGTTTCGTGAAAGACAACCTGTTCTTTGCCTAAAAGACAAATAGCTTAAATTACGCTAAACGTTAGAACGATAATCTTAAGATTTTTTATCATAACCTTGAGCCACGTACTGTTTTTATGTAGAGTGCGCGCAAAGTAATAATTCTATTGGAGAGCATCATGGCTCGTACCATTCTGTACACTTACAAAGACGAAGACAAAGAGTTACTGTTTTCGAAACAAGAACACCGCACGATCCAAGAAGCTGTTGCTGCAGCTGAAGGTATCGACATCACCGAGTATCTAAAAACTGAGCAACAGCTTGAGTTTATTTCTGATACTAAAGCGGTTCGTAACTACCAAGACAACTATTTCCGTAAGCTTGGCTTTACTAAGCTTACGTTGAAGCAAAAAGACAACCTTGGTGTTGGCAAAAAGAAGAAGTAAGCCCTCTGGCTTCTTTTTCTCGATCTGTAGTTTCTAGCTTTTCGTTTGCACTTGAGAGCTAAGAAGTTAAGAGCTAAAGAAACGAAAACACCGAACAGTAAAAAATGCCGCAACCTCTTTCGAGATTGCGGCATTTTTATTTATGTTTTTTAACTAGCTTAACGTTAAGTTGCGATTACTTAATGTTAAGGAATGCAGCACCACGAACGCCGCCTGAATCACCGTGTTTCGCTTTGATGATCTTAGGACACTTCGCTACAGACAATAGGTACTTAGGTATGCGCTTTGGCATTTCTTCGTAGATAAGTTCGAAGTTTGAAAGACCGCCACCCAGTGCAACAACATGTGGGTCAAGACCCGTAAACAGGTTCGCAAAACAGATAGCCAATAGCTCCATAAAGCGATCTACGTGCTCAGCCGCTTTTGCTTCACCTTCGTTGTATGCTTGGATGATTTCAATCGCTTTCTTCTTCTCACCGAAGTAGTGCTCGTAAATCAATTCGAAGCCGCGACCTGATAAGTAGCTGTCTAAACAACCTTTCTTACCACAACCACAACCTAATAGTGGTGCGTTGTCGCCAAGGTGGAACCATGCATCAATAGGAAGACGCATATGGCCGAGCTCGCCTGCAACGTGGTTACGACCAGAGAAAACTTTGCCTTCATAAACTAAACCGCCACCGAAGCCAGTACCTAGAATTAGGCCAGCCACTGATGGTTCATCTTTAAGTTCATCATCCCATGCTTCTGAAAGTGCAAAACAGTTCGCATCGTTCTCGATTTTTACACTACGACCAATAAGCGCTTCTAAGTCTTTACGAAGTGGCTTGCCTGTTGAAGCTGGTACGTTAACAACAAGCATTGTGCCGTCGTCTGCGTTCTCCATGCCAGGAAGACCAAGGCCAATCTTGCCTTCGCAAGAGAATTCGCTATCGTATTTTTTAACCAAGCCAGCAATCGTATCAAGCAGTAATTGATAATCGTCTGTTGGTGTTGGAACACGCTCTGTTGCTACTCGCTCAAGTTTCTCGTTGAATGCACCAAACTCAATTTTTGTGCCGCCAACATCGAAGCCGTAATACATGAAATCTCTCCAATTTTTCCCTAAATTCGGGCAAATAAAATTTTTAAATTAAACAACTAAGGAGCATTATCCATAACACTCCCCCTACAAACCGTGATAGATAACAAACTTATCTCGTGATCGAGTCTGTTTGAACAACAAGTCAGCACAAAGCGGTTAAAGGTTAGAGTGAAGTCTCACTTTTACTGTGTTCTATGAAAGCGTTCAGGCTAGGTTTGGTTGGATCTGACTTATAACGCGTCTTACTTAGCATGTAGCTTTCGCGAAATGCTTCAAACCATAGCTGTAAAGTCTTAGCGCCCTGCTCTTCACCCGCTTGCTTTAATACTAAGCTCGCGACTTCTGCAGTAGAAAGGTGTTGTTCGTTGTCTGACTTACGCATCATGTATTGAGAAACTGACTCAGGTTCAATCGATAACACAGGTAAATCTTGCAGATACTCTGAACGACGGAAGATACGTCGCGCTTCGCGCCAACTGCCATCAATGAAAATCAGCAATAACGTTTTATTAGGGTCACGCATTTGTGGCAGGTCTTGAACCACACGTGTTTTGTCGTCGGTATAGTCTTCAGGGAATACGATCACAGGTTGGTATTTGTCATCTTTGAGGACATCCAACATCTCTTGATTTGGCTCAGTACGATGCCAAAGGTACGCGTAGCTGTCCTTAACCGTGTCGACAATGAGTCGCCCTGTATTACTTGGTTTCAAGATTTCGTTATCTGACAAGATCAACATGGTGGCGACGTTCGTATCTATGTTTGGTTGATGCTCACAGATACAGCTGTCTTGTTTGATTTTGCAATACTCACATCGAACCACTTTACAACCGCGTGCATTAAACGGCTTAGTAGCAATGGATAAACGGTGTTGGTATAAACGGTGGAAAGCGTGGATTCTCATGGACAATAACGACAGATAGAACTAGAAAAGTGGCACGATTGTACTTACAGTGGCTTGATAATGATAGAAGGAATTCTTATGCAAGACCCAGCACTACTACGCCTTGTTTGTTTTATCACCGCTTTCATCATGTGTGCGTTGTGGGAATATCGAGCTCCTAGAAAAACGCTGACTCAAAGCAAATGGTTTCGTTGGGGGAATAACTTCTCTTTGATGGCTCTTAATAGTGTTTTAATGGCGACATTAATACCGGTTGCGGCCTTCCAAGCTGCGATCATTGCCGAGCAAAATCAGTGGGGTCTGTTTAACACCATCTCATTGCCTTTTGAAATCACCGTGTTTTTGTGTGTCGTGTTGCTGGATTTAGCAATCTATACACAGCACTTGGTCTTTCATCGAATTCCTTGGCTTTGGCAACTACACCGAGTTCATCACGCTGACCTCGATATCGATGTAACAACGGGGACACGCTTTCATCCGATTGAGATGATCTTATCGATGTTGATTAAAGTCGCGTTGATTTTTGTACTCGGCGTTCCGGCATTAGCGGTGGTGATCTTCGAAGTGGTGTTGAATGTGAGTGCGATGTTCAACCACAGCAACGGCCGATTGCCTTTGTGGCTGGATAAACCGTTACGCAAAGTGATTGTGACGCCCGACATGCACCGAGTTCACCATTCCGTCATTGTTAAAGAAACCCATTCGAACTTTGGTTTCTTTTTATCGGTGTGGGACATTTGGTTCAAAACCTATCGTGCTCAACCTAAGCTTGGTCACGACAAGGTCAATATTGGTGTTCCCGAAATACGCGATGGAAAAGAGCAGCGACTGGATAAACTGATCACCCAGCCATTTAGATACAACCAGAAAACTAAAAACTAGACAGTAAACGCGAACCAAACGTTACGCTTTTAGCTCACGTAAGTAGCGGTAGATGGTGTGGATAGATATATCGAGACCTTTTGCTGCTATTTGCGCACTGTCTTTCAAATCGAAAATACCCATTTCATGCAATCGTGTCACAATCTCACGACTCTTCTTCGATGGTGCAATTTCAGGATCGCTCGTCACCTGCTCTCGCACG
Source organism: Vibrio sp. FE10 (assembly GCF_030297155.1). Taxonomy (NCBI): domain Bacteria; kingdom Pseudomonadati; phylum Pseudomonadota; class Gammaproteobacteria; order Vibrionales; family Vibrionaceae; genus Vibrio; species Vibrio apostichopi. The sequence continues at coordinate 1,908,343 of NZ_AP028067.1, read as the reverse complement.
GTTTCAATTGAGCTGTGCATCATCTCTTCATTACTGCGGGCAAAGGTTTCAGGCGTTGTTTGAGGTCTTTCTAGATGTGGAAGCAAACAAGGAACCAGTGAATGCATCACCTCTTGGAATGGTGCATCGAGGTTGGTGTTGATACATAACAAACCGATGGCTTTCTGTTGAGGATTTCGAATTATCGTCGTCATAGAACGTAAGGTTTTGCCATCGGGACATTTTGTCATATAAGCACCCGACACGTCTTTACCTTGAGTCAGCTTCATTAACGCTAAGTTGGTAATCGGTGCGCCTACGTCTCGACCGGTGACATGACTGTTCGCGATTTTGATAATCGAAGGGTTGCGAACATCTAAACTGTGCAATAACACTTCCGTATGCTCGCCATACATTGCAGCAATCCCGTCAACGATGTTTTCGATTGAGTGCAAAATATCATAATCACTTTGAGCTAATTCAAACACTGAGTCCTTCCTCTTCTGGCGAAAAAACCGCTAAGTAAAAATACCAAGCGGTTTGTTTTATTCTAAAACGTTTGATTACGCTGACATTATATCAATAATCGTTGAGTCTGTAACACTCATACCAGCGGTAACCAATTTTCCAATATTGCGGATACTGGTCTCGACATCATCAGCAACAATGCCTTGGTTGTGAGCTTCGTTACAGCGCATCGCCATTAAGAAGCCATTTACCGCTGCACTGGTTGAGGTTTTCACCTTCATCGCACAGGTCGATTTCGCGCCATCACAAACCATTCCAGAACAATCACTTAGTACGTTCTGAATTGAGTAACAACCCTGCTCAAATGAACCTTTAGCAAGATACACCATCGCCATCGCAGCAGCTGCACTCGTAACTGTGTTACCACAAAAAGCAGAAAGCGGCGGATAGTACGACTTGATGTAAATGGCACCAAGATGGCTCATGATCAGTGCGCGTGCTAATTGCTCTTGAGACGATTTAAAGTGCTTGGCAATCACAACAACCGGTATTGTTGCAGCAATACCTTGATTGCCACTACCAAAGTTACTCATCGCTGGCAGTGTCGCACCGCCCATACGAGCGTCAGATGCCGCTGCGGTTTGCATAACGATGCTGTTCACAAGATCTTCGCTCATTAAACCCAGTTGGATACCTTGTTCCATGGTACGACCAACCTCGAGCCCATACGCGTGGTCAAGACCTTCTTGCGATAGCTTGCCGTTAAGTTCAGAGGCTTCCAAAATAAACTGAATATCTTCGAAGTCTGCGCTCGTGGCATAGTTATAGATACTGCCAATATCAATATCTATCCCTTCACAAATCGATCCTGTAGATACTGTTTGGTCGCAATCTTGACTGAATAGAACCGTACCATTTAAGGTCTTGGTGATGATCTGAGTATGACCACCACTGATTTCAACCGTCGCGATTTGTCCTTCAGATTCAACTTCAGTATAACAATAGATGAATTCATCGACGTCTTTGCGATGTGCGCTCACCTGTCCTGCATCAATGAGTGCCTGAGCTTTATCGACATCTTGTGCGGTGATCTTCGCTAGAACTTCTAAACCAGCGTGTGGGTCCCCACCAATTGCACCAACAGCTGCAGCAATGGGTAAGCCGATTTTTCCTGTTCCCGGAACAAACACGCCCATAGAGTTTTTGTATAAATTATCCGATACATACACTCGAACTTTATCCGGTGTACCCACAAGCATCTTGGCCGCGACTGAACAAGCGTAAGCTGCGGAGATGGGTTCTGTGCAGCCAAGAGCGGGTTTAACGACGGTATTTAAAATCTCTTTATACTGTTGCCATTGTTGTTTCATAGTAAGGACCTCACACTATTCTTCAATTATTTACGACCAGCTACTTACGACCAGCAATTGCTTCAATTTCGATTTTCACGCCGAGAGGAAGATCCTTCACTGCAAAGCAGCTACGAGCAGGACAATCCGTTTCAAAGAACTCTTTATAGACCTCGTTGAACGCAGCAAAATCGTTAATGTCTGATAAGTAGCATGTTGTTTTGAGTACTGCGTCCAGGTCACTGCCTGCCGCTTGTAAAACATATTGAAGGTTAAGCAACGACTGACGGGATTGTTCGCTAACACCGCCTTCCACTACGCCGCCCTTTTTTTTGCATACAGGCAATTGGCCTGATGTAAAAACTAGGTTACCCATCGCGTTGCCGTGTGAGTAAGGTCCAATAGCTTCTGGTGCTTTATCTGCTGTAATGATTTCTTTCATGTTTAATCCTGTTCTTAGTTGCCTAAATATTTCAACTACAGTTTAACCATTGAAAACGATAAAATGCAAAAATAGTTGCAATAAAATCAATTCAAAAAGAACAATCAAAGATACCAAAAATGAAACAAGAGCTAACCAATTGAATTTGAAGTAGTTAATTCAACCCCTGTTTTTGTTTGACTCAAGAATACCGATCTAAATCAAATAAATTTTAATCTATGTTTGAAAAATAAATTAATCACCAATACGATTCTCATCATATTTTGCAAATAAATTTGAATTTTTAATTTAGGGTGAGCAGTCATGAATAAACAACAAATACAGGCAGGGCTACGTGCCATCTTTCCGTTGTGCGTAGGCGCATTTCCATTTTCATTCATTGTCGGGGCAATCAGTATCACGGCTGGAATGACCGTTACACAAAGTACTTTATGGTCATTCACTGTGTTTGCGGGTTCATCGCAAATGGTCGCACTAGGCTTGGTTCAATCGTCGGCGAGCATCGTCGTTATCATGTTTACCACTTTTATTATCAACCTGCGTCACATGCTCTATAGCGCATCCATGTCTGAACACATGAAGGAATATCCTATTCATATGCGTATGTTGATGTCTTACGGGTTAACGGACGAGGTTTACGCAGTAACGATCAATGAAATGAAGGCAGAAAAAGAAGGGCGTCATTGGTTCTATTTGGCGGCGATGGGCGGATTTTGGGTTAACTGGGTCATGGCAGATTTCTTAGGTGCTCTGATTGGTTCTTCGTTCCCTGAAATTGCTAACTATGGTTTAGATTTCGCAATGGTTGCAGCCTTCATTGCTATTGTGATTCCGCAAGTGAAAAGTCGCGAGTGCATTGTGGCGGCTATCGTTGCGACGTTCACTGGCGTTCTACTTGCAGAACTACCCTACTCACTTGGTCTCGTTATCGCAGCGGTTGTAGGCGTTTACGCGGGGTATCGTATGGATCTATCGACAGAGAAAGCAGAACAAGAAACAACACAAACTGGTTTATTAATCGAAGAAAGCGGAGTGGCATAATCATGAATACAACGACTTTTATTCTTATTACTTTAGCGATGGCGGCAGCAACCTTCATCATTCGTTTCTCTGTGATTGGTATGGCGGGCAAGTTTGAGATGTCGGAGCGTTTTAAAAAGACGCTGCGCTTCGTTCCTGTTACGGTTTTACCTGCGATCATTGCTGTGGAGATTTTAGGTGCGGGGTCTGAAATGGAATTCGATCTTCACAACCCAAAGGTTTTGGCTGCGATTGTTTGTACGCTCGTTAGCCTTCGTTTTGATCTGATTTGGGTTGTGATCAGTGGTGTTGCCTCGCTCATCTTTTTCCAACAAATCATGCCAATGTTGCCGATGTAGAGAAGCTCAAATAGACAGGTAAATAATGTAAAAAATAAAAGGCAGAGTCTCGTACTCTGCCTTTTTCGTAAATCCTATTTCGCTTGGTAGTTATTCAATATTTATCAAGAAACAGCAGCCAACGTTTCTACTTTTCAGCTTGCAACTGGTACTTGTGAAGCATGGCTTGTTGATGCCCTGCTATCTCGGCGACTTGTTCTGAGCTTTCAATCATAGATTCTAACTGCAACTTGGTATCTTCACCCTGCTCCGATACACGGGTGATTGAATGCGTAACATCAACCGTGGCGCGTGCCTGCTGCTCAGTCGCCACCATGATTTGCTCAACTCGCCCTTTAATCTGACTCACTGCAACTTCAATTTTTTCAAAAGCTTGCTTAACATCACCACTGGTTTGCATCGCATTGGCCATTTCGCTTCGAGATTCAGTTACCGCCGAGCGAGAACGGCCTGCTGCAGCGACTAGTTCATTCATCATATTGCGAATATTAGTGGTTTGCTGAGAAGTGCCGCTGGCTAATTTTCTGACTTCATCGGCAACCACAGCAAAGCCTCTTCCTTGTTCACCGGCTCTCGCTGCTTCGATTGCGGCGTTCAATGCTAGCAAGTTGGTGTTTTCTGCAATACCGCTGATCACGTCGACCATTTCGCGGATCTGTTTAACGCGTCCGTCGAGGTCGGTCATCGA